>CAYXPA010000064.1:1282-24430 GCA_964466945.1 uncultured Verrucomicrobiota bacterium | reverse complement strand
GCCTGGGAGTGGAGGATTTACCGGCGGCGGGATACACTCCGGGCCGTTTTCTTCCCCCCGGCACCGCTTGGACCAACCTCACCGTCATGGTGTTCACCAACAACGTGGGATGGGTCCACCGAGGCGGTCAAGTCTACCGGACCGTGCTCCCCACCGAGGCGTGGCGGATACACCCCTCCAAGCACAAATGGGTGCGGCTGGGATTCTTTGTAATTGTGGCTACGGTGGCGTTTTTTTGCTTCTGGTTCTACGCCCGGAACCGGCAAGCACACAAACCATCGGGCGGCATTGCTGGAAACCTCCATCACCTATGAAACGAACACTGCTCGTAGTTCTGATCCTCACCGGGTGGACAACGGCGAATGCGCTGATCTGTTACCATTCCATCGTGCCCGTGTGCCCGAACACGGTATGCACGGGGTATGATCGGGATGGAAACCCAATAAGCTGCAATGCTTCCGGTACCCAGTCTTGGCGAGACGTTGGCGCCAATAGCGGTACCACAGGTCAGCGTTCTTTCTCGGCAACGGGCACCACGGTCACCTGCAGATACGTGTGTATTGCCGAGGTCAATGGACAAGAGTACGTACTCAGGTGTGAGGGAGGCACCTACTACGAGTTCGTGCCTTCTGGTGCGAACTGTGGCTCTCGTACTTAAACAGTCCGGTGCATACCTTGGCGCCGGAGGTGTTCTGTTTCGGAAACCCCACTAGACAGTGCCGTGCCAAGGCATAAACCCTGGCATACACGGTCTGGATCATCGGCGGAGCGCGTGGGCAGCACTGCAGCACGAGTGCCGCGGGGAGGTGACCTTATGCGCAGCGCGCTGGGGAGCACGGACGCGCAATTGCAGGCGAGGGCTGTCGGCTTGGTAAAGCCTTATATCAAGGCCGCCGCGTTGTTCTTGATCCTTGTCGGGTGCGCAAAACGGCTGACAGCTCCGACAGCCCGGACGGCGAGCGCCACCGAGGCGCTGACACAAATGCCCTGGGCCGCCGTTATGGCGCTTACGGGGCTGTGGGAGGTCTGGTTGGGATTCATGGCATGGCGAAGCCCGGAGTGGGACCGGAGCTTGCTGTTGTTGGGTTTGACCAGCTTCGTGTTTCTGCTTTACCGCGTCGCCTTGTGGTTAATGGGCGTTGATCAGCCATGCGGCTGTTTGGGTGGCGTGACGGCCTGGATGTATCTGCCACCTCGGTCGGTTAATTTCTTCCTGATCGTCTTGCTCCTGTTTTGGCTGACCGGCAGCCTGGTTTTTCTGATTCTGGGCAGTGCGCGTGAGGCACAAAACAGACGAGTCAACCGTAAAGCCCGGTGACTCAATCCGGCATTCACAACGCCGATTTGCCGGTGGGTGTGTGGTGATCTTTTTGATGATTGCTAGCGGCCTGCCGCTGGGCAGTGCATTGGAAATCGGCGGTGATGAGGGTTTCGAGCTGATCAAGGCGTTTCTTTGCCACCGGGGCTACGCGTTGTACGATGATGGCTGGAACGATCAACCGCCCGCCCATACCCTGCTGCTGGCAGGTCTCTTTTCTGTTACAGGACCTTCGCTGTTGGCGGCGCGTTTGCTGGCTGCGGGTTTTGGCGCCCTGTTGGTCTGGATATTTGCGCACTGGATCCGAGGGCAAATCGGGTCTGTCGCGGCGGTGGCCGGTGTTGGGATTTTGATGGCCGCCCCGATGTTTCTTACCCTGGCGGTCTCGGTAATGCTGGAAGTGCCCGCGTTTGCCCTGGGACTGCTCGCCGGCTGGCTTCTGGAACAGCGGCGTCGTTTGCTCCACCCCGGCTGGATCGTCGGGTCAGCCCTGACGCTGGCGGCGGCGCTACAAGTCAAACTGACCGCGGGAATATTGATGCCTGCGTTGCTGCTCCAACTGCTCTTGTGTCCCGGAGGCACTCGGTCATCCTACAGCCTTGGTCGCCTTGGAAGTGATGCACGAAGCCCGGACATCCCGTCCCGACCCGGAAAGTTACGTCCCCGCCGCTTCGCGAGACTTTGGACGCTCCGTTTGCTGGCTGTGAGCCTGTGGCTGGGAACGCTGGTGGGCACCTATGCGTTCATGGGCTGTGTCATGGGCAGTGGCGGCTATGATCTGTTATGGGCTTCTCATCACGCCCCGGTATTGCAGGCCAGGCTGGCGTCGGAGCAGAGCTACCGTTTTACGCTCGCCCAATTGGCAGATATCCCGGAAGGTGTGGCCGGAGCATTTGTTGGCATTGGGCTGCTCGTCTGGCGAAGGGACTGGCCCCGGCTCTGCTTCCCGCTGGTGTGGCTCGTTACTGCGCTGTTGGTTCACCTGCACCACCGCCCTTGGTGGGATTACTATATGCTGCACTTGGCCATTCCCCTAGCCTGGCTTTTTGCTTTAGCGATGGATGCTGTGTCCAAATTACATGGAGGTTTTGCCCGACCCTCCCGGCTGAGTCGCTGGCTGAGCCCCGGCGCGTTGATGGTGCAAGTGTTGCTGATTTCCTTGGGAACGGTGTACGGGGGCGAACGGTTTGCTCTTGAGTTCTTGGCCATCAGTTCAAGCGAGCGGGTCGCGTACAACCCCCTCGTGCAAGCCCTGCGGCATTATGCCCCGCGCGCGCACTGGATGTTCACCCGTAACGGTATCTATGCCTTTCATGCCCGGGTGCTCCCGCCCCCTCCACTCGCCGTGCTGCCGGCAAAACGATTCTGGTCGGAGCGACTTAGTGAATCGGAGCTGTTGTCACAGGTCCAAGGATGGCAACCTGATATACTGCTTGTTGGCGAGGAGGAGTACAAGGCCGGTAGGGAATCGTGGCTTGATAATCATTACATCCGGGCAACTCAGGCAAAGCATTTGGCCCTCTTTGTACACAAGTACATCGCCGACACTTCGCCGATGCTGCCGAAGCGGACGGACAGTTACGATTTAGAAAGACGCTTGGGCATGTGACAGTCCCCGCTCCTTTTTGCCAGTCTATACTCACGGGGTCCCAAGACCGATTGTCCGGGAGCTTTGGCAGAAACCCTCGCATTCCTACACCAGACGACGGATGGTGGACAGGAGTTTGCCTCGTTGGAGAAATGCTTGGAGGTACGTGCCGGACTCGCGCTTTTTGCCAGGCCGGCTGTGCCCTGACCTGGTCGAGGCCCGCAAGAAGCATGGTCTTTCCAATTTGCAGTTGGTCGTGCTTGTGTTCGCACTGTACCCCCAGATCACAGGCAGCGATTCCCTGTAGCTATGATGGTCTGGTGGAACGGAACCGTGGCCCAACTGGGCCTATGGCAACACGGCAGGCCCGGCTGACCATGACCTCGGAAAGCGCACGCCGGTCAACCGAAATGGTCTTGCAACTTATCACCCAGTGAAACAGCTTTTTGGTCAACCAGGCCAGGCAAGGCATCACGTAAACCCGTGACTCGACGTAGGTCACAGGCAAGCGGTAAAGAATATTAGCATATGGCGGAAACGGATCCATCGCCCGAATATCGCCAGTCTGCCCTGGCGAGCCTCGGGGCGTCAGCCGCGCCATGGATTGGCAGACGGTGGCTTGTTACTATGCTGCTTTCAAGCTTTGTGCTGGCCGTGGATGCCTTCGCTGACCCAGCCGGGTTGGACTTGCAGGCCTGGTTCAAGGAACCGCCGCGCATCCGCGAATTGGTCGCACGCCGGACGCAATCCGACGGCAAGGTCAAATATCTGCTGCTGGTGGCTGACGGGTCCAATTACGTGGTCAAGATAGCCCCGTCTGAGAAACTTTTGCGGGCCAAGGTCCTCACCCGTGAGGTGGACGCGGTTGGCCGTTGTGAAGACGAGTTCTGGACCGCGTCACGGCATTTTTCCGAACTGCGGATTGTCCGGACACGGGATTTGAGTTCGAAGGAGACCAACCATGTAAAACTCACCCTGACGCTGAATTACGCCGTGGCGCGCCTGGGTCTGGCATTGCTCCGCCTCGGCAGCGAACCCTTGCAAGACGAGACCGATTTCCGAGTGACGCCCGAGGGGTTCGAATCCTCTAGCGACCGATTTTTCAAGAAGGTGACGATCGAGCATGTCGAACGCTCCGGAGATGGCCTCAGGTACAAGCTCAGTGGGACCACGACCGGCGACGACATCGTGGGCGGGGTGAGCAGGTTCCGGATTCGAGGGGAACTGGAACCCTCCAATTTTATCCCCGTCACTTTCAGCGTTTATGATCCCGACCTTCCCGACCATCCGTTCGTGTGCAAAGTGGAACTCCTTTCGTTGAAACTGAACGATTCTCCCATTCCTCTGGTGCACTTCCGACCCGAGTCCTATGTGCAGGAAGGTTTTTACGCGGTCATGGAGATTCGGGACGGAAAAATCGTGATGTTTCCGGCCAGCCACCCCTCGTGGAGGAAAGTCGTGTTCCTGGGATGGGTGTTGCCGTACCGCGTGATCAAATGGGGTGGCATTGCTTTGATCGCGACGGCCACGGTGGTCGCCGCGATTCTCGTCCGAAAAGCCAAAACAACAACACCAACAAAACGCACATGATTGCAAAAAATTGGTCCAACGTGCTCACCGTCGTGGCGGGAGCTATTCTGGTTACAATCTCAGCAACCACTGAGCCAGCATGTTATCGAATTGACGCGACGGCACAGTGTGAAGTGGCGTATCCTCCGGGATACCCAAACGATCCCGAATGCCGCTGGTCAGGCTGGGCCAAGTCCGAGCCGTCGTGGGAAGTATACGTGTCCCGGCAAACTCTTCTGCTCACCCCGGGCTCCTCTGGATGGACAATCACGACCCGCAAATGCCGCAGAGTTTATATGATGATGAAGGATGGTGAAGAAAACCAAATCTGTTATGGCGGATCGTATGGTCCGTTTAGGACCTTTCAGACGAATCGTTGTGTGGTGGGGAGTGGCGGCGGCGACACTTAAGCCCGAGTGGTGGCCTTGCTTCCAGTGATTCGTGCGGCCAAGGGATGTGGCTCTCGCGCGCGAGGGGTGGCGTCCTTCGTGTTGTTTGCAACGGCTGTTCTGAAGCTGGCCAGTCTGGCCGCCCTGCGTGCGTTCTTTCAATCGCCCGATCCGGTATTGGAAATACCAACGGGGATTGTCCTGGCTTTGGCAGCGGTGGCCGAGTTGACGGTTGCCACGGTCCAGGTCTCCCGCCGATTCAGCGACCACACAGCGGGAGTGGCCCTGCTGTGGTTCACGGCTTGTTCGGCGGTGTATCGGTTTATTTACGGTTTCACATCCAGCGAGCCGTGCCCTTGCCTTGGGTATTTGCCGAAGTTGCTCTTCTCTGGAGCACTCAGGCTACGAACGTTGTAACGGTCGGTTTGCTGACCCTGCTGGGGGGTGCGGGTCTGTTCCTCGTCCTGAATGTGCGGCGAAACTCGCCATAGCGTGGTAGCGGAAGCGGCACCGTTCCTGTCTCAGGCGGGTCGGCCGTCCTGGCGGAAGCCGCTGGTGGGTGCCGGTGCGGCGTTGCTTCTCCTGGCGTGGCACGAGGCCACGGGCGCGTTCGCCTGTTTCTCGAACGCTGGCGATGAGTGGATGGAGGTCAACAAGGTGATCGCCGTGGCCCGGGGCCATCGGTTGTACCGCGAGATTTGGAACGACCAACCACCGCTCTACACGTTGGCTTTGAGCGGTTTGGCCCATGGAGGGGAAACAGACATGGAGTGGTTTCGGCGCGCAACCTTCGTATTTGCCGGGACTCTTTTGGTCGCGGTCTGTGGCGTGGGCGCGGTTTGGGGACTCTCCCTGGGGGAACTTGCCTGCGCCGCCGGATTTTTGACCGCCAGTCCCTTGTTTCTTCCTTCCTCGGCATCTATCACCCTCGAAATCCCTGCGTTGTCGCTTGGCGTGATGGGCGCCTGGTTGCTGCTGGCGGCCGTGGGCCGCCGGTCATGGCTGCTGGCGGCGCTCGGGGGGTGTGTATTGGGCGTGGCGGCCATGACCAAGTTAACCGCCCTCAGTGTCGTGCCCGTGGTGGGTGGATTGGCAACCGTTGGACTTCTTGCTTTCGGAGGGCGGCAGTCCTGGCAGGTGCTGGGGGTCGCCCTGCTCGCCTTCGTGGCGACGACCGCAGCGGTTTGGCACGTGTGCAGCGATGGAGCACCATGGCGGCACTTGCTCGGCACCCATTTCACTACCTATCCGCTGCTCGATGCCGAAGCCCGGGCGGCTTACCGCTTCCGCTGGGACTGGTTTTCCTGGCAGCCGCTCTTCAGCATGGCCGCCGTCGGAGGGCTGTTGTGTCTGGTTCGATCACCCCGCCGTTGGACCGCCGTCGTGCTCGGGCTGTGGGTTGCCGCCGTGGCATGGGTATTCGCAGTTCACTTCCCGTGGTGGAACTATTATTCGTTACATCTGTGCGTGCCTCTGGCCTTGCTGGCAGGAGTCGGGCTTTGGCAGGCCATTCGGTGGAGCGTGACCGCCCGACCGGGTGCCTGGCTGCAGACCGGTGGCAGGCTTCTGGCAGCCGCCTTTGCCGTCGCGTGCGTCTGGGGATGGGGTGAAGCATTCGCAGCCGAGATGCGTCGTGTCCGAACCGTCGGTCGTTGGCAGGACAATCCGATCGTCCGGTGTGTTCGGGAACAGAGCTCAATGGACCGCTCCCACCCGCTAATCATGCTGCAGTTGGTGCCGGGACCTTATGCGGTGTACTGCGGTCTCAAGCCCCTGCCGTGGTACGCGGTGCTGCCCAAAAAACGATATTGGGTTGGCGAACTCGACAACGTGGAACTGGCGGCGCAAATCCGGGCACAAACCGCGCAGGTGCTGTTCGCCTCGAGGCTCGACCTGTCTCCGATGGTCCTGGCCGAGGCGATCGAGGCACACTACCGGCAGATTTGCGCGAGCGAGGAGGTGAGTGTGTGGGTGCCGCGAACAAAGTAAGCACCGGGCGAGTTTCTGCGGTGACCGGATTCCGCTCAAGCCGTTATCCCCGGCCGGGGAAATGGCCGCCCCCGAGCGGGGCATTCACTTTGGTAGAGATGCTGGTCGTCCTCGCCGTGATCGCCCTGTTGCTGGGCTTGTTGTTGCCCGCGCTGGCGCGAAGCAAGATGCAGGCCCGCAAGACCCAATGCCTTTCCAATCTGCGTCAGGTCGCGCTGGCGATCGAACTATATGCCGCGGACCACGAGCAGCGGTTCCCCTGGAACTACGACGGCCTCGCGGGACGGGAACTGGTGCCCAACTGGGCCTATGGCAATATGGCCGACCCGGCGGACCGCCGCGATACGGACTCGCTTGCGGACCCCACGCGCACCTTGTTGGCGCCGCACCTCAAAGACCCCCGCCTGTTCAAATGCCCGGCCGACCGGACGGATGCGGTGCGCAGCCTGTCGCTGAACTGCCGGGTGAACCCGGTGCGGCTGAACGCCGAGCCGCGCTGGCTTTGGGGCGCGGGGACCAACTATCCAATCTTTCGGCGCTCACACGACCTGATGGCGCCGAGCCGCACGTTCACCGTCCTCGATGAGGAGGAGGCGATGATCAATGACGGGTATTTCGCCGTGGACCTGAGCAACACCGGCGACCCCTACGGCTTGGGCACGCCGGTGCCACTGACGATCATTGACTTCCCGGCGCGGCGTCACTCCCGGGGCGCCACCGTGGCCTTTGGCGACGGGCATGTGGAATTGGTCCGTTGGCGGGACGCTCTGCTCGGTGCTCAAACTCGGTATCCGGGCCTGCGCGTTCACCCGGCCAGTCTCGACGGCCTTTGGTTACACGAGCACGCGGTCGGGTACCGCGTTTCTCCCCCGTAAACACGGTTCGGCGAATTTTCGGACGCGCGCCGCGCGGTGCCTGACTTGGCTTTCGCACGCCGGCTTGCTCGCGTGATCTTCGAGCGCGTAGCGCCGTTCCAACGACGCTTGCTGCCCCCCGTCGCGGCTGCTACCAATCGCGTGGCGGAGATGGTCTTGATGCCCCATAACACAACGGCCGCGTCGGCGCGCGAGCCGGTCTTTCGCGTGCGCGGCCTCACCAAGGTTTATGGTCAGGGCCCGGCGGCCGTGCGGGCGCTGGCGGGGGTGGACCTGGATTTGTACGCGGGCGAGCTGGTGGTGTTGCTGGGGCCCTCGGGCAGCGGCAAGACCACCCTGCTCAACAACCTGGGCGGCCTGGACGCGCCGACCAGCGGCGAACTGTGGTTCCGCGACCTGGACCTGACCGCGGCGGACGAGGACACGCTCACGCGCTACCGGCGCGACGCGGTGGGGTTCATTTTCCAGTTCTACAACCTCATCCCCAGCCTCACGGCGCGCGAGAACGTGGCCCTGATCACCGAGATCGCCCGCGACCCGATGGACCCGGAGGAGGCTCTGCACCTGGTGGGCCTGGGCGGGCGGCTGGACCATTTCTCCGCCCAGCTTTCCGGCGGCGAGCAACAGCGCGTGGCCATCGCCCGGGCCATCGCCAAGCGCCCCGAGGTGCTCTTGTGCGACGAGCCGACCGGCGCGCTGGACGTGAAGACCGGCATCGTGGTGCTCGAGGCCATCGAGCGCATCAACCGCGAGTTGGGCACGCTCACCGTCATCATCACCCACAACGCCGTCATGGCGGACCTGGCCGACCGGGTGATCTACTTCATGGACGGCCGGGTGCATCACCTGCGCGTCAACGCCCGCCGCTGCCCGGCCAGCAGCCTGAACTGGTGAAAGTGTCCCTCCTCGACCGCAAGCTGGCGCGCGACCTGGCCCGCCTCAAGGGCCAGACCGTCGCGGTGGCCCTGGTCATGGCCTGCGGGCTGGCGATGATGATCATGGCGCGCAGCCTGATTTACTCGCTCGACCGCACCCGCGCCGAGTACTACCGGGCGCACCGCTTCGCCGAGGTGTTTGCCCACCTCAAGCGCGCCCCGCGGGCCGTGGCCGAGCGCCTGCGCGCGCTGCCGGGCGTGGCGGCGGTGCAGCCGGGCATCGCGATGCAGGTCACGCTGGACCTCGAGGGCTTGGACGAACCGGCCAGCGGCCAGGTGCGCTCGCTGCCCGACGTCGGCCCGCCGGAGCTCAACCGCCTGTTCTTGCGGCGCGGGCGCTGGCTGGAGCCCGGCCGGCGCGGCGAGGCGCTGGTGGGCGAGGCGTTCGCCGAGGCCAACGGCCTGCAACCGGGCGATTCCGTGACGATGCTGCTCAACGGCCGCCGCCAAAGTTTGCGGATCGCGGGCATCGTGCTCTCGCCCGAGTTCGTCTTCGAGTCGCGCCCCGGCGCGGCCCTGCCGGACAACCGCACCTACGGCATTTTTTGGATGCCCTACCGCGAGGTGGCGGCGGCCTTCGACCTCGAGGACGCCTTCAATTTCGTCACCCTCACCCTCGAACCCGGCGCGAGCGAACCGACCGTGATCGCCGCAGTGGACCGGCTGCTCGAGCCGTACGGCGGCCGCGGCGCGTTTGGCCGCGCGGACCATCCCTCGGACATCCGCGTCTCGGACGAAATCCGCGTGCTGCGGGCGCTGTCGGTGGGTTTCCCGGTGGTGTTTCTGAGCGTGGCGGCGTTCATGACCAACGCGATTTTGTCGCGCCTGCTGAACCTGCAGCGCGAGCAGATTGCCATCCTGAAGGCGTTTGGCTTCACCAACCGCCAGGTCGCGGCGCATTACCTGAAGTTCGCCCTGGTCATGGTCGCGCTGGGCACGGCGCTGGGGAGCGCGGGCGGCGCCGCGCTGGGCCAGCGGCTGGTGCGGTTGTACACGAACTTCTTCCGGTTTCCCGCGCTCGAGTTCCGTCTGGACCCCGTCGCGCTGGGGCTGGCCCTGGGCGTGTGCGCCGGCGCGGCCCTGCTGGGGGTCTGGAGCGCGGTGCGGCGCGCGGCGCGGTTGCCGCCCGCCGAAGCCATGCGCCCGGAGCCGCCGGCCGATTACCGCCCCGCGCTGCTCGAGCGCACCGGCATCGCGCGCTGGCTCGCGCACACCTTCCGCATCGCGGTGCGCAACCTCGAGCGCCGCCCGGTGCAGGCGCTCTTCACCGTGGCGGGGCTGGCGCTGGCCACGGGCATTTTGATTGTGCCCAACACCTTTCGCGACTCGGTGGCCTACGTGCTCGATTACCAGTGGGACACCCTCCAGCGGCAGGACCTGAGCGTGGGGCTGGTCGAGCCGGGCCACCCGGCCGTGACCCACGCGTTCCGGCGCCTGCCCGGGGTGAAGACGATGGAGCCGTTTCGCACCGCGTTTGTGCGGTTGCGGCACGGCCCCCGCCAGCGCCAGCTTCCCCTGCAGGGGCAACTGCCCGACGCGCTGCACAACCGGGTGATCGGCACGGACCACCGGCGCATCCCCCTGCCGCCCCACGGCGTGGTGCTCTCCGCCAAGCTGGCCGAAGTGCTCGAGGCGCGCCCGGGCGATGAGCTGGTGATTGAAGTGCTCGAGGGCCGCCGGCCGGTGTTGCGGGCGCCGCTGGTGGGCACTGCCGAGGACCTGGCCGGCGTGGCCGCCTACATGGACCTGCACGCGCTCAACCGCCTCCTGGGCGAGGGCGACCGGGTGTCCGGCGCCAGTTTCTGCGTGGACCCGCTCCGGCAGGCGGAGTTTTTGCGCGCGCTCAAGGCGATTCCCCGCGTGAGCTGGGTGGCCATCAAGGAGTCGCTGCGCGAAAATTTCCGGCGGACCACGGCGGCGAGCATCGGGCTGTTCCAGAAGGTCTATCTGGTGCTGGCCCTCATCGTGTCCTTCGGCGTGGTGTACAACAATGCCCGCATTTCGCTGGCCGAGCGCGCGCGCGAGCTGGCCACGTTGCGGGTGATCGGCTTTTCCCGGCGCGAGGTGGGCGGCGTGCTGCTCACCGAGTTGAGCCTGCTGGGCGCCGTGGCGCTGCCCCTCGGGCTGGCGCTGGGCACCGGCTTCGCCACCGCCATCGTGACCGCGGTAAACACCGAGACCGTGCGCGTGCCGGTGGTGTTGACCGCGTCGAACTACGCCTTCGCCGCGCTGGCGGTGTTTCTGGCCTCGGTCGCCTCGGCCCTGGTGGTCCTGCGCCGGCTGGACCGGATCAACCTCGTCAGCGCCCTCAAGGCGCCGGAATAACCCATGAACCCTCCCCCCGCTGCTCCCGCCCCGACGATCCGGCCCCGCGCCGCGGCCGCCAACCGCCACACCCGCCGCTGGCTGCCGGGGCTGGCGCTGGCGCTGTTGCTGGGCCTGATCGCCGCCGGCTTCTGGCCCCGCCCCGTGCCGGTCGAGACCGCGCCCGTCACGCGCGGACCCTTGCGGGTCTTTCTCACCGAGGAAGGCAAGACCCGCGTCAAACACCGCTACCTGGTCACCGCGCCGGTCAGCGGCCAGTTGCGCCGCATCACGCTGGACCCCGGGGACGAAGTGCGCGCGGGTGAAACGGTCGTGGCGGTGATCGAGCCCCTGCCGCCGGCGCTGCTGGACGCGCGCAGCCGCGAGTTGGCCGCCGCGCGCCGGGCCGCCGCGGCCGAACAGGTCGAGCGCGCCCGGGCGGCGCTGCGTTTTGCCACCAACGAACTGCAACGCTTCCAACGGCTCTTCGCCGAGGGCACCGTGTCCATCCAGGAACTCGAGGTCGCCCAGTGGCGCGCCGAAGCCGCCGCGCGCGAGCTGGGCGTGGCCGAGGGCGCGTTGCGCGAGGCTGAAGCCGCGCTGGCCGAGTTCGGCGAACCCGCCGGCGGGGCTGCGCCCGCGCGGAGCGTCACCGAGGTGCGAGCGCCCGCCAGCGGTTGCGTGCTGCGCGTGCTCGACCCCAGCGCCCGCGTGGTCAGCGCCGGCGCCCCGTTGCTCGAAGTGGGCGACCCCGCCGACCTCGAGGTCGTCATCGAAATGCTCTCGCGCGACGGCGCGGCGCTGGCGCCCGGCACGCCCGTCGAGTTGGATCAATGGGGCGGCCCCCAGGTCCTCCAGGCCCGCGTGCGCCGGGTCGAGCCGGCCGCCTTCACCAAGGTCTCCGCCCTCGGCGTCGAGGAGCAGCGCGTCAACGTCATTGCCGACCTCGTCAGCCCGCCGGAAGCGCGGCGCGGCCTGGGCGACGGCTACCGCGTCGAAGCCCGCGTGGTGGTCTGGGAAGCGGACGCGGTGGTCCGGGTGCCATCGGGCGCGCTCTTCCGTCGGGGCGGGGAGTGGGCGGCCTTTGTGGTCGAGGAGGGCCGCGCCCGGCTGCGCGCGGTCAAGGCCGGCCGGGCGGGCGCGCAGGACGTGCAGGTCCTGGAAGGGCTGCAGCCGGGAGAAACGGTCATTCTGCATCCGGGCAATCGCCTCCGCGATGGCCAGCGGGTGAAGCCGGTGCAATTGTAAAACCCGCCGCGGCGTGTGGACACGCGGGGGAAGACGGATGCCGGATGCCAGATGCCGGATACCGGAGCCGGATACCGGAGCCGGATACCGAAGGTCCGACGCGAAGCCGGGAAAAGCGGCCGTAAGCTGCCGCACTCCAAACGCTGGCGCGCGGCGCGGGCGCTTGGTCAGTCGCGAAGCGTGTGGAGTGCGCCGGCTGGCCGGCGCTTTACCCGCCGCAGGCAGGGCCGGCTGGCCGGCGCTGTCGGTAGGGCCGCGCTGCGGCGCGGCCCCGTAGCGCAGACCTCTGGTCTGCCGTCTCGCGGGTTTCCCACCCGCCGGAGCGCGGCGTCCCAACCTGCCGGGGCCGACTGGAAGTCGGCGGTACGGCAGGTTGGAAACCTGCGCTACGAGGCAAGGCCAGGAGCGGTTGGCGCCGTGGGCAGCACGCGCGGGCGCTCCCCTTGCCAGTTCGGGCGGCCGCCATCCCCCGCCTTCCAGCCAAGGGCCGGACTCCGGCCGCACCAAATCCGGGAAGCGTTCCATGCTCAATCGCCTTCAAAAAAAATTGACAAGTGTCGTCAGCATAAAGAATCTGTCACCCGTTCGACTGCGGTGGTTGGGCTGGCGTATGGCCGGCGACCCCCGTGATCGGGAAACACAAAAAAACCAAACGAACGGGTAAAACATGACGACAAAAACAATCCTCACACTCACCTCGGCGTTGGCGCTGGGGGGACTCGCGCGGGCGGCCATCATTGACTTCGAGGCCGACGCGCCCGGTTACTACCTCAACGGCTTCAGCGCCGTGGGGCATCCTACGGTCAAGTTCAGCGATACCACCGGGGCCGATCTCAACATCTCTAACTACAGCCCCCAGGGCATCGGCATCAGGTCCCTGGCCGTTGATGATGACGGTGACGGCAGCAAGCTGCAGATGGACTTCACCGTGCCGGTGACGTCGCTGAGCCTGTGGTTTGGCAATGATGACTCGGGTTGGGCCCTCGGTTCCGACCTGGCCTGGCTGGAAATCTGGTCCGGCGGGTTTCCCGTGGCCACGGTGAGCTCGACGATGAACCTGGACGACATCATGAACCAGAGCATCGGCTACAGCGGCGGGCCGTTCGACCGGGCCTTTTTCTGGTACGGCGACGCCAGCGGAGCCCCCTTCACTGGAGGCGGCCAGCTTGGGCCGGGGCTGATTGAGATTGTGGACCAGATCGAGTACACGGCGGTGCCGGAACCGGCCAGCGCGCTGGCCACGGCCGGCCTGTTGGGTCTGGCGGCGGTGGGTCTGCGCCGTTGGCGCCAGCGGGCCTGAACCCTGCCACCGTGCCTTGCTACACACCCGGTCAGCCCGGCTGGCCGGGTTTTTTGTTGGCCCGTGCGGGCGGAGCGCCGTTCCAGCCGGGGCGGGAAAATGTAATTGTGCCCGCCCCGGCAATCGGGTACCACGGCATTCCCTGAAACGAAAGGCAACCTATGTGGACCGGACTTCTGATTCTGTTGGTGGTGGTGCTCGTGCCGGTGCTGCTGATCGCGCTGTATGTGGTCGGCGCTTACAACCGGCTGGTCACCCTGCGCAACCGCTTCAAAAACGCGTACGCGCAGATTGATGTGCAACTCAAACGCCGGTACGACCTGATCCCGAATCTGGTCGAGACCGCCAAGGGCTACCTGGCCCACGAGCGCCAGACGCTCGAGGCCGTCATCCAAGCCCGCAACGCCGCCTACGCGGCCAATCAGCGCGCCGCCGCCAACCCGGGCGACGCCGCCAGCATGAAGGGCCTGAGCAGCGCCGAGGCCGGCCTGGCCGGCGCCCTGGGCCGGCTCTTCGCCGTGGCCGAGGCCTACCCCGACCTCAAGGCCAACCAAAACATGCTCGCGCTCCAGGAGGAACTGACCTCGACCGAGAACAAAATCGCCTTCGCCCGCCAGGCCTTCAACGACGCGGTGATGACCTACAACACCACGCGCGAGACCTTCCCTACCAACCTGGTCGCCGGCGCCTTCAACTTCGGCCCCGCCGAGCTGTTTGTGGTGGAAAGCCCCGAGCAACGCGAGGCCCCGAAGGTCTCGTTCAAGTAAACCCCGCCACCCCTTCCGCCCGGCGCGGCCCCCTCGCGGGGCGCGCCGGACCGCGCTGAGGTCATGGACTTCTTCGACCGCCAGGACCGCGCCCGGCGCCGCACCACGGTGCTGGTGTTCTGGTTTGCCGTGGCGCTGGTGCTGACCGTGCTGGCCTTGTATGCGGTCTTTGCCCTGATCTTTCTGAGCGAGCGCGGCCGGTTCTGGGACCCGAACCTCTTCGCCGGCGTGGCGCTGGGCACCACGCTGGTGGTGTTCCTGGGCAGCGCGGCCAAGATCATCGAATTGAGCCGCGGCGGCGCGGCCGTGGCCACGATGCTCGGGGGCACGCCGGTTCGGCCGGACACCACCGACCGGTACGAGCGGCGGCTGCTCAACGTGGTGGAAGAAATGGCCCTGGCCTCGGGCATCCCCGCCCCGCAGGTCTTCGTGCTGCGCGAGGAAGAGGGCATCAACGCCTTCGCCGCCGGGCTTTCCCCGCGCGACGCCGCCGTGGGTGTGACGCGCGGTTGCCTGCGCCTGCTCACCCGCGACGAACTCCAAGGTGTGGTGGCCCACGAGTTCAGCCACATCCTCAACGGCGACATGCGGCTGAACCTGCGCTTGATCGGCATCATCAACGGCCTGCTGGTGCTCACCATCATCGGCCGCCAACTGCTGCGCGTGCGGGGCGGGCGCTCCCGCGGCGGGCGCGAGGTGAACGTGGTGCCGCTGATCGGCCTGGCCCTGCTGGTCATCGGCGGTATCGGGTTGCTGGCCGCGCGCCTCATCAAGAGCGCCGTCTCCCGCCAGCGCGAATACCTGGCCGACGCCGCGGCGGTGCAGTTCACCCGCAACCCGGCCGGGTTGGCCGGGGCGTTGAAGAAAATCGGCGGCCTGGCCGCCGGCTCGCGCCTGAACACCCCGAAGGCCGAGGAGGCCAGCCACCTCTTTTTCAGCAACGGCCTGCGCGAGTCCTGGCTGGCGCTCTTCAGCACCCACCCGCCCTTGGTCGAGCGCATCCGCGCCCTCGAGCCGGACTTCGACGGCCGCTTTCCCACCCTGGTCGCTGACGCCCCGCCCGACGCCGAACCGCGCCAACGCTGGGCGGCGGGAGGACAGCGAGCGCCCGCCGCGCCCGCCGGGGGCGTGCTTGGTCCACTCGGGTTGCCGGGCACCGCGGCGACCCGTCCGGCGTCGCTTGTGCCCGCCGCCGTGGCCCTGGCCGCGGCCGGCCAACCGGAGACCGGCCACCTGGCTTACGCGCAATCGCTACGGGACCGGCTGCCGGCGGACCTCGTGGCGGCCACGCATGAACCGTTACGCGCCGCCGCGCTGGTGCTGGGGCTGGTGCTCAGCGCCGAACCCGCCACGCGCCGCCAGCAGATCGAGTCGCTCGACCGCGAGCTGGCGGGGCCGTTTCTGGAGGAACTGCCGGCGCTGGCCGAGCGACTGGCGGCGGTGCCGCCCGCGGACCGCTTGCCGCTGGTGATGCTGGCGGTGCCGGCCTTGCGGGAGCTTTCGCCCGGGCAGTACGAGGTGTTCACCGCCCTGCTCCAGCAACTGGTCGAAAGCGACGCGGCGATTGACCTCTTCGAGTATGCCTTGCAACGGCTGGTGCGGCGGCACTTGGCGCCACATTTCGGCGAGCGTCCGCGCCGCGTGGCGCAGTTCTACGCGCTCACGCCGCTCTTGGGCGATTGCGCCGTGCTGCTCTCCGCCCTGGCCCGGTTGGGGGCCGAGAACGAGCCGGACGCCCGGGCGGCGTTTGCGCGCGGGGCCGCGCGTCTGGGCGAGACCGGGCCCGCCCTGCGGTTCCTCCCGCCGGAAGCGTGCAATCTCGCCCAGGTGGACGCCGCGCTGGACCGGCTGGAAGCCGCCGCGCCGGGCATTCACCGGCGGGTGTTGCAGGCGTGCGCGGAAACGGTGGCCGCGGACGGTCAGTTGACCGTGCGGGAGGCGGAGCTGCTGCGGGCCATCGCGGACGCGCTCGAGTGCCCGCTGCCGCCGTTTTTGGAAGCGGCCTGAGCACGGATAGCGCACAGCCCGTCGCTGCCACAATCGGCCGGGTCACAGCCCGGCCCTGCCAAATCGCCGAGCGAGCGCGTGTTGTGGGGTGGCGGCTGGAGAACGCGGGGTCGGCGGGAGATTGCCGCCGCCGGCGATCAGGCTGGCCGTGCCACCCGAGCAGAAAAAGCGGCAGCAAGCAGCCGCACTCCAAACGCTGACGCGCGAGTCGGGCGCCCGGTCAATCGCGGAGCGTATGGAGTGCGCCGGCTGGCCGGCGCTGTTGGTAGGGCCGCGCTGCGGCGCGGCCGGGTGGGCGGCGCCGGCGCAGCGGCACCCTACCTTGCGGGCAGGCAGGCTGGCGGCCGGCGCTACGGGCCGACGACCGGGGCGCCTCGGCAGCACGCGCGGGCGCTCCACGAATCGGGGTCGGCGGGAGATTGCCGCCGCCGAAGGCCAGGTTGGCCGCACCACCCCTGCAGGCCCGGCTCGGCCCCGTGGGCCCTCAGCCCGGGCCGTAGGTGGTGTCGGCGGGGGTCGCGCCGCCGGTGCGCACCACGCCCCGACCCGGGTTGGCGGCGAGGTGCTCGCAGATTTTGAAGACCGTCTCGGGGTCCACCGGGCGGCCGTCTTCGTCCGGGCTCAACGCGGCGGCCAGTTGCTCGGCGGTCCGTCCCGGCGGCGGGCAGGCACCCGGCCGGTGCACCCATTCCACCAGACGCCGCTGGAGCCGCAGGATGCGGGCGGCGGCTTTTTTGCCGGCCTCGACGCCCGGCTGGTCGTAGGCGTTGATGTTCACCAGGCCCGCGTACAAGCCCACCGCGCGCTCGAACAGCGCGATCAACACCCCCAGCCGGTGCGCGTTGAGCTCGTCGAGCGTGAGCGTGATCGAGGGCCGGCCGTTTTCCCACAGGGCCTGGCGCGTGCCCAAGAGGAAGCCCGCCAGGTAATCGCCGCTGGTGATGCCCGGCTCGACCTCCACCGGCGGGCGGCCCGGGGCGTGGTCGCGCAAGACCTCGAGGAAGGTGACGAAAAAGTTCGGCACGCCCTCGCGCAGTTGCTGCACGTAGGCATGCTGGTCGGTCGAGCCCTTGTTGCCGTACACGGTCAGGCCCTGGTTCACCAGGTCGCCGGCGCGGTTGAACTCCTTGCCCAGGGACTCCATGACCAGTTGCTGGAGGTAGCGGGCGAAGAGTTCGAGCCGGTCCTTGTACGGCAGCACCACCATGTCGCGCGCGCCACGGCCCTCGGTGAGGAAGAGCCACGCCAGGGCCAGGCGAGCGGCGGGGTTGCGGGCGGCGTCCGGCACGCGCGTGACGGTGTCGCACGCGCGCGCGCCGGCCAGCAGACCGTCCAGGTCCAGCCCCTGCAAGGCGGCGGGCAGCAGGCCGACGGCGGAGGTTTCGCTGGTGCGGCCGCCCACCCAGTCCCACATCGGAAAGGTGTCCAGCCAGGGGCGCGCGGGGTCCGTGGCCCGGCGGTGGAGCCGGCTGCCGGGCAGGGTCACGGCCACGGCGTGGGCCTCGAAGCGCAGGCCGGCTCGTTCGTAGGCGCGGGCGGCTTCGATCATGCCATTGGCGGTCTCGGGCGTGCCGCCGGATTTGGAGATGACCAGGCACAGTGTGCGCCCCAACGCCGCCCCGAGGCTCCGCTCGGGCGTGGCTGCGGCCAGCGCGGCCAGCGTGAGGTCCATGCCGTCGGGGTCGGTGTTGTCGAAAAACCACGGCCGGAGCCGGTCGCGGTTCGGGTGGCCCAGGGCGCGGGCGGCCAATTGCGGGCCCAGCGCGGAGCCGCCGATGCCGATGACCAGCAGGTGCTCGAAGCGCCCGCCCTGGCCGCAGAGTTCGCCGCAGTGGACGCGCGCGGCGAAGGCCCTGATTCGCGCGACCGTGGCCGGGATTTCCGTGGCGAACGCACGCAGCTCGGGGTCCGCGGCCCCGGCCAACAGTTCCGGGGTGCGCAGCCAGTAATGGCCCACGCGGCGGTCCTCGGTGGTGTTGACCCGCTCGCCCCGTTCGAGCCGCGCCATCTCGTCGAAGGCGCGCTCCAGCGAGCGCCGGGTTTTGGCGAAGAACGTTTCGGGCCAGGGCACGCGGCTGAAGTCCATGGCCAGGCCCAGGTCCGGAAAGGCCAGGTGTTCCTGTTGAAATCGCTGCCAGGTGACGGGCGAAGCGCCGTTCATACGCGCGCGAGGGTAGCGGCGCGGGCCGGGCAGGGGAAATCGGGAAATGAAATCCGGGCCGCTGGCGCGTGAGTCGAGCGCCCGGTCAATCGCGAAGCGTCTGGTGGGCATCGGCTGGCTGGCGCTGTGGGACCGGGTCGGATGCCGGATACCCGATGCCCGATGCCTGATGCCCGATGCCGGTGGCAGAAGTCGGGAGCGGCAGGCGCTTTACTCGGAGCGGGGTGGCGCCGATTGGCAATCGGCGCTACGGCAGGCTGGCCGCCGGCGTTACGGGGCCGACGGGGGGGGCGCCATCGGCGGCACGCGGGGGCGCGTGTGCTCCCGGCGTTGGGTTGTCGGCGGGTTGCCACCTGCCTGCCGGCAGGCAAGACGAGGACGGCTTGGTAGGCCGTTCCAACCGAGCGAGAAAGCGGCAGCAAGCTGCCGCACTCCAAACGCTAGCGCGCGACGCGAGCGCCCGGTCAGTCGCGAAGCGTATGGAGTGCGCCGGCTGGCCGGCGCTGTCGGGCGGCGTAGCGCAGATTGGCAATCGGCTGTACCGCCGACTGGCAATCGGCGCTACGGCAGGCTGGCCGCCGGCGTTACGGGGTTGACGGCGGGGGCGCCGTCGGTGGCACGCGTGGGGGATGCGTTCTCCAGACCTGAAGTGCGCCAGACGCGTCCATTTCCCGGGACCTCCGTAGGGCGCGTGAGACGCCGGTCCGACGTGAGCCGCGCGGGTGCGCCTACGCGACCACCGGCCACTTGAAGGTCGAGGTCATCTTCACGCGGCGGCCGGTGGCCTGCGATTGGCGCGCGGCGGTGATGATCTCGAGCACGTGCAGGGCGTGCTCGGGCGTGACCAGGAGTTCGCGGCCCGTGGCCAGGCACTCGGCGGCCAGCGCGGCGCCTTGTTGCCAGAGGTAGCCGCGCGGGTCGGTCTCGTGCCGGGTCAACGCCGGCGCGTCTTTTGTGGCCAGGTCCACGCCCAGCGGGGCCCAGTCGTAGCCCACCAGGCCCATGAAGCCGTTCGTGCCGACCAGCGTGATGGTGTGGCGGGTTTCCTGGCGGCCGTCGTGGCCGTGGGGGTTGAAGTAGTTGAAGCCCGATTGCACGTGCGAAATCACGCCCCGGCCGTGGTCCAGCAGGAGCATCGCGTTGTCCTCCGCCTCGACCCGGATGCGGCCCTTGTCCTCGACCGTGCGCTCGGGGGTGACGATGCTGAGCATGGCGGTGACACTGCGGGCCGGGCCGAGCAGGCCGGTGAGGGTGGTGAGGTTGTACACCGCCAGGTCGGGCATCGAGCCGCCGAGTTTCTCGTAGAAGAAGGCCGACCAGCCCGGGCCTTCGTGGCCGTAATCGGCGTGCGCGGCGGCCACGCGGCCCAGTTTGCCGGCGGCCAGTTGCCGGGCCATGAAGGCGAATTGCGGACTCTGCACCGTGATGGGCGCGCCCCAGAGGCGCACGCCCTTCCGACGGGCCAGCCGGAGGAGCTGCTGGCCGGCGGCGAGCGAGTTGGCGATGGGCTTTTCGCTCCACACATTTTTGCCCGCCTCGAGCGCGCGCCGGTTGATGGCCTCGTGGGCCTGCATGTCCGTGAGGTCCACCAAAAACTCGAAGGGCTCGCCCGCCAGCATCGCCTCCAGGTGCGGGTAATGGTGCGCCACGTGGAAGCGCTCGGCCTGGCGGCGCGCCCGCTCGGGCTTGATGTCGCACAGGCTCACCAGTTCCACAAACGGGCAGGCCTTGAGCGTGGGCAGGTAAGCGTTGGAAACGCTGCCACACCCGATGACGCCGGTGCGGATGCAACGCGGTGTGCCCTCGGCGCCCCGCGCCGGCCAGCCGGCCAACGCCACGGCCGCGCCCGCGCCGAGTGTGAGGCGCGCAAAGGCGCGGCGGGTCAGCGCGCGGGCCGCGTCCGGGTCAGCGATGGTGGGGGCCGCTGTTTCGCCGGGCGTTATTTCCGGGATGGTCGAGTTGGCGGGAAGAGGAGATGGGGACGGGAGTGGCCGTTCGGGATTTTGGCTTTTCATCGCGGGTGCAAGATTGGCGGACAGGCTGGGCAAGCCGTGACGGGAGTCAAGCCGCCGGTGCCGCCCCGGGTGCGGGCGGAGCGCCGGCCGGGAGGAAGGCGGCGCGTGGTTGCGCGCGGCCGGCGCAGGGCAAAGCCGCTTGCCCACCGACCGTGCGCCTCTTACGTTTGCCCCATGCCGGCAGCATCCGTCTTGGCGCCCCGCGAAACCCGTCGCCTGCTCACCGCCGAGGAGTTCCTCGACTGGTTGCAACCCGGCGTCCACGCCGACCTGATCCATGGCGAACCGGTCATGCACTCCCCCGTCAACCTGCGGCACGCCGACCTGTTGAACTTCGTGGACCTGCTGTTGCGCACGTTCATCGAGACCCACCGGTTGGGCCGGCTGTACCGGGAGGTCGTGGCGGTGCGCTTGAGTCCGCGTCTGGTGCTTCTGCCGGACCTGGCCTTTTTCACCAACGCCCAGGTGGCGCGGCTGCGTCCCACGCACGCACCCTGCGCGCCGGCGTTGGTGGTCGAGGCGCTCTCCCCCCGCACCGCCCACCTGGATTCGGGCCCCAAATTCGCCGCCTACGAAGAGCACGGCGTGGCCGAGTACTGGATTTTGGACCCCGAACACCTGGCTCACCAGTTTTACGGCCGCGAGGGGGAAATTCTGGCGCCTTTTGCCGGGGACGACGCGGTGATCCACAGTCGGGTCCTCAAAGGTTTCTGGCTCAAGCGCGCCTGGCTCAACCCGCGGAAGCTGCCTCCGGTCCAGGCGTGCCTCACAGAACTGGGGTTGCGTTGAACCCCGACCACCGCAGGGACAGGTACGGCCGCCGGGGGCTGCGGGCTCGCCGCTTGCCCGCGCGAGGGCATCGGCGAAACTGCAGGGCGTGAACGCACCCGCCCCGGTGACGCGCCCGCCGCTGGTCCTCCACGAAGACGAACACCTGCTGGTGGTCAACAAACCGCCCGGCTGGAACACCCACGCGCCCGCCCCTTACGCCACGGAGGGCGTCTATGACTGGTTGCGCCACCGCGAGCCGCGCTGGGCGGAGCTGGCCATCCTCCACCGTCTCGACAAGGAAACCTCCGGCCTGCTGGTCTTCGGCAAAACAGCACTGGCCAACCGCGCGCTCACCGCCCAGTTCACCCGGCGCGAGGTCCGCAAGGAGTACCGCCTGGCCACGCGAGCGCGCGTGCGCTTCCGCACGCTCGAAGTCCGCACGGGCCTGCGCCGCGCGGGCGAACGCTACCTCGCCACGCCCGCGCCCGCGGACTCCGAAGCGGCGGTGACGTGTTTTGAAGTCCTCGACGGCGCCGGCGAGCTGACCTGGCTGCGCGCCGTGCCGTGGACCGGGCGCACGCATCAAATCCGGGTCCACGCCGCCGCGCGCGGTTTTCCCGTGCTGGGCGACCCGTTGTACGGCGGCGCGCCCGCGGCGCGGCTCTGGCTGCACGCCGAGCGGCTGGTCTTTCGGCACCCGGCCACGATGCGCGAGGTGGCCTTCGAGGCGCCGGCAGATTTTGAGACCGAACCCTCCTGGCAATTGCGCGCGGCGCTCATCGAGCCGGAGCTCACCGACGCCTTTCGGCTCTGGCACGGAGCGGGTGAACCGGGCGCGGCGACGCAGGCCGCAGCGTTGGCGCCCGACTGGCAGGTGGACCGGCTGGGGCCGTATCTGCTGGCGCAAAGCGCGACACCGCCGGGCGCGCCCGAGTGGGCGCATCTGGAACGGACCATGACCCGGGTGGGCGCGCGCGGCGCGTATCACAAGGCGCTGCGCCAGGACGTGCGCGGTCGCGCCGGCGCGACGGTTTCGCCGCGCCACGTGCTGGGCGAACCGGCGCCGGAGGCCTTCATCATTCACGAAAACGGGCTGCGCTTCGAAATCCGCTTCGGCGAGGGCTACTCCGTGGGCCTGTTCCTGGACCAGCGCGACAACCGCCGTCGCCTCCTGGTCAACCACGTGGCGGCCGGTTTTCCGGCCTTCCCGGCCGGACCAACCGGGGCGAGCGTGTTGAACCTCTTCGCCTACACTTGCGGCTTCTCGGTGTGCGCCGCCCGGGCCGGCGCCCGCACGACGAGTGTGGACCTTTCACGCAAATACCTCGACTGGGGCCGGCGGAACTTCGCGTTGAACGGGCTGGACGCCGCCGGACATGAGTTCCTGCTGGGCGACGCGCTGGACTGGCTGCGGCGACTGGTCCGCCGGGGCCGCCGGTTCGACGCGGTCCTGCTCGACCCGCCCACGTTTTCCACCGCGCGGCGCGGCAGGGCGTTTCGCGCGGAGCACGACTACGCCCGGCTGGTGCGCGCGGCGGCGCCGGTGGTGACGCCGGGCGGGCTGCTCTTCGCCGCGACCAACGCCGCCGAACTGGGACCGGAAAAGTTCCTGCGGCAAATCCACGACGCCCTCGCCGGGGTTGGCCGGCGCGTGGTTGGCGAACACTACGCCCCGCAACCGCCGGACTTCCCCATCTCGCGCGCCCGGCCGGCTCACCTAAAGAGCGTCTGGCTGCGGCTGGCCTGAATGCGCAGCGCCGTGGCGCCGGCCCGGGCCCACCACCAAGACACCAAGGCACAGAGACGAACCAAGGATTCGCTCGATGGCTGCCGTGGCGCGCGCACCTCATTTCTCACTTCTCGCTTCTCCCTCAATTTGCCTTCCCCCCGGAGGCCGGGCCGGCAGAATCGC
>CAYXPA010000064.1:0-1182 GCA_964466945.1 uncultured Verrucomicrobiota bacterium | reverse complement strand
GCCGTTTTGCCTTCCCCCCGGAGGCCGGGCCGGCAGAATCACCGCCAAGGTGGTGAGCTCGGCGGGCGAGTTTTGCCTTCCCCCCGGAGGCCGGGCCGGCAGAATCGGCGCTGGCGCCGACCTCGACGAGCGCCTCGTTTTGCCTTCCCCCCGGAGGCCGGGCCGGCAGAATTACGAGCAGCTGCGGAAGATCCTCCGCCCGGTTTTGCCTTCCCCCCGGAGGCCGGGCCGGCAGAATAAGCGATGCAGGCGGGCGATAGCCGCCGACGTTTTGCCTTCCCCCCGGAGGCCGGGCCGGCAGAATAGTAGGCGCGGTCGGCGTCGTTGTCTATCTGTTTTGCCTTCCCCCCGGAGGCCGGGCCGGCAGAATGCAGGTTCGTGACAACCCGCATGTCTGGCGGTTTTGCCTTCCCCCCGGAGGCCGGGCCGGCAGAATAATCGAGCACCAACCGTTGGCAAGACTTGAGTTTTGCCTTCCCCCCGGAGGCCGGGCCGGCAGAATGCCGGAAGTACGGTTGGCGAGGGAGGAACGGTTTTGCCTTCCCCCCGGAGGCCGGGCCGGCAGAATGTGCAGGCGTTGGTTTTGCAAGCGATTTTGGTTTTGCCTTCCCCCCGGGAGGCCGGGCCGGCAGAATGGCGACATCCGTCGCGCGCGCAATGGCATGGTTTTGCCTTCCCCCCGGAGGCCGGGCCGGCAGAATGGCGGCGCCCGCCGGCCTCGACCAGGCGCGGTTTTGCCTTCCCCCCGGAGGCCGGGCCGGCAGAATCACCCTCGGCATCGTCAGCCTGTTCAATGAGTTTTGCCTTCCCCCCGGAGGCCGGGCCGGCAGAATTGCCTCGCCATGTGCGCTATCGCCGACGAGGTTTTGCCTTCCCCCCGGAGGCCGGGCCGGCAGAATGCGCCGAAGTGAGTATTGTACTGACCGTCGGTTTTGCCTTCCCCCCGGAGGCCGGGCCGGCAGAATCCAGCAGCCGCCGTAACGCGGGATACGTGGGTTTTGCCTTCCCCCCGGAGGCCGGGCCGGCAGAATCCATCTGTCGGCAGGCGGCCAGCGTGTTTAGTTTTGCCTTCCCCCCGGAGGCCGGGCCGGCAGAATGCGGCGCCAGCGCAATGACCAGTTCCGGCAGTTTTGCCTTCCCCCCGGAGGCCGGGCCGGCAGAATCCGTCGCGCGGTATCAGCA
>CAYXPA010000063.1:0-24891 GCA_964466945.1 uncultured Verrucomicrobiota bacterium | reverse complement strand
GGTCCTCGGCGTGAGCGTTGACGCTGCCGGCCGTCCGCCCGAGCAGGGCCTGCTGGTCGCCAATCACCTCGGCTACCTGGACGTGCTGGTGCTGGCGTCGTTGCGCCCGGTCACTTTCGTGGCCAAGTCCGAGGTCGCTCGCTGGCCGTTGTTTGGCGCCTTCGCCCGGTGGGCGGGGACGCTGTTTGTCGAACGCGCACAACGCGGCGCGTTGCCGGGCGCGGTGGAGGCCGTGGCGCAACGACTCGTCGCCGGCGAGGTCGTGGTGGTGTTCCCCGAGGGCACCAGTACCGACGGCACGGAAGTTCGGCCGTTTCACCCGCCGCTGCTCATGGCGGCGGCCAGCCCGCCCCGGCCGGTCACTCCGGCGCGACTGGACTACCGGGCCGTGGACGGCGACGTGGCCCGGGATGTTTGCTTTTGGGGCGACATGCTTCTGCTGCCTCACCTGTGGCGCCTGTTGCAAGTGCGGTCGGTGCATGCCCGGGTGAGTTTTGCGGAATCGCCGCTCCACTCGGCCGATCGCAAGTGGCTGGCCCGGGCGTCGCGGGCCTGCATTGTGGCCCTGGAGGCGCGTTCGCTACCGAGGACAGGAGGGTCTGAAAACCCGGGTCGCCGAACCGCCGGCACCTCAGGGACTCCGGCCAGAGCGCAGGTTGGTCAACCGCCCAGCACCCCGCGCAGGTACTTCAGGTTGGCCCGGTAGCTGGGAACGAGCGCCGCCCCGGCGGGCAGGGCGCCCTCGATTTGTATCCAGCCCGCGTAGCCGATGTCGTCGAGCGCGGCGCGCACCTTCGGGAAGTCCACCTTGCCCTGGCCGAGCAGGGCGCCGTTTTCCTTGGCGTGCAGCTCGCAGATCAGGCCCCGGCGGCCCAGCTCGCGAATCTCCCGGTAGATGTCGTAGCCGCGGTCGTTCGAGTTGCACACGTCGTAATAGACCTGCACGGCCCGCGAGCCCACCCGGTCAATGATGTCCAGGTGCCCCGCCGCGCTGAGCCAGGATTCGAGGCCCAGGATCACCCCCGCCTTTTCGGCCCGCGGCGCCAGCGTCTTCAAGCGGCGCACCACCTCGGCCACGCCGGCGGGGTCGTCGCGCAGGTCGCCCTTGTGGAAAAAGGCCAGGAGAATCACGCGCACGCCCAGCGCGGCCGCCGCGTCCGCGGCATCGCCCACCCACTCGACGGTGCGGGGGTCGGATTTGAACGGGATGTTGTTGAGCTCGCCAATGGCCAGCGAGGCCACGGCCACGCCGGTTTCCCGGGCCTTGTCCCGGTAGGCCTGCTGCACGGCGGGCTGGCGCAGGTGCATGTTGTTCTTCTCGGTGCCGAGACTGACCTGCACGCCGTCCAGCCCGATCTCCCGGGCGACGGTGAACGCCTCCAGCGAGGCCATTTGGCCGAGCGACCAGTCGCAGGCGCCGATGCGGAAGCGGCGCGTCTCGGGCGCGGCCAGCAGCGGGGCCAGGGCGGGCGCCAGCGTCCACGCGGCCGCGGCGCCGGCCGAGCGGCGAACAAACGCGCGGCGGCTGAGGGTTTGCATGACCCGGAGCATGGCACGCGCGCGCCCCGGCGCAACAGCGGAGACACCCGGCGTGATCCGGCTGGCGCGAGCGGGGCGCGTTGCCTTTCAGCGCCACTGCGCGTCTGACAAGACCGCTCTCGAGTTGGCCGCCCCCCGACTCCGGCCTAGCGCGCGATCCAACCGCCGCCCACCACGGTGTCGCCGTCGTAAAACACGCACGCCTGGCCCGGGGTGACGGCGCGCTGGGGCGTGTGGAGTTGCACCCGGGCGCTGCCGTCGGGCTGCGGCGTCACGGTGGCCGGCGTGCCCGGGTGGTTGTAGCGAATCTTGGCCGTGACCTCGAGGGTCGCGGGCGGCGCCGCCCAGGGAATCCAGTTGCAGCGTTCGACGCGGAACTCCGCGCGGGCCAGGTCGGCGGCCTCGCCCACCACCACGCGGTTGCGGGCGGGGTCCAGGTCCACCACGTACCACGGGCGCGGCGCCGCCAGGCGCAGACCGCGGCGCTGGCCGATGGTGTAAAACTCGATGCCCTCGTGGTGCCCGAGCACACGCCCCGCGCGGTCCACGATCTCGCCCCGGTGCGGCGCCACCAGGCCGGACTTGCGGAGAAACGCGCCGTAGTCGTTGTCCGGGACGAAGCAGATTTCCATGCTCTCCTCCTTGTCCGCGGTCTTGAGGGCGCGCTCCCGGGCCGCGGCGCGGGTCTCGGTTTTGCACAAATCCCCGAGCGGAAAGAGGCTGCGGGCCAGTTGCTCCTGGCGCAGCGAGAAGAGGAAGTAGCTCTGGTCCCGGCGCGGGTCGCGACCGCGCTTGAGCAGGTGGCGGCCGCTGGCGGGGTCGCGCTCGATACGGGCGTAATGCCCCGTGGCGACGTACTCGGCGCCGAGTTTGCGGGCCGTGCTCAGCAGGGTGCCGAACTTGAGCTTGTCGTTGCACATCACGCACGGGTTGGGCGTGCGCCCGGCCTTGTACTCCTCGGCGAAGTAATGAATGACCTGTTGCCGGAACTCCTCGGCCTCGTCCATGAGGTAAAACGGAATGCCGAGCCGGTGGCACACGGCACGGGCGTCGGCCACGGCCTGGGGCCCGCAGCACTTGTCCTCGGCGCGTGCCAGGCAGTCCTGGGGCCAGAGCTTGAGGGTGATGCCCACGACCTCGTAGCCCTGCTCGAGCAACAGGGCGGCGGCGGTCGAGGAGTCCACCCCGCCGCTCAGGCCCACCACCACCCGGGTTTTCCGATTACCGGTCACGGGCGGAAATTAGGGGCGCCGCCGCCGAAGTAAAGGCGGCCGCGGGCGCAAATTTTCCCGCAAAGCACTTGTACCCCGGCCGGACCAAGCTACCTTGGCGGCAACGAAACGCACGACATGGCACATTCCTTGAACAACGGACCGGTACTGGCCAAGACCCTCGAGCTTTGTCAGACCATTTTGGACCAACCGGAATTTCAAGCCCTGCAACGGGACATCGAGACCTTCCTGGCCGACGAGCCGGCCAAGCAGCTCTACCGCACCGTGGCCGAAAAGGGCGAATACCTCCACCACAAACAGTACCAGGGCCTGCAACTGGGCGATGACGAAATCGCCGAGTACGAGCAGCACCGAGAGGCGCTCATGGGCAACGCCGTCGCCATGGCCTTCCTCCAGGCCCAGCAACAGATGCGCGACCTGCAGGACACGGTGACCAAGTACGTCACCAAGACCATCGAAATCGGCCGCGTGCCCGCGCCGGAGGATTTCGAGAGCTGCGGCTCCGGCTGCAGTTGCGGGCACTGACCGCGCGGCGCGTCCCCAGCTTTTCCCCGCCGGCCGGGTCTTCCCGAGTCCCGGTCGGCCTTTTGCTTTTCCCGCGGGGCCCGGGCGGACCCGACCCAGCGGCCGGCGGCCGCTTACTGGCTTACTGGAGCGGCGAGTAGTCCGTGGCTTGCAGGAAGACCGACTTCACCCCGCCGGGCACGGTCAGACTGCCCCCGGCCTTTTCCTCCGATTCCCGGCGCGCCTGCTGCCAGGCCGGATCGGCCCCGAATTTTTTGAAGGCTTCCGCCGCCGCCTCCCGGCTGGGGTGCGCTACGAGATAGATCAACGTGTCCCCGGCGCCGGACTCGCCCGCGGCCGGCGTCCAGTAAGCGATGTTGCGAATGCCGTGTTTCTCAAACAGGCCCAAGGTGTGGTCCCGGAACCGGGCATGGAGCGCGTCCAACCGGCCCGGAGCGGCGGTGTAGGTGCGCAACTCGAACACCCGCGGCCCGCCCGCGCCGGGCGGGGCGATGGCCGGTGAGTAATCTGTGGCAGTCAGCAGCCGGACCTCGACTTTCTCGACCAGTTTACCCGCGGCCTCGGTGGCCCGGTACACCGCCTGCCATTCCGGGTCGGCCTGAAACGCCTTCCAGGCGCGCTCGCGGGCCTCGCGGCTCGGGTGGGCCAAGACGTAGATCAATCGCGCACCCGCGCCGTCCTTCTCCTCGAGCGGGGTCCAGTAACCGATATTCGCCATGCCGTGGCGCTCGAACAGCCGGCAGGCGTGCTGACGGAAACGCGCCTGCATGGCCTCGAACTTGCCCGGGGCGGCAGTGTAGGTGCGCATCTCGTAGAGCCGGGTGTCGGCGGCCAGGGCTGCAAACGTCAGCGTCAGGAACCAGCAAAACTTCGATGGAGCTTTCATGGGGGTGCGATGTGTGTGTGCTGCGGCCGGCATCCGAACCGGGAAGCACCCGCGCGTCAAGCCGTGTTTGCCGCGCGCGCCGCGCGCGGGAGCCCGTACCGGTCGGCCGCATGGCCGTGCGGCGCATTTCATTTTCTGACCGCGGGTCGCCGGGCGGACGATGCCGTAGCGCAGACTTCCAAGTCTGCCGTACCGCGGATTTCCAATCCGCCAACGCGGCGAACTCCCCGACAGTCACGACCGGTCTTGGCTCGCCGACTGGAAGTCGGCGATACGGCAGGTTGGGAAACCTGCGCTACGCCAGAGATGACCGCTTCACATAAACTGAAATGCGCCGATGGCCGTGGCGTCGTTCAGTTGGTGCTTTCAGCCGGGGTGTTCCCGGGCTAGTCTGGCGGGCCGATGGAAGAAACACCGTCCAGCCCGCCGGCGCCGAGCCCCCCGGCCGCGTCCCTGCCCACCGTATTGCTCCGCCCGGGCGAGGCCGACCGCATCGTGGCCGGGCACCCGTGGATTTACGAGGGCAACATCCTGCGCCTGACCCGACCGGCGGCGGATGGCGAGGTGGTGCAGGTCAAGGACCACCGCCAGCGGTTCCTGGGCGTGGGCTTTTACAACGGGCGGTCCAAACTGCGCGTGCGCCTGCTCTCGACCCGCCGCGAGCCGCTGGACGCCGCGTTCTTCGAGCGCCGCTTCCGCGACGCCGCGGCCCTGCGCCAGCGGTACCTCCCCGGGGCCGCGGCCTGCCGCCTGGTCAACGCCGAGAGCGACCGCCTCAGCGGCCTGATCGTGGACCGCTACGCCGACGTGCTGGTGCTGCAAACCACCGCGCTGGGCATGGACCAGCGCAAGCCGCTGCTGGTTGAGACGTTCCGGCGCGTGTGGGCGCCGCGGGCCATCATCGAGCGCAACGACACCGCCGGCCGCCGCTTCGAGGGCCTGCCCGAGCAACACGGCCTGCTGGCGGGCGAGCTCGCCGGCCCGGTCGAGGTGACCCTGCACGGCCTGCGCCTGAGCGTGGACCTGCTGGGCGGACACAAGACCGGCTTGTACCTGGACCAGCAGGAAAACTACGCGCGCGTGGCCGAACTCGTTCGCCTGCGGCCGGGCGCGCAGGTGCTCGATGCCTTCAGTTTCGTGGGCGGCTTCGGTCTCCTGGCGGCGCGGGCCGGCGCGGCGCACGTGCACCTGGTGGAACAGAGCGAGGAGGCGTTGACCGCCGCGCGCCGCCACGCCGAGGCCAACGGGCTGGCCGAGCGTTGCTCCTTCGAGGCGGCCAACGTCTTCGACTGGTTCAAAGCCCGCACCGCCCGCGGCCCGCACGAGAGGCTGGTGCCGCCCTACGACGTCATCATCCTCGACCCGCCGTCCTTCACGCGCACGCGCGAGGCGGTCGGGGACGCCCTGCGCGGCTACAAGGAAATCCACCTGCGTGCGCTCAAGCTGCTCAAGCCCGGCGGGCTGCTGGCCACGTTCTGCTGCTCGCACCACGTGGACGCCGTGACCTTTCAAAACGTGATTTTGGCGGCGGCCTGTGATGCGCGACGGTTGTTGCGGCGCGTGGCCGTCTTCACCCAGGCGCCGGACCACCCGGTGGTGCCCGCCATCCCGGAGACCGAATACCTCAAGGGCTATGCCTTCGAGGTGATGGATTGAGCGCGCCAGCAGGGCGAACAGGCCGCGCCTGCCCGGCGATTTCGCGCGGCTCACCCCGCGCCGCGGGCCGGGCGTTCAAGGCAAAACCTCCCGCGCCCGGTAAAAGCTCACCGGATAGCCCGGCGCGGTGGTGTCGGTGAAAAACCAGTAGCCCTCGGCCAGGCGGTTGGTGGCCAGGGGCGTCCAGTCCTTGAAGTCCGCGCTCACGTCCAGCGCGAAGGTGCGATGGCGTTCGGCGTGCAGGTACAGCTCGAACTCGCCCCGGGTGTTGAAACCCGCCAGCTCCAGCGTGGCCGGGATGTGGTCGGTGGGCTCGATCGTGAGCTGGTACTCGTCGAAAAGCAGGTAGTTGTCGCCCGGCCGGCCCTTGGTGCGCAGCGCCCAGACCGCGCCGATGTCCGACAAATCGAGCCGGGCGCCCGTGGTGGTGATGGGCTGGGCGTCCACGACCACCTGGCCGTTCATGACCGCCTGCCAGTTGTTGCGGGCGAAGTTGAGCCAGATTTCCAGCCGGTACACGACCTCGGTGCTGAAGGTGAACCCGGTCGAGCGAAACCCCTGGTCATCGTCGAGCAGGTAGTTGATCTCGAGCGCGGCGTTGTCGAAATCCAGCGAGAAGAGCCGGTGGCCCTCGGTGTTGTAGGCGCTCCAGCGGAAGTCGTCGTACTCGCCGTTGGTCGAGTCCACGACCTGCATCCAGACCGAAAACTTCCAGACCGGGCGGTCCGGTGCGGGCGCGGGCACGTGGAACGGCCGCCACACGCTGAGCACCTCGTCCTTGGGCGCCGGCGGCGCGTAGCCCACAAACGCCTGCTGGCCCAAGCCCTCGAAGAAGTCCCGGACCAGACCGTTGCCGCCCGAGCCCTCGCCCAGCCAGCCTTGCTGACCGCGCAGGTTCTTGCCGGCGTCGTACCCCTCGGCCGCCTCGAAGCCGGAGTAAAACAACACCTGCGGCGTCGCCTCGGCCGCGGCCGGGCGCGGCGCGGCGGCCAGAGCCCCCGCCACCAGCGCGCCGGCGAACGAGAGTTTCCTCATGGTCAGAACCCGCCTGGACCAATCACGCGCGCCGGCCGCTCAGTCCTCGCGGTAGGCCCGTCCTCCCCCGCCGTTGCCGCGCGCGCCGGACTCGCTGCGTCCCGGCGCCATTGCCGCGCCACCGGACCGCGGGCCCGGCCCGGCAAACGCCGGCGGGCTGCTGAAGCCCGGCCGCGAGGCGGGCGGGTTGAAGGTCGGTGGCGCGGAAGGCATCGTCGTGCGGCTCGGCGCCTGGTGCGGAATGCTCGGCGCAACGGAACGGGCGGGTGGCGGCGCAGCACGCGGCGCGGGAACACTGCCGAAAGAACCCGGGCTTTCGGCGCGCGCGGGTGGCGCGTAACGGGGCGCGGGATTCACGCCGGGGGCCGGCGCAGGCGGGGCGCTGCGGGAGGACGGTGGAACGAACTGGGGCGCAGGCGCGCTCCTGGGCCGGGCGGTGCCTTCCGAACGCGTCGGCGGAGCGAACTGAGGCGCGGGAGCACTGTTGGGTCGTGCGACGCTCTCCGAACGCGTCGGCGGCGCGGCGGGGCCGGGTTGCAGACGGGACTCGGGCCGGGCCGCAGGCGAGCGAGTGCCGAGATTGGGTGCCGGGGCGGGCGCGGCGGGCGGCACAGTGAGTGCAGGTCGTTCACTCCGGCCGGGCGCGGGCGCGGACTCGGGCGCGCGGCGCGACGGGGACGTCGTGCCGGGCGCCGACGCGGGGTTGCGCGCGGGCGGTGTTGGCAAGGGAGCGGTCCGCGGTTCCGCCGCGCGCGGCGCGGGAGTCACGCTCGAGCGGTCGGAGCGGACCGGCGCGCCAGTGCCGGGGGCGCGGGGTTCCGCGCGCGTGGGCGACGTCGGTTGCGTCGTGCCCGGAACAGCGCGCGCAGGTGGAGCCGCTTCCAGCGCGCGCGCGGGCGGAGTGGAGCGCGCGGGAGTTGTCGCGGTCGGCGCGCGGACGGGGACTTCAGAGCGGGCGGGGCTCTCGAGGCGGCCGGGCGTGGCACTGCGTTGCGGCGCGCGGGCCGGAGTGTCGGCGCCCGCGGAGCCAAGGTCGCGCCGTGGCGCCGGAGCGAGCGGCGTTTCGGCGCGCGCCGGGCGACCGGACAAATTCACGGGCGGGCGTCCGGGGGCCAGGTCGGCCCGGCCCGGCGTGGCCGCATCACTGCGCACGCGCCCGGGGCGGAGCGGGGCTTCGCCGGGCTTGGCAGAGGCGAGCTTGAGGTCGGGCGGGACCTGCGGGCGATAGACGGCGAGCTTGCCGCCTGGCGCGGTCAGGCGTTCGGGTGCCAGCGAACGGACGTTACCGGCGGGGACATCGGCCAGCTCGACCTTGCGCAACTCGCGGCGGGCGTGCGCGGGCATGGCGTGGGGCGGCACGCCTTCGTTCACGACCGTGTTGCGGCTCTTGTCCAAGTAGAAGTTGTTGATGATGGTGGTCTGGTGGTACACCACCGCGGCGCGGTGCGGCGGCAGGCAGTGACGCCAGGGGTGCGACCGCCACCAGTCATCCCAGGCACAGAACACAAAGCTGCTCCAACCCAGGTGGAAGCCGAAGCTGACCGAGACCCGACTGCCCCAGTAAGTGAGGCCGAAGCCGGGATGCCAGCCGCAGCCCGGCGGCAACGGCGCCCAGCCGCAATAGCCGTCCGAGTAACGCCACGTCACCCAGGCCGGCGCCCACACGTGGCCCGGCACCCACACCCAGCCGCAGACCGGGCTGAGGTACCAATTACCGTAGTGAAACGGTGCCCAGCCCCAAGTGTAGTAGGACTGCCAGTACCAACCCGCGCTGGTGTACACCCAACGACCGCCGTGCAGGTAGGGCCGCCAGGTGCGATCCACGACAACGACGGTGGGTTGCCAGCACCAACCGTACGGCTCGATGTACAACCAGCTCCCGTAAGGCGCGAGGGTGCTGTAAAAGTAGTTCTCCGTGACCGGCGGGGCGTTGGGCGGCGGCGGTGGCGGCGGCGGTGCTTGGGCACTCGGCGGCACCGGGGCGGTGGGCGTCACCGTTTGATCGTAAGTGGAAGGCGGCGGCGAAGCGGCCGACGCCGTGGCGTTGGTGCTGGCCGGCGGGGGCTCGGCCGGTGGCGCGGGTGCGGGCGCCGCCTCGGCTAGAGTGGGCCCTTCCGGCGCTGCTTCCCGGCCGGCGCGCTTGAGCATGGCCGTGATCACTTCGTCCGGCACGCCAAGGTCTTTGAGGTAAACGATGTCGTCCGACTCGAGGCGGAAGGCGTTGGTGGTGGTGTTCACGTACTCGAGCAAGACGGGCACGGAGACCTGGGCGTGGACCATGTTCACCACGGCCTGCACGCCGGGCGAAAGGTCTGCGGGCGGCTGCGGCGCGACGCGGGCCAACGGCGGGTTGTCCGCGGGCGGCGGGGCGGGCGGCGGTGCTTCGGGCGGCGCGGCGGTAGCCGCGTTGGGGGCGGCAGTGGCAGCGGCCGGAGTCGCGGCGGGCTGCGCCGGCGCAGGTGCGGCAGGGGGCGGCGCGGCCGCTGTTTGGGCAGGCGGGGGCACCGGGCTGTTGACCGGCTTGAGGGCCGGTTGCGGCGCGGGTTTTTCCGCGGTGGTGCTGCGGCAGCCGGTCCAACCCAGGACCAGCAACGCCACGGTCAGCGCCAGGGTGCCCAGCGGGGCAGGGTTGGTTTTCATGGCGGGAAAAGTTGGCAGGTTTCGGGACGACGCCCCGGATTCTACCCGGTCTTTAGCGGGCTACCGACGGGGAAGTCCGCCGCCGGGTCGGACAGGTTTGTTCCGTCAGGTACATGCGATTCATCGAGCGCGGTTCGGCGCGCTGTCTTGTTGTGCCGGGCAGTCGGCCTTATCGCGCTCAGCCGGATTGACCGACCACCTTGCAAGGTTATTCATCGCCGCGCGGTCCGCCAGCCCAGAGTTGAACGTTGTTTCGGAGCGGCACAGAAAGGCCCTGCCGGCGCGCCGCGCCGGCGGTTTTTTCGCCGTTGACGCCGTCCCGGCCGACCAACCTAATTCCCGCCCGTGCTGGCGTTCACGAACCCAACCTCCCCGCGGGCCGGACGCGTTTTATCCGTCCCGCCCCGTCTGCTCCCGTGAGAAAGCCGTCGCTCCTGGTCATTTTCCTGACGGTCTTCATTGACCTGATCGGCTTCGGCATCGTGCTGCCGTTGCTGCCCCGGTACAGCGAGCGGTTTGGTGCTCAAGGTTGGACCATTGGGGCGATCATCGCATCGTTTTCGGTCATGCAACTGCTCCTGGCCCCGTGGTGGGGGCGGTTGTCCGACCGCATCGGGCGGCGGCCGGTCTTGCTGGTGAGCAACGCCGGCTCGGCCGCCGCTTACGCGATGTTTGCCCTCGCGGCCTCGCCCGCGCTGCCCCCCGGCGCGGCCCTGGCGGTGCTGCTGGCCTCGCGGATTTTTGCCGGGGCGTGCGGCGCCAACATCGCGGTGGCCTCGGCGTACATTGCCGACATCACCCCGCCGGAGAAGCGCTCGAAGGGCATGGGCCTGATTGGCGTGGCGTTCGGGCTGGGCTTCATCCTGGGTCCGGCCCTGGGCGCGTTGAGCGCGCGCGCGTTCGGCCTGGCGGGTCCGGGCTGGGTGGCGGCCGGTTTGTGCGCGGCGAACTTCGTCCTGGCGTGGGCCATCCTGGCGGAAAGTCGCGTGCCCGGCTCGGCGCCGGTCAAATCCCGGCCACGGCTGGGGCAGATCGCCCACACGTTGCACCAGCCGCGCGTGGGTTTGCTGGTGGGTCTGTACTTCCTGGCCACGCTGTGCTTTGCGGTCTTCGAGACCACACTGCCGTTGCTCCTGGGCTCGCCCGGGTTTCATCCCGATGACTTCGCCGAGCCCCACGCGCTGGCCCGGCGGTTGACCCAGCCGGGCGACCCCCGTGTCGCGGCCCTCGCTGCCCGGCTCGCGCCCGAGGTCCGCGCCGCGCTGGCCCGGGCCGACACATTGTCCCGGCGCCGCTTGCAGCGCGTGCTTTTCGCGGGCTTCAACCGCTTGATTGCCGGGGAACCGTTGCTGAGCGCGGCCCAACTGGACGGGCTGGAACTTCCCCCGGAAACCCGCCGCCTGCTCACCGGGGCGCCGGCGTCCGGATCCACCGCAACGGACCGTCGGCATTTGAACCGGCGTCTGCTCGAGGCGGTGTTCCCGGCGGAAATCCGGCCGCAACGGTTTTACTTCGATGAAAGCCGGGTGGGCTTCATCTTCGCGTACTGCGGGCTGGTCTCGGCGTTCATCCAGGGCGGGGTGATCGGCCGGGTGGTGAAGCGGTTCGGCGAGCCGCGGGTGATCGTGGCGAGCCTGGTGCTGTTTGGCGCGAGCATGGCCTGGCTGCCGTACGTGGGCGGGTTGGGCACGTTGCTCGCGGCGCTGGGGTTGGTCTCGGCGGGCTCCGGGCTGAACCGCGCGCCGACGCTGGGGTTGGTCTCGATCTTTTCGCCGCCCGAGGAACAGGGCGCCACGCTGGGGGTGGTCCAGAGCGCCGGCACGCTGGCCCGCATCGTGGGTCCGGTGCTGGCCACGACGCTGTACGCGGAGCATCCGCACTCGCCTTACCTGTTGGCGGCGGGGCTGGCCCTGGCCGCGGCCGGGCTGGCCCGGTTGAAGTTGCCCCGCACCGTGCCACACCAACCCGCGCCGGCTTCCTGAGCCCGGCGCCGGGCCCGCGCGCGGTCAGGGCAGCGGCACGCGGGGCACGGCGGCGTGCACGCGGGTCAGGTCGCGGTCGCGCCCGGGGAGGCCCGGGACGCGCTGGACCCAGCCCTGGAGTTGGTCGGCGTAGAGCGTGTTTCGCTCGAGCCATTTCCAGGCTTCGGCGTGGCCGTCGGCGAAGGTCAGCACCGCACCGCGCAGGTGCCGCGTGGCCGGATGATCAATCCACGACCACTCGCCGGGCTGGGTAATGAGGAAGCGCGCGTTTTCGATACTGCCCTCGTGTTCGTCCATGAACACCAGCGCCCGGGACGGCGGCGGGTCCACCACCTGCGTCAAGCGATGCCAGCAGTAGCGGTCGGCCGGGTCGGGGTTGTCGTTCATGTAATTGCTCATGGCCACGCTGCGGGTGCGCGGGATTTTGCCCTCGTCGCGCACGGTCGAGCGGTCGGCGGGGCATTTGTAGATTTTCACGGAACGGTGGTAGGGGAAGAGCATCCCGCGTTCGAGGTTGGTCGTGGTGGTGTCGGTCCAGGCGTTGCCGGTCACCCAGGTCTGGGCGGTGGCGGACCAGCCCTCGCGGCCGGCGCCGGCAGTGGTGGCATTGGGCGGAAGGCGGTCCTGGTGGTCGTCCACGTACATCAGCCAGCACAACTGGAGCTGGCGGTAGTTGCCCAAGCAGGCGATCCGGCCGGACTGGCCCTTGGCGCGAGTAAGCGCGGGCAAGAGCAGTCCCGCCAGGATGGTAATGATGGCGATGACCACCAGCAGCTCGATCAGAGTGAACCCGCGCCCGCCCCGGGGTCGGAGGCCCGAGACCGGGGTGCCGCCGCGTGTCGGCTTCGACCACGCCGCGGTGGTCCGGGGCGGCTCGGGCGGATGCGTCCTGCGGTTCATCGTGTCGGTTGACGCAGGCATGGTGCCCGGACCGCGCTGCCCGGGCAACGCTGTCTTGCCCCGGCGCACCCGTCCCGCGGCGGGCGCGGCTTGCGCTGGAAAAAACCCGGCCGGCTGGCACAGTAGGTAAAACGCAAACGCACCGATCCGTTATGGCCACCAACTCCCAGACGGCGGAGACGGAGGCGGCCCGGCAGGCAGCCCTGCGGGACTATGCCATCCTCGACACCGCCCCGGAGGCCGACTTTGACGACCTGGCCCGATTGGCCGCGCAAATCGCCGATGTGCCCTGCAGCGCGATCAGTTTCGTGGACGCGGACCGGGTGTGGTTCAAAGCCCGCGTGGGGCTTTCCGTGAACGAGCTGCCGCGCGAGCAGACCTTGTGCGCGGCCGCGGTGGAGCAGCCCGGGCCGCTGGTGGTGCCGGACCTGACGCAGGACCCGGCCCGGGCGGCGCACCCGGTGGTGAGCGGGCCGGAGGGCTGGCGCTTTTACGCGGGGTTCCCGCTGCGGAACAACGGCGGCCCGGCCGTGGGGGTCTTGTGCGTCATGGACCGCCAGCCACGGACCTTGAGCGACGCCCAGATCGAGGCGCTGCAAATCCTCGCCCGCCAAGTGATCACCCACCTCGAGCTGCGCCGCAACCTGCGCCGGCTTGAACAGAGCCTGGCCGACCACGACCGCAGCCAGGCCGCGTTGGAACTGGCGGAAGCCCGCTTCCACAGCCTCTTCGAGCACGTGGGCCAGGGGGTCTTTCAAACCACCGCCGACGGCCACTACCTGGTGGCCAACACCGCCCTGGCGCGGATTTACGGCTACGACACCCCCGAGGAGCTGCGCGCGGCCGTGCAGGACATCCGCGGCCAGATCTACGTGGATCCGGGCCGGCGGGATGAGTTTATCCGCTTGATGCGCGAGCAGGGCAGCCTGCGGCATTTCGAGTCCCAGGTCCGCCGCAAGGACGGCTCGATCATCTGGATTTCGGAAAACGCCCACGCCGTGTACGACGCCGAGGGCCGGTTCCTCTACTACGAGGGCACGGTCGAGGACATCACCGAGCGCAAGGCCGCCGAGGAGGCGTTGCGCAACTCCGAGCTGCTCTACCACTCGCTGGTCGAGTCGCTCCCCCAAAACATCTTCCGCAAGGACCGCGAGGGGCGGTTCACCTTCGTAAACCAGGTCTTTTGCCAAACCCTCCGCTGCCCCGCCGAACACATCCTGGGCCGGACCGATGCCGACTTCTTCCCGCCCGAACGCGCCGCGCAGTACCGCGCCGACGACCTCAAGGTCATGAGCACCGAGCGGCCGTTGGAGAAAATCGAGGAACACGTCAAGCCCGACGGCACCCGGCTCTACGTCCACGTCATCAAAAATCCGCTCGAGGACGCCAGCGGCCGGGTCATCGGCGTGCAGGGCATCTTCTGGGACGAGACCGAGCGCCACCGCATGGAGGCGGACCTGGCCTACGAGCGCGACCTGCTCCGCGCCCTGCTCGACACCGTGCCGGACGCGATCTACTTCAAGGACCTGGACTCGCGGTTCATCCGCGCCAGTCGCGCCCTGGCGGAAAAGTTCGGCGTCGAGGACCCGCGCCGGCTCCAGGGCAAAACCGACTTCCACTTCTTCACCGCCGAGCACGCCCTGCCGGCCTACGAGGACGAGCAACGCATCATCCGCACCGGCGAGCCGGTACTCAACAAGACCGAGAAGGAAACCTGGCCCGACGGCCGCGTCACCTGGGCGCGCACCTCGAAGCTGCCCTACCGCAATCGCAGCGGCCGCATCATCGGCACCATCGGCGTCTCGAAGGACATCACCGACCTCATCCAGACGGAGCAGGCGCTGGCACAGGCCCGCGACGACGCCCTCCAAGCGGCCCGGCTCAAGGAGGCCATCCTGGCCAACATGAGCCACGAACTGCGCACCCCCCTGCACACCATTATCGGCACCGCCGACCTGCTCCTGCACTCCGAACTGGGGGAGGAGCCGCGCGAACTGGCCCGCCAGATTCGCGACAGCGCCCACACCCTCCTGGGCATCCTCGAAAACATCCTCGACCAGGCCCGCCTCCAGTCCGGCCAGGTCCGCCTCGAGGAGATAGACTTCAACCTGCGCGACCTGGTCGAGGGCGCGGTCGAGCTGCTCGCCCTGCCCGCGGGCAAGAAGGGGCTCGAACTGACCTGCTGGATTCACCCCGACGTGCCCCCCCGGGTGCGCGGCGACCCCACCCGTCTGCGTCAGGTGCTGCTCAACCTCCTCGGCAACGCGGTCAAGTTCACCGCCCGCGGCGAAGTCCAGCTCCGCGTCGGCCCTGTGCGCCTCCAGCCCGACCTCCTCCGCCTGCGGTTCGAGGTCGAGGACACCGGCATCGGCATCCCTCCCGAGCAACAGCCTCACATCTTCGAGCCCTTCCGACAGGCCGAGACCTCCACTCCCCGGCGCTTTGGCGGCAGCGGCCTGGGGCTGACCATCGCGCGCGACCTGGTCAAACTCATGCGCGGCGACCTCCAGGTCCGCAGCCAGCCCGGCCTGGGCTCCACCTTCACCTTCGAGGTCGAGCTGCGCCCCGCCCGCCCCGCGCCCGAGTCCCCCGAGCCCCCGGCCGTCCACTTGCGCGGCCTGCGCGTGCTGGTGGTGGACGACCACGCCTCCAGCCGGCGCATTCTCCTCCAAACGCTGCGCGCCTGGGGCGTGGTGGCCGGCGAGGCCGCCGACGCCCCGGAAGCCCTGCGGCTGCTCCGCGAAGCCGCCGCCAGCGGCGCCCCCTACGAAATCGCCCTGGTGGACGCCACGCTGGGCGACACCTCCGGACTCGACCTGGCCCGGGCCGTTCGGGACGACCCCCACCTGCCGCCGCCGCGCCTGGTGCTGCTCACCACGCTGGGCCAATGGCTCGACGCCGAAGCCATGCGCGCGCATGGCGTGGCCGAATGCCTGCTCAAGCCGCCCCGGCAAGCCCGCCTCTTCGCCACCCTGGCCGCCCAACGCGCCGAGCAGGCCGGCGCGCCCGCCACCCTCCCCGCCTCCGCCCGCGCCCTGCGCGTGGTCGTGGCCGAGGACGACGACTTCAACCGCACCCTGCTCGTGCGGCAGTTGACCCGCCTGGGCCACACCGTCCGCGCGGCGGCCAACGGCCACGAGGCGCTCCGGCTCCTGGAACAGGAACCGGCCGACGTGCTCCTGCTCGACTGCCAAATGCCCGAGCTGGACGGTTACCAAACCGCCCAACTCTGGCGCGAGCGCGAAGCCGCCCGCGCCGCGCAGACCGGCCTCCCGGCCCGGCCGCCGCTCCACATCATCGCCCTGACCGCCCGCGCCCTCCCCGGCGACCGCGAACGCTGCCTGGCCGCGGGCATGCACGACTACCTCACCAAGCCCCTGCGCCTGGAAGACCTGGCCGCCGCGCTGAACCGGGTGGGCGCGCCGGACAAGGAAACCGACGCGGACGCCTCCGGCGGCAAGGAAGAACCGGTGTTGGACACGGCCGTGCTCCGCACCCTGGCGGCGGACCCGGCGCTGCGGAACGAACTATGCGATCTGTTCCTGAACAGCGCCCGCGACCTGTTGAATCGCCTCCGGACCGCCGCGGACACCGGCGATACCGCGGCCTTGCACTCGGCCGCCCATACCCTCCACGGCAGCGCCCTGAACTTCGGCGCCCGCCGCCTGGGCCGCCTGGCCGAAACCCTCGAAGGGCTCGCCCGCCAGGGCGCCGTGCCGGACGCCGCCGACCGCGTGGCCGTGCTCCGGGCCGAGTTCGAGCAGGTGCGGCAGGCCGTGGCGGCGGAATTGACCGCGGCCGCGGCTCCCGCGGGGCCGGTTCCTTGACGCTGCCCACCCCGCCCGGTACCCTGACGCAGTTAATGGAGCCTTTGCCATGAACGCACCGCACAATTTCCTGATCCCGATGGTGGTCGAGCAGACCGGCCGGGGCGAGCGCGGCTACGACATCTACTCGCGCCTGCTGGTGGACCGCATTGTCTTCCTGGGCACCCCGGTGGATGACATGGTGGCCAACGTCATCATCGCCCAGTTGCTCTTCCTCCAGATGAGCGACCCCAAGAAGGACATCCACCTGTACATCAACAGCCCGGGCGGCAGCGTCTCCGCCGGCCTGGCCATCTACGACACGATGCAGTTCGTGACCTGCGACGTGAACACCTACTGCGTGGGCATGGCGGCCAGCATGGGCGCCTTCCTGCTGGCGGCCGGCACCCGCGGCAAACGCTACGCCCTGCCCAACTCCGACATCATGATCCACCAGGTTTCCGGCGGCGCCCAGGGCACGGTCAGCGACGTCGAGCGCTCGGTCGAACACATGTTCAAACTCAAGCGCCGGCTCAACCGCCTGCTCGCCCTGCATACCGGCAAGACCGAGGCCGAGATCGAGCGCGACTCCGACCGCGATTACTGGATGAGCGCCCAGGAGGCCAAGGCCTACGGCCTGGTGGACGAGGTGGTCAAGTCCCGCAAGGAAATCCCCGCCCTGGCCGCCGAAGCCGCCCGTCCGGCGCAGTCCTGAGCCGGACCTCGGCCCTCCGCTGTCCCGATGGCGCGCCCGACCCACATGACCCTGTGCAGCTTCTGCGGCAAGTCCCACGCCGAAGCCCGCAAGCTCATCCAGGGTCCGGGCGTGTTCATCTGTGACGCCTGCGTCCAGCTCTGCCAGACCGTGCTGGAAAAGGAGGCCCGCACCGAGGCCCGCCGCAAACTGCCGCGCCCCGCGCTCCTGCGCCCCGCCGAACTCAAGGCCCACCTGGACCAGTACTGCGTGGGCCAGGAAACCGCCAAGCGCACCCTCGCCGTGGCCGTGCACAACCACTACAAGCGTGTCCACGCCGAACTCGGCGCGGCCGAACCCCTGCCCGGCGACCCGGCGCTGGCGGGGGTCGAGCTCGAAAAAAGCAACATCCTGCTCATCGGCCCCACCGGCTCGGGCAAGACCCTCCTGGCCCGCTCCCTGGCCCGCGCGTTGGACGTGCCCTTCGCCATCGCGGACGCCACCACGCTCACCGAGGCCGGCTACGTGGGCGAGGACGTCGAGAACATCATCCTGCGGTTGCTGCAAAACGCCGATTACGACGTCAAGCGCGCCCAGATCGGCATCGTGTACGTGGATGAGATAGACAAGATCGCCCGCAAAACCGAGAACGTCTCGATCACGCGCGACGTCTCCGGCGAGGGCGTCCAGCAGGGCCTGCTCAAAATCCTCGAGGGCACCGTCTGCAACGTCCCGCCCCAGGGCGGCCGTAAACACCCGCAGCAGGAGTACGTGCGCGTGGACACCACGCACATCCTGTTCATCTGCGGCGGCGCCTTCGTGGGGCTGGACAAAATCATCCACCGCCGGCTGGGCAATCGCGTGATGGGCTTCGGCGCCGTCGAGCAGGCCAGCCGCGCGGCCGAGCTGGACTCCCGCCGGATTCTGCACCAGGTCGAGCCCGAAGACCTGATCAACTACGGCTTCATCCCCGAGTTCGTCGGCCGCCTGCCGGTGGTGACGGTGCTCGATGAACTGACCACCGACCAACTGGTCCGCATCCTCACCGAGCCGAAAAACGCCCTCACCCGCCAATACGCCAAGCTGCTGGCCATGGAAGGCGTCGAGCTGGAGTTCACCCCCGACGCGCTGCGCGAGCTGGCCGAGCAGGCCCGGATCAAGGGCACCGGCGCGCGCGCCCTGCGGGCGTGCCTCGAGCGGTTGATGCTGGACGTGATGTTCGAGGCGCCCGGCCTGGGCGAGGCCGCCGCGCTTACCATCAATCGCGCCGTGGTGCGGGGAGAAGCCCCGCCGCTCTTGCGCCGCAAACCGCCGGCCGCCGCCGCGGCCTGAACCCGCCCCGGCCCGCAGACGCCTCCCGCCTCCGCCCGCCGGGACGCCGCCACTCACACGCTGATGCCGCCCGCCACCTGGGCCAGTGTCAGGTCGGCGACCAGCCGTTCCCCCAGCGCCCGGGCCCGGTGCGCCAGCGTCCGCGCCACCGCCAGGAGCAACGGCGCGGCCAGGGACGGTTCCTCCTGCACGATCCGGGCGAAAGCGGCCGCGGGCAGGCGCAACAGGCGGGCGTCGGTGTTGGCCACGACGTCCGTGGCCCGCTCGCCTTCGATCAAGAGCGCCAGTTCGCCGAAAGAATCTCCCGCCGTCAGCGTGAAGAGGGTGCGCTCCTGACCGGCGGTGATCTCCCGGGCGCGCACCTCGCCGGCCAGGACCGAGTACATGGCATCGCCCGGGTCGCCCTTGCGGAAAAGGACACTGAACTGGCGCGCTTCCACCGGTTCGAGGTAGTGCAGGAGCATGGCCAGTTGGGCGTGGTCCAGCTCGGCGAAAATCTTGATCCGGCGCAGTTGCTCCGGGGTGAGCCCGGAGGCCGGAGCGGCCGGGGCGCGCGGCCCGAGCAAGGGTTTCAACTCCGGCCAGTCCGCCGCCCGGCGCCAGGCGCGGGCGTCGTCGCGGTAAACCCAGGTGTCGGCGGTCAGGCGCCCCTGCCGGGCGTCGCTCACCAGGGCGGGCAGTTCGGCGGGGCCCCGGGCCTGGTGTTCGGGTCCCCAAACGTAGTAGGCCGGCGCGCGTTGCGTTTCCATAAATGGTCCGTGTGGTGGGCAAGGTAACGGCCGGGGCGCTGGGCTCCAAGAATATTTGCGCGGCGCCTCCGCCCTCAGAGCGGCCCGCCACCCCCGGCATCTGGCATCCGGTATTCTGGCATCCGGTATCTGGTATCTGGTATCTGGTATCCGGTATCTGGTATCCGGTATCCGGCATCCTCAATCACTCTGGGGCGCCACGCCACTTTCTCCCCTGAGGACCCCGCGACCAAAAAAAAAGAGGGGCCTGCGCGGGCAGGCCCCTTGTGCGGTCTGGCGCGCGGAACCGCGCCTTAGAATTTCTTGCTTGCCTGGACGTACCAGAAGCGGCCGCGCAGGTCGTGCGTGTCGCGATCGTAGTTGTCCGCAAAGGCGCCCTGGACCAGCGGCGGCATCTCGTCCGAGACGTTGATCACGCCGGCGGTGATCTTGGCGTCCCACGGCAGCTTGTAGCTGGCCTGCAGGTCGAAGGTCAACCAGTCCTCCACTTCGCGCTCGAAGCCGGAGGCGTAGTCATCCCGGTAGGAGCCGATGTAGTTGCCGGTGAAGCCGAACTCGAAGTTGCCCCGGGCCCAGAACAGGCTGCCGGTGAACTTGAGCCGCGGCAAGCTGCCCAAGCCGAACGACTGGCTGGGGTCCACGAAGTCTCCCAAACGATCCTTCATGCCTTCGCCCGGGATGTTTTCCTGCTCGAAGGTCACGAAGTACGTGCCCGAGACCGTGGTGGTGAAGGTGCCCCAGTTGTCGGTGGCGTACTGGTGGGTGAGCGACCAGTCCACGCCCTCGAGCAAGCGTTTGCTCAGGTTGAGCGCGGGCGCGTACAGCGTGGTGTATTCCTCGGTCGCCGGGTCGAAGACCACCAGGTCGGCGTACGGCGCATTCGGGTTGAGCGGGCCGCCACCCTCGAAGTTCCGATCCAGGATGAACTGGTCCACCGAGCCCGGGATGTTTTCCTGCTCGATGCGGAAGTAGTCCGCGGTGAGGGTGAGGGTCTTGACCCAGGGCGGGGTGTACACGATACCCGCGCTGTAGCTCTTGGCCTCGGTGGGCTCGAGGTCCGGGTTGCCGGAGTAGAACGTGCGAATCTGGTCGAAGTAATTCGAGTACTTGTCAATGTTGGCCTGGTCTCCGGCGGCCAGGGCGTCCTGATACTTCTTGAACTTCACCGGATTGCGGAGCTCGGGGTAGCTCTCCTGCGCCTGGAGGTACAGGTCGCCAAAGCCCGGGGCGGTGAAGGACTCGGAGTAGGTGCCGCGAATGACGAGCGACTCGTCAATCGGCTTCCACTTGAAGCCCACCTTGGGCTTGTAGGTGTCGCCAAAGTCCGAGTAGCTCTCGTAACGGCCGGAGTGGTTGACCTCGAACTGATGCAGGAGCGGGACGTCCATGTCCTGCCCGAAGACCGGGATGTTGATTTCGTAAAAGCCGCTGTACACGTCGCGGCTGCCCGAGAAGGGCTTGGAGCCGTTGAAGCCCACCACGTCATCGTAAATGAGCGTGGCGTCGGGCCGATAATCACCAAACTCGTTGCGCCAGGCGCCGCCGGCGGCCACACCGAGCGGCCCGCCGGGCAGCTCGAACAGTTCGCTGTTGCGGATCACGGCGTCCCATTGTGTGAGCTGGTCGAGCGTGAACGTGTAGTGGTCCAGCCGAATGGAATCCAGCACGGCCTGGCTGTTGGCCCGGTTGCCGAAGGGGTTGAAGGCCGTGGCCGGGTCCGTCGAGTTGAGGGCCTGCTCCAGCCCGGTGCGGCTGATGTCGTTGCCCTGGGTGTTCACGCCCTTCTGCTCGGTAAACAGGAAGGCCGTTTCCCAGCTCCAACTGGTGTCGCCCACGTTGCCCTTGAAGCCGCCCACGTAGCGAAAGATGTCGTACTCGTTCTCATCGGTGCGCGGCCCCAGCTCTTCGGGGCGGTACCGCACACGGTTCAGCGGCACGCCAAAGACGTTGTACGGGTTGTCGGCCGGCACCACCAGGCCGTCCGGGCTGGTGGGAGTGCTCAAAAACGCAAACACCGCCGGGACCGCGGCCAGTTGGTTGTAGCTCCAGCTCCGCGTGTAGAAGCCGTCGGTGAAGAACTTCAGGTTCTCCCCGTACAGCGCGTGCTCGGCGCTGCCGAAGATGCTGTAGCGCTCCGAATCCCGGATGGCCGGGGTGAACAGCGGATAGGGATAACGGTGGCCCGCGGCGGCCGAGCTGCTGAACGGCACAAACTGCTCCGGACTGGTGGGCGTGGTGCCCGGCGGCCCGTTGTAAACCAGACCGTTGGCCAGGCCCGGGTAGAGGTCCGTGCCGGTGGTGCTTTGAATCCGGCCCGGATTGCTGGTGGGGCTGGTGTTGCGCACATAACCGTCCTGCGTGCTGAGGTCCGGCCGCGACCGCTCGCGGTCCGCGCTGTAGAGCGAGTTGGCCTTGTAGTAACTGCCGCCGAAGACCACCGAGGTGTTCTCGGTGGCCGTGCCGGCAAGGAATGAATAGACCTGTTCACCGGCGTCGCGCTCGGTGGTGTTGCCATAGCGCGCGGAGAACTCGGCGCCCTGAAAATCGCGCCGCAGGATGATGTTCACCACGCCCGCCACGGCGTCCGCGCCGTAAATCGAGGAGCCGCCGTCCTTGAGGATTTCGATGCGCTCGATGGCGCCCAGCGGGATGGCGTTGAGGTCCTGGTTGGCCGTGCGGCGCCCGTTGATGAGCAGCAGCGTGCCGCCCGGGATGCCGCGCAGGGAGATTTCCGTCCGGCCGTCGCCACCGTTGCCGCGGGACATGCCGAAGTTGCCGGCGCCGATGGTCGAGGGCAGGCGCTTGGCGAGGTTTTCGAATTCGGCCACGCCGGCCTTGCTCAGGGTCTCGGACGTCAGCACGTCCACCGGAGCAATGGCCACCGTTTCGGCCGTGGGGATGTTCGAGCCGGTGACGATGGTTTTTTCCATCTTCTCCGGTTCGGCTGCCGGCGCCTGGGCCAACGCGGGAACGGCCACCACGGGCACGCCCAGCAAGGCCGTGCAGGCCAGGGGCAGATTGAGCGAGTTGGGGGTCTTGGGTTGTTTCTTCATAAGGTCTGTCGGTTCGGTTTTGTGACGCGTTAACGGCGTACGACGGACTGATGTTGCGGGCTTGTAACCATTCACCCTTCGGGCCGACAAGCAAAAAATCATCAAAAAATTACGGAAATGCCGGGTTAGGGGAACACCCTTGGATGCCCGCCAGCAAAACACCGGGTCCGGCGAGCCCCCGCTCAGGGTCCGGACGAGCCGGGCAGGTCCTGGCGCGCCCGGGCCTGGATGGTTTCCCACTGGTTGGTCCACGCCCGGGCCAGGCAGTCCACCAGGTCCGGCCGGGCGGCGGCGTGGTTGGTCATTTCGCTGCGGTCGCGGGCCAGGTCGTACAGTTCCCAGGGCTGGCCCGCGGCGGCCACCAGTTTCCAATCCCCCACCCGCAGGGCGCGGTGGCCCTCGTGCAACCACCACAGCGTCTCGCGGGCCACGGGCGCGTCCGCCGCCAGCACCGGCGCCAGGCTGCGTCCCGAGAGTGGCGGCGCCCCGGGTGCGTCCTGCCAGCGGCCGCCCGCCAGCTCGAGCAGCGTCGGCGCCAGATCGCACACATGGCCCGGGGTGTACCGGAATTCGCCGCGGGCGCGCAGGCCGCGCGGCCAGTGCACGATCAGGGGCGTGGCGATGCCGCCCTCGTGCACCCAGGTCTTGTGCCGGCGAAACGGCGTATTGGCGGCCGCGGACCAACCGGGGCCCAGGCACAGAAACGAGCCCGGCCCGCCGGGCGGCGCCGCCGGGTCGTGGCCGTCGCCGCGGACCATGATTTCCGCGCTGGCGCCGTTGTCGCTGAGGAAAAAGATCGCGGTGTTCTCGAACCAGCCGCGGGCCTTCAACTCCCCAAGCACCCGTCCGATCTCGCGGTCCATCCGGTCCACCATCGCGGCGTGGATGGCCATCTTGCGGGCCTGGAACTCGCGTTGGGCGTCCGTCAACTCGGCCCACGGCCGGGGCCGGTTCACCTCGCCCGGGCCGAGCGCGGCGAGGGCTTCCGGGAAGTGGTACGGCGGGCCCACGTCCGGTTCGAGGGGCGAGAGCCCGCAATGCAGCACCCCCAGCCCGGTCAAACGCCGGTGTCGCTCCTGGCGCACGACCTCCCACCCCGCCCGATACCGCTCGCGATACCGGGCAATGTCCGCCGCCGGCGCTTGCAGCGGGAAATGCGGCGCCAGGAAACAGAGGTACAGGAAGAACGGCTGCTCCGGCGCCTGCGCCGCGTGCTCGCGCAAGTAGGCGATCGCCCGATCGGCAATCGCGGTGCTCGAGTAGTAACCGTCCTCGGGCCGCACCGGGGGCAGGGCCGCGTCATCTTCGTAATGCGCCCGCGGCGCGAAATACCGGTCGTGGTCCTCCACGCGATACGATCGGTCGAAGCCGCCAGCGAGCACCGGGCCATCCACGTGCCACTTGCCGGCGTGGTAAGCGCGGTAACCCAGCGGGCGCAAATGCGCGGGCAACAGCGGCGCCCAGGCCGGCCGTCGTCCCGCCGCGCCGCTGCGCACGCCCGGGACGGTGTCGCGGCGCACCTCCTGGGCGTAGTACCCGGTCAACAGACTCGCCCGCGTGGGCCAGCAGCGGCCCGTGTTGTAAAACTGCGTGAAGCGCAGCCCCGCCCCGGCCAGGGCGTCCAGGTGCGGCGTTTGAATCTCGCCGCCGTAGCAACCCAGGTCCGAAAACCCCAGGTCGTCGGCCACGATCACCAGCAAGTTCGGCCGCGATGGCGAAGGCGTGTTCCCGGCGGGCGCGGCGGCGAGGGCGGCTCCCGCCAGGGCCACCGCGACCGCGCTGGCGAAAAACCGGCGCGTCCAACGCCGGCGCAAGGTGTCACGCGCGAATTTCATCGGGCCGACCCGGGTGAACGGGTTGTTGGCTGCAAGCGGCGACGGCGCGGTGGGGAGATCTGGCGGAAGGGGTGGGATTCGAACCCACGGTAGGCTTGCGCCTACGCCTGATTTCGAGTCAGGTGCCTTCAACCACTCAGCCACCCTTCCCGCCGCGGGACCCAGCTTTTCCCAACCCGCCCCGGCGCGCAAGCCCGCGCACGCGCCGCGGGGATCCACGCGCGCGCATTGGCCGCCGCCTCACCCCGGCGCGCGGGCCGTTACCACCACCTCCCAGCACGGCCAGAGCAGCACCAGCATCCGACGCAGCGCGCGAAAGCCCGCCTCGCCCAGCCGCCCGCGCACCGCCCACACCGCGGCAAACCGGTCGTAGCCGTAGCGCGCCAGCCCGGCGCGGGCGACCGTGAACCCGGCCGCGGCGACCAGGTTGCCCAGCGTCTGCACGTTCCAGGAAAACAGGTGGTGATTCGGCTCGGCCGGGTCAAAGCGCCGGTAACGCCGCTCCTTTTCGTACGGCACCCAGAGGCCCAGCCGGCCCCCGGGCTTGAGCAGGCGACGCAACTCCGCCAGGGCCGCCGCCGGGTCCGGCACATGTTCGAGGGTGTGGTGGCAAAGCGCCACGTCGGCCAGGGCGGCGGGCAGGCGGGCGGTGTCCGTGACAAATTCCACCCCTGCGGCCTCGACTTCCGCGCGCAAAAAATCCGCCACGTCGAAGCCGATCCGGCGCGCGGCGGGCAACGCCGCCAGGTTCCAGCCTGCGCCGCAGCCGTACTCGAACACGGTATCGCCGGGGCGCACCAAGTCCCGGAATTTTTCCGCCCGGGCGCGGGCCAGCCAGGGCCGGGCCGCCGCCGGCACCCCGCGTTTGCCCTCGTGATACCGGCGACCGGCCGCGCCCTGGTAGTGGGAAAGCGGCGCGGACATGCGCCGGGTTATCGCCCGACGCCGCACCCGGCTCAAGGCGCTTTGCGGAGCCGGAGACCCGCCACGCCGGTCAGGCCGCCGCGCCCGTCGAACGCGCCGGCGG
>CAYXPA010000062.1:0-25222 GCA_964466945.1 uncultured Verrucomicrobiota bacterium | reverse complement strand
TACGCGCCCAGCCCGATGGGCCGCAACACTTCGTGTTCCGGCACCCGCGGGGGCGCGACCTTCATGGCTTGTTTGGTCTCCGACCTGTCCAAAACCTTGCGCTCTGAGGCTCAAGCCGCCGCGACCGCTCCCGGCGCAGGGCCGCTCTGCGCGCCGCGCCCGAAACGATCCACAACGCTGCCATCAGACCACCTCGTGGCTGCGCCGTCCAGCCGGGCGTTGAGAGGCGCGCGACCGGGCTGGGGCAAAGTCTGCTTGCGCCAGGCCCGCGCCGGGGCAATGCTTCACGGCAGAAACCAGCCGCGAACATGAACACGACCCTTGCCGCAAGTGTGCCGGCCCGGCGCCCGGGCCGGGGTTTTACCCTGATCGAGCTGCTGGTGGTCATCGCCATCATCGCCATCCTCGCGGGCTTGTTGCTCCCGGCCCTGTCCCGGGCCAAGGGCAAGGCCAAGCAGACCGCCTGCCTGAACAACATGCGCCAGTTGGGCATTGCCACGGTGATGTACGTGAACGACTACGGCAAATACCCCGGCTGCCTCTTTGCCCAGGGCGGGTTCCGGTACGTCTGGCCGCTGCGGCTGTTCACCCAGTTGGGCACCAACCGCGCCGTGTTCTGGTGCCCCGCGGCCCGGGCCGACAGCAGTTGGGACACGAACGTCAACAAGACCCTCGGCGCGCCGTACATGACCGGCCCGGGACGCGACCCCTGGGGCGTGAGCGAAACCGCGCTCTTTTCCATTGGCTACAACGACTGGGGCGCCTTCCCCGCGTTTTCAGACAAGGGCCTGGGCGGTGACGTGGACAACCCGCAGTACGAGGTCAAGGAATCCGCGGTGGTCGCGCCCAGCGACATGATCATGCTCGCCGACAGCAAACCCGGCGACGGCAGCAGCCCCAGGCCCGCCCGCGGCTTGTTCGACGCGAACATTGACCCCACCACGCCCTCAGAATGGCCCTCCAACCGGCACAACCGCCGCACCGTGATCATGTTTTGCGACGGCCACGCGGAGGCGGCCAACCGCAACGAGGTCATTGACCCCAAAAACGACAAGTGGCACCGGCGCTGGAATAACGACCACTCCCTGGCCGGCTCGTGGACGGTGAATCTCACCGACGCGAACAAGCTCGATCCCTGACCCGCCGCGCCCGTCCACGGCTACCCGGTCCCGGCCGGAGCGGAACCGGCAGTTGGCGCGTCGCCGTGTCGCGTAAGCCCGGAAGAGAGCGGTCCGGCCTGATTGACCCCCGGCCGCTTAGCGGGAACGACGCATTCCTCGAGCGGGTGGAACGGGCCACTGACCCGTGGCGGAGAGCTACCAACCCGCCGTAGTGGAGGTCGGCTTGAGCGCCTCTTTGGGCAGGGCGGATCGAAAACCCAGAGTTGGCAGCAGGTTGCCGCCGACCACAGCCAGGTTGGCCGTGCCACCCGGAACTAATCGCATCGTTCCGGCCAAGGGCGCTGGGAACCGCCCGCCGCGGCGGGCAACAGCCGAAACCGCATTGCCCGCCACGCCGCTCCGCAATACCGTCCCGGCCATGCGAAACCTGTTTGCCCAACCCCGCTGGCTGAACCGGGGAGGCCTCTTCTACTTGGTCGCGCTGCTGACCGTGCTGCGCGCCGCGCCGGCGTCACGCGCGGATGGGAACCGGCTCGATGCCGTACCGCGCACGCTGCAGGGGTTTGTGGACGATCAAACCATCGCCGGCGCGGTCACACTGGTCGCCCAGCACGACCGGGTGTTGCGCGTGGACGCGGTGGGTTGGGCGGACCTGGCCGCGCGGCGGCCGATGCGGCCGGACGCGCTGTTCTGGATCGCCTCGATGACCAAGCCAATGACCGCCGTGGCGGTGCTGATGCTCCAGGACGAAGGCCGCTTGTCCGTGGATGACCCGGTGGAAAAGCACCTGCCGGAATTCAAAGGTCAGTGGTTGCTGGCCGAGTCCACCGCCACGCGCCGGGTGCTGGCGCGCCCGACACGGCCCGTCACGCTCCGCGACCTGCTCGCCCACACCTCCGGCCTGAGCGACGTGCCCGCGCCGCGCTGGGACGTTACCCTGGCCGAACTGGTGGTGGCTTACGCCCGCGAGCCGCTCCGCTTCGAACCGGGCAGCCGCTGGGAGTACTCGAATGCCGGCATCAACACGCTCGGCCGCGTGGTCGAGGTGGTCGCCGGCGAGCCGTTCGCTGAGTTCCTCGAGCGCCGCCTCTTCCGGCCCCTGGGCATGAAGGACACCACCTTCTGGCCCACGCCGGCGCAGGCCAAACGCCTGGCCAGGGCGTACCGGGAGAAAGCCGATGGCGCCGGCCTGGAGGAAACGGGAATTTTCTTTCTCGAAGGCGGCTTGAGCGACCGCCACCGCGCGCCCCGACCCGCCGGCGGATTGTTTTCCACGGCGGCGGACGTGGCGCGGTTTTATCAGATGATGCTCGGCGACGGGGTTTGGCGCGGCCGGCGGCTGCTCTCATTGCGGGCGGTGGCGGAATTGACGCGCCCGCAGACCGGAGCGTTGCAAACGGGGTTCGTGGACGGCATGAGCTTCGGACTGGGCTTTGCGGTGGTGAAAGAGCCGCGCGGGGTGACGGCCATGCTCTCGCCGGGCACCTTCGGCCACGGCGGCGCCTACGGCACGCAAAGCTGGGCCGACCCGGGGCAGGACCTGATCTGCGTGCTGATGATTCAGCGGGCCGGACTGCCCAATGCCGATAATTCCGAGGTGCGGCGGGTGTTCCAGCAAACGGTCGTGGACGCGCTCAAGCCATAGCGCCGCAAAAGTGGCAGCCCGGTCGGCCGCGGTGCGCGGCTTCACCACATGCCGTAGGTGTCGTACTTCTGCGAGGCGCGGTAAATCTTCATCTCGCGGATGCCCTTCCAGGTCACACTGCCGTCCACGCGAGCCACGTTGCCGCCGCGGGCGCCGATGTCCACACAGGTTTCCTCCGGCGCGTGGTCGTTGTTTTCGTAGTAGGCCTCTTCCTTGACCACCGGGCCGGCGCTGGCGTGCGGGGCCACCATGCGCAGGTAGGGGTGGCAAAACACGTTCAGGTCCGCCGCCAGCGTAAGCGTCGGGTCCTCGGCCGTGCGTTGCGGGGAAATCCAGGCGGCTGAGGCAGGGGCGCTGACCTGCCAGGGGGTGTTCGAGTGGCCGCCCAGGTAATGGTAGCCGATGGCGAAGCCGAACCCCTCGTGTACGCGCCAGTCGCGCTTGGTGCGGAACGACGGCGCCAGGTTCGGGCAGTCGAGCACGTCGTGGCCGCCGCTGTACTGCAGCAACAGGCTGCGGCTGTTGGTGGACAGGATGGGCGTGTGGGTATCGTCCGGGTCCAAGGCATCAGTCAGGCCGCTGGGCAGGCGGTCGCCAAAATCCCCGGCGTAGAGGTGCGTGGCGAGGACGAACTGCCGGAGATTGCTTTTGCAAGCGGTACGGCGGGCGCGTTCCTTGGCCGAGGCCAGGGCCGGCAACAGCAAGGCTGCCAAAATGCCGATGATGGCAATCACCACCAGCAATTCGATCAAGGTAAAGGCTACGCTTGGGCGTCGCTTCATGTTGGCTGAACCAGCAGTTTCCACACCACGTCCGGGCGGTCGGCCTGCGCGACAGGGTAGGACAAACTGTCGGCGCACGCCACTCGACCTGGTCAATTGGAGTGCGGCTCAGTTGTTTGCGGCTCCCAGGCGGTGTGGGGGAAGAGCCGCGCTGCCGGGGTTTGATCCGGCAAAGACGAAATTGGAAGGTGCAAGCGCGGCCGGAAGAGCAGCGGCTCCAGCGGCCAGGCGCAGACTGGGCAGCGTGGGGTGTGGCGTCGGCCCGTCTTGTCCGGCGCGGTGAGCGATGGCTCGGGTGTTTTGCCCTCCGATCTTATGGCCCGGCGGGCGCGCGGGTCACGGCGGCGTTCATCAGCCGGCGCCACTCCAGAACCCGCGCCCGCTCGCCGGCCCCGGCGGTGAGCGGATCGTAGCGCGACACGTCCAGGTCCACATATAGCGGCCGGTGCCGCGCGGGGTCGAAGTCCGGATTGGGCGTGTTGGTCTGGGCGCCCATCGCGTCGCGCCAGGCTGCCAGCCGGCCGCGCAGTTCGTTCACCCGGGCCGGTTCGCGCGCGGCCAGGTTGTTGGTTTCGCCAAGGTCTTGCCCGAGGTTGAACAGCTCCACCCGGCCGTCTTCGTAGTGTTCGATGAGCTTCCAGTCGCCGTCGCGCACCGCGCCGGCGGGCCAGCCGCCCTGGTTGGTGTAGTGCGGGAAGTGCCAGAACAACGGCCGGCGGGGCGCCGGGCCGCGGCCGGTGAGCAGCGCGGCCAGGCTCACGCCATCGAGGTCCGCCGGCACGGGCTGGCCGGCCAGTTCGAGCAGGGTGGGCAGCCAGTCGGTGTTCACCACCGGCGCGTCCACCACCCGGCCCGCCGGCACCCGGCCGGGCCAGCGGACGATGAGCGGCACGCGCAGGCCGCCTTCGTAGAGGAACCCCTTGCCAGCGCGGAAGGGGGTGTTGTGGGTGATGGCCGGGTGCGGCCCTTCGGGCACGTGCAGGCCGCCGTTGTCGGAGGTGAAGATGACCAGCGTGTTGGTGGCCAGCCCCAGCGCGTCGAGCCGCGCCAGCAACCGGCCGACGGTATCGTCCAGGGTCTCGATGAGCGCCGCATACACCGGCTCGAAGGCGTCGCGATTCCTGGCCACCAGGTTGGTCCGGGCGGAGTAAGGGATGTGGGGCGAGTTGTGGGCCAGGTAGAGGAAGAACGGACGATCGCGGTTGGCCTCGAGGAATTTTTCCGCCTGCGCGGTCAGGTCGTATTCGCCTTTGCCGCCCTCGGTCTCCGACGGTTGGGTGACGGCCTGGCCGGGATGATAGAGGTCAAAGCCCTGCTCGCGCGGGCCGAACCCTTTGCCGCCCAGATGCCATTTGCCGATGCAGGCGGTGGCGTAGCCGGCGGCCTTGAGGTGTTCGGCGAGGGTCTTTTCCTCCAGGGGCAGTTGCTGGCGGATGACCGGATGGCGAAGCTTCTGGGAGGCGCAATCCGGCCGGCCCGGCAGGTAGGTGGTCAAGTGCAGCCGCGCCGGCTGGCGGCCGGTAAGGATGGCCGCGCGCGAGGGCGAGCAGATGGGCAGCGCGCAATACGCCGAGGTGAAGCGCGTGCCGGCCGCCGCCAGCCGGTCCAGGTGCGGCGTGTGATGGTCGCGCCGGCCGTAGCTGGCCAGGTCGTTGATGCCGAGATCGTCGGCCAGGATGAAGACGATGTTGGGCGGCGGCGCGCCGGCGGCCGGCTGGAGGCAAGCCCCGGCCAGAACCAGCGCGGCCGGGAGCGCCCGGAAGAAGGGCTGCAGGACTTTCATGGTGGGCTTTGATACCCATGCCCCGAGGGCGTGGGAAATACAAAAACTCGGGCCCGGAGGAGGCCAGGGCGAGTCCCGGTTCCGTGCCGTGCCAGTTCGCATGGCCGTGGGAGCGGCGGCTTCTGGCCGCTTGGCGGGACCGGCCCGAGCAAATGTCTCATTCGGCCAAAAGCGGCTCCCGTCTGCCTTCCGGCCCGCGCCACATCAAGGCCCGGTGCGTGACGACGCGGCGTCAAGGGTGAATTCCTGCCGAGCCGGTTGGTGGCGGTGCAGCGCGAAGGTGAACCGCCATTGCCGGGTGTTGTCCGCCACGTGCACCTCGTAGGTGCCGTAGAAGCCCCGGAACCGCACGCGTCCCTCGGCGGAGGCTGCGGCAGTGACACGCGTGTTCCATTCCTCCTCGAGCAGCCGCCGCAGCCGTTGCCACGCCGGCTTGGGCCGGTATTGCTCGTCCAACAGGCACACCTTGGGAAACGCCGGCGGATCGGCATCGGTCAGGCCGAAGTAGATGATGGCCTCGACCGCCGGGTGGCCGAAGGCGACCCGGTAAAACTCCTCGATGGCCTCGGCCTGACGCTCCGGGCTCCAATTTCCCTGACGGTAACCGCCGGTGATCGGGCGGGCGGGATCAGACGTGTACCAAAACTCGGTGAAGTAAACGGGCAGGCCGGTGCGGGTGCCGAAGACCTCGCAAGCCTCCCAGATTTCCTCGGGTGAAAACCAGTAAGCGCCGCGGTCCGGCTCATGCGCCTGAATGCCCACCGCGTGAAGCGGCGCGCCACTTTCCTGGAGCCGGCGGATCAACTCCACGTACCGGTCGCGGTACCGGCCGCGGGGGATGACCCGATAATCGTTGATCAACAGGCGCGCCTCGGGATTTGCGGCGTGCGCCCGGGCGAGGGCGTTGCTCACGTAGGGCACGAGGTCCGGGATGGGTTCGTCCACCCACCCGTCCTTGTCCCACGCGCCCCAGCGGCGGCAGTGGACGGCCTCGTTGACCACGTCCCAGACGAGGTCCACGGCCCGGTAATCCCGCACCTCGCGCTCGATGCGTTGGCGCAGCTTTTGGTCGCGCTCGGGTGGCGGGTATTGGAAAAGCCACTCGGGCAGGAGCGAGCCGGACCGGTCCCGGCGCTGCGGCGTCCACACCAGCATGTGGCCGTAAAAGCGGGTCAGGCCCTGCTCGCGACACCAGCCGTTGATGAAATCCAGCCGCTCGGCCAGGCGCGGCCGGCCTTCCTCCGGCTCGTACTGGCCCCAATTGAACTCAAGCAGCGAGACGAAGTTGAACAGCTCCCGAAAACGCGCCCGGTACAGTGCGTTCGTGTAGTGCCGGGGCCGAAACACGTTGCCGAACCGAAACTCATGCCCGGTCTGGCGCACCTCCACCCGCGCACCCGCCGCCGGTCGGCCGTCCGGATGGCGAAACACCAGTTCCGCCTCGCCCTGCCGGTGCTCGACCACGCCGCGGGCGGCCAACTCCAAGACGGAAGCGCCCTGCACCACGGGCAGCAGCCACAAGAGAGGCCAACTCAACGCCCACCAAAGCCGCCCGCTCTGGCTCGCGGTCCTGACCGCCGCCCCGAAACGGCGCTGGCTGCGCCGCCGGGGGCCGCGTTTCACACTTTGACCGTTGCTCATGGAACGAGCCGTTGATCGGCTAACGCGTGCCGGATTTCAAGCCTCACCGGGGAACCCCCGGCCTGTTTGCGGCGCCGCATCTGGGCGGCCCGAAACCCGGCCCGGCCCGACCGCCCGTGCCGGCCTACCAGACCCGCAGCACGGCGAGGAGGCGCTCGACCGGCAGGCCAACGACGTTCGAGTAGGAGCCCACGATTTCGGCCACGAGCAGCTCGCCGTGTTCCTGGATGGCATAGGCGCCGGCCTTGTCGAGCGGGGGGACGCGCGCCAGGTAGTCGCGGAGTTGCGCCTCGCTCAACGGCCGGAAGGTCACCGCGGTGGACTCGGCAAAGAGGCATTCGCGATGGGCGCGCAAGTGCAGCAGACACACGCCGGTCACCACCTCATGGGTGCGGCCCTGGAGCTCGCTCAACATGCGCAGCGCGTCGGCCCGGTCCGCGGGCTTGCCGTAGAGCCGCGGACCGCAGGCCACCACGGTGTCGGCCCCGAGCACCAGGCGGTCCGGATAGCGCTTGGCCACGGCGCGGGCCTTGCGGTGGGCGTTGAGCTGGGCCAGCTCGCGCGCGGTCAGCGCGTCGTCGTCCCGCTCGGGCGTGTTGGCGGGCACGACCTCGAAACGCACGCCGCACTGGCGCAGGAGTTCCTGTCGCCGGGGCGAGGCGGAGGCCAGGATGAGGTCCGGCAGGGTCACGGCGAGACTATGCCCGGGCGCGAGGGACTTGGCGAGCCGGGCGCTGGCGGCTTGTCTCCCCGACGGGATTGGCCCAGATTGCGGGGCAGGCTGCGCGCCTGATTGATGAACGCCGCGTCCACGACTCCGACCAAACCCGCGTCCGCCGACACGGGACCCTGCTTGGTGCGCAGCGTGGCCGTGGCCTTCGCCGAGGAGCCGGCCCTCGAGGCGGTAACCCTCCGGCGGGACGATCACACGGTGTCGCTGGCCACGCTGGGCCGGGTGGACACCGCCGCACTCGAGCGACGCCTTCAGAACACCCTCCAGGCCGCCTGCCAATCCGCCGAGCCGGGCGGCGGCCATTGCCAGTTGCTCGCCGGCGCGCCGGACTGCACGGCGTGTGAAACGGCGGTGGACCCGGCGGTGCGCGCGCGGCTGGTCATCCGTCAGGAAGGCCCCCGGACGACTATCGCGCGGGTCAGTTGCCCCACCGCCCCGCGGTTCTGGCGCTGGCGCACCTTTGCCCTGCCGCGGGTGGTGCCCCGGGAGGTCGAGCTGCCCGAGGACGAGCGCGCGCTCAACGAGTGGAAATGGCAACTGCTGGCGGCCGGCCTGTGCGGGGCGTTTGCGCTCGCGGCCTGGACACTGGGCGAAAGCCCCTACGCGCTGGCCGCGCACCTGGCCGCCTTCCTGGCCGGCGGTTGGTATGCGGCCGTCGAAGTGTGGGAACGGCTGCGGCACCGCGTGCTGGACGTGCATTTCCTGATGCTGGCCGTCGCGGCGGGCAGCGCCAGCATCGGCAAATGGGACGAGGGTTCGATCCTGCTGTTTCTCTTCGCCCTGTCCGGCGCGCTCGAGCATTACGCGATGGGCCGCACGCAGCGCGAGATCAAGGCCCTGTTCCGCACCGCGCCCAAGGTGGCCACGGTCCTGGACGCGGCCGGTCGGGAGGTGGAAACGCCGGTGGACCAACTGCGCCCCGGCCAACGCATCCTGGTCCGGCCCGGCGCGCTGTTTCCGGTGGACGCGGAGGTGATCCAAGGCGCGACCGCGGCGGACGAATCCACGCTGACCGGCGAGGCGGCGCCGGTGGCGAAGGCGGTGGGCGATCCCGTGTTGGCCGGCACGTTGAACCTGTGGGGCGCGGTCGAGGCGGTGGTGCTGCGCCCGGCCCGGGAGAGCGCGCTGCAAAAGATCATCCGGCTCATCCGCGAGGCGCAGCACCTGAAGGCGCCCTCGCAGCGGTTCACCGACCGGTTCGGCTCGGGGTACACCTACGCGGTGCTGGGCGTGACGGTCGGGATGTTCCTGCTGTGGTGGCTCGGGGCCGGGTACCCGGCCTTCCGCGCGCCCAATCCGGCGCACACGGCGTTTTACCACGCCATGACCCTGTTGGTGGTCGCCTCGCCCTGCGCGCTGGTGCTCTCGATCCCTTCGGCCATCCTCGCCGCCATCGCCCGCGGCGCGCGCCGCGGCGTGCTCTTCCGCGGCGGGGCGGCGGTGGAAAAACTGGCCGAGGTGGACGTCGTGGCCATGGACAAGACCGGCACGCTCACCACCGGCGACCTGCAGATCGAGCGGATCGAAAGCTTCCCGCCCGGCCGCGCGGCCGAAGTGGCCCGCCTGGCCTTTTCGCTGGAGCGGCTTTCCACCCACCCGTTGGCCCGGGCGGTGACCCGTTACGGCAAGCAACACGGGCTGGAGCCGGTGGCGCTGGACCAGTTCGAGTCCGCCCCCGGCCTGGGCATCCGGGCGCGCTGGCAAGGGCAACCGGTGGCCCTGGGCCGCCGCGAATGGATCGAGGCCGCGTTCGGCGCGCTGCCGGCAGTCGGGCCCGCGGCGGCAGACGCCGCCCATTCCGAGGTTTGGCTGGCCGTCGGCGAGCTGCGCGGCCGGCTCTTGTTCCGCGACGATTTGCGCCCCGAGGCCCGCGACCTGGTGGCCGCGCTGCACCGCTTGGGCCTCCGCACCCTCGTGCTCACCGGCGACCGCCCCGGCCCGGCCGCCGCGCTGAAGGCTGCCCTGGGTCTGGACGACGTGCGCGCCGGGCTGCGCCCCGAAGACAAGGTGGCGGCCATCCGCGCGTTGACCCTGCAAGGCCACCACGTGGCCATGATCGGCGACGGCGTCAACGACGCGCCCAGCCTGGCGATGGCCCACGTGGGCGTGGCGATGGGCGCGCGGGGTTCGGACGCGGCGCTCGAACAGGCCGAGATCGTGCTCATGCATGACCGGCTGGAAAACTTCCTGGCCGCCTACCGTCTGAGCCAGTACGCCCGCCGGGTGATCCGGCAAAACCTGGTCATCTCCCTCGGCACGGTGGTGGTGCTGGTGGGCGCGGCGTTGTTCGGCGCCATTCCGCTGACGCTGGGTGTGCTGGGCCACGAGGGCAGCACGGTGGTGGTGGTCCTCAACAGTCTGCGTCTCCTGCTGGCCGGGCGTCTGACCGAACCCGCAGGTTCCGGCGCGCCAGCGGCCAGCCGGCTGGCGTAGCTGTAACGATGCGGTTTAAGCGGGGGGGGGCCGACCACTAGCCCGTGGCGGTAGGGTTACTGGTAGGGCGCCGCTGCGTCGGCGCCGCTCGACACGGCCGGGACGCAGCCCGGCCCTACCCAATCCCGGTTCGAGCGCACCGTTTGGTGGGACGCTTGAAAAGCTGGAGTCGGTGGCAGGTTGCCGTCTCCTTGCCGACAGGTAGGCCACCCACGGATAGGTTGGCCAAGCCACCCGGAATCAATCGAATCGTTCCGGGGTAGTCTTCCCCGCTCGCTGCGCCACCGGCGGCGGGAACTGGCGCCGGCGGCGCCGGCCAGTTTGGGTTGGACAAACCGCGTTCAACCCCTATCAAGTATGCCCTCTTTACTGCGGGTGGTAGCCGCCGCCCGCGCTTGTACGGACCGCTGATGAGCAAAGCCAAGCCCAAGCCCGGCCGCGTGGAGCCGGCCGGCGCCGCCGCGCCGCCCGCCGTGCGCGTCGAGCCGGTGGCCCCGCTGTTCCGGCGGGTGGACTGGATCACGTTTGGCGCGACCACGCTGCTGACGCTGGTGGTGTACCTGTTCACGCTGGCGCCGGACCTGACACTAGAGGACTGCGGCGAACTGGCCGTGGCCTCGTATTACCTGGGCGTGCCGCACGCGCCGGGGTACCCGATCTGGACGGTGTATTCGTGGCTGTTCACGGTGCTGCTGCCCTTCTCGAACGTGGCCTGGCGGGTGGCGGTGTCTTCGGCGGTGGCGGCGGCGCTGGCCAGCGGGATGTTGGGGCTGATCACCGCGCGCTTCAGCAGCATGCTGGTCGAGCGGCTGGACCTGTTCAAAGGGCTGGAGAAGCGCTGGGAGGAGGCTTTGTGCCTGGTGAGCGGGACGGTGGCCGCGCTGCTCATCGGGTTCAACGGGTTCATGTGGAGCCAGGCGGTGATCGTGGAGGTGTACACGCTGAGCGTGTTGTCGCTGATGGGCGTGCTGGTGTGCCTGCTCCACTGGATGTACCGGCCCGGGCAGCACCGGTACCTGTACCTGGCGGCGTTCCTGTTCGGCATCTGCTTCAACAACCACCAGACGTTGATCGTGGCGGCGATGGGGCTGCAGGTGGCCATCGCGATGGCCGATGAAAAGCTGGGCCGGGACGCGCTGGCGGTGAACGTGCTGTTTTACCTGGGCGGGTTGATCCTGAGCAGCAAAGGCATTCTGACCACCTTCCAGCAGAACCTGCCGCTGGCGGTCATTTTCCACTCGGTGGGCCTGGCCTCGGTGGCGGGGTGCGCCTGGCTGAGCATGCGCACCCGCGGACTGGGCAGCGAGTGGAAGATCGTGATCGTCACGCTGGCGGCCTGGGTGGTGGGGGCGTCGTTCTATTTCCTGCTGCCGTTGTTCTCGATGACCAACCCGCCCATGAACTGGGCCTACCCGCGCACCTTCGACGGCTTCATCCACGCCTTCACCCGCGGGCAGTACGAAAAGACCAATCCGACGGATTTCCTGAACGACCCGGTTCGGTTCATCCGCCAGTTGCTGATGTACCTGTACGGGGCGGCGGACGAGTTCAACCTGGCCTTTCTGGCCTTCGCCCTGGTGCCGTTCTTTTTCCTGCCGTGGATGGGGCGGCGGGAACGGGCGTGGATCGTGGGCAACACGGCCATCGGCCTGTGCCTCTCGGTGCTGTTGCTGATGCTGCTCAACCCGCAAATTGACCGGCAGAGCCGCGACCTGACGCGCGTGTTTTTCACCGCCTCGCACGTCATCATCGCCATGTTCGCGGGGCTGTCGGTCACCCTCACGGGCGCCTCGCTCATCACCCGCTACCCGCAGGTGCGGCCCTACGCGTTGAACGGCGGCGCGGCCCTGGCGGCCCTGGCCCTGTACTCGCTGGCCCGCCGCCTGCAGGACGTGTACAGCGACCCCCACACCGGGGCGACCGGCCCGGGGGCGCTGTTGACGGGCCTGTTCCAGGCGCTGGCGCACCCCTCGGCCACCGCGCCGGTCTGGGCCGTGTACGGGCGCCTGTTTGTGTTGCTGCTGTTGTTGTGGTTTGTGGCGCTGGTGCTGGTGCACCGCGAGCGGCTCAAGCCGGCCGTCTTGATTAGCGCCTTCGCCCTGATGCCGGTGTACTCGATCAGCGCGCACTGGGCCGAGAACGAGCAGCGCGGGCATCTGTTCGGGTTCTGGTTCGGGCACGACATGTTCGAGCCGCCCTTCGAGCTGTACCCCTCGATGACGCGCAACGCGGTGCTCTTCGGCGGCACCGACCCGGGCCGGTTCAACCCCACCTACATGATCTTTGCCGAGAGCTTCATCAAGCCGCAGCACCGCCGCAATCCGGCCTTCGACCGGCGGGACGTGTACATCATCACCCAGAACGCCCTGGCCGACGGCACCTACCTCAACTACATCCGCGCCCACTACAACCGCAGCGCCCAGGTGGACCCGCCGTTTCTGCGCGACATGGTCATGGCCATGGAGAACTTTCTGCTGGGCAAGGAGCAGGCCGACCGCCGCCTGCGCGGCGAGCCCTACAAGTCCACCGCCCTGTCCCGGTTCGTGGGCAGCTTCACCAACGTGGTGCGCCCGCTGGACGACGCCTTGTTGCGCTGGGGGGCGCGCGTCGAGGCCCGCCGCCGCGCCGAGGGCGTGTATCCGCCCAAGGAAATCCGCACGCCCAGCCCGCTGGACCTGAACTGGGCCTTCACCAACTACATCGCCGACGTCCAGTTGCGCTACCTCCACGATCAGCAGTTCCCCAACGAACCCAAACTGGTCCGCCCGGGCGAGGTCATCAACATCTCGCCCGACGGCCGCGTGCAGGTGGCCGGCCAGACCGCCGTCATGGCCATCAACGGCCTGCTCACCAAGGTCATCTTCGACCAGAACCCCGACCACGAATTCTTCGTCGAGGAAAGTTTCCCCCTGGACTGGATGTACCCGTACCTGACGCCGTTCGGGATCATCATGAAGATCAACCGCCAGCCCGTGGCCGAGATCACCCGGGAAATGGTCGAGCGCGACCACCAGTTCTGGCGGCGCTACGCGGCCCGGCTCTGCGGGGACTGGATTGACTACGACACGCCGGTGGCGGACATCTGCGACTTCGTCGAGCGCGCCTACCTGCGCGGCGACTTGCGCGACTACCGGGGCGACGTGAAGTTTGTGCGCGACAACGACGGCCAGAAGGCCTTCTCGAAGCTGCGCAACTCGATCGCCGGCCTGTACTACTGGCGCTACACCAACACGACCAACGCCGCCGAACGCGAGCGCATGGCCCGCGAGTCTGACTTCGCCTTCAAGCAGGCCTTCGCCTTCTGCCCGTACAGCCCCGAGACCGTCACCCGCTACATCCAACTGCTGGCCCTGCTCAACCGCATGGAGGACGCCCTGCGCGTGGCCCAGACGCTCCAAAAGTTCGACCCCGACAGCGACTTTGCCCGCAGCATCGTGGACCAGGTTCGCGGCTGGAAGAGCGCCCAGAACGCGCAAATCCAGGCCGAAAGCCAGTTGAGCGTCCTGCAGGCCCGTTACGCCACCAACCGCGAAGACCTCAAGGCTGCCTTCGACCTCGTGGCCGCCTACGTGCAGACCGGCCGCACCAACGAGGCTTACGCCCTTCTCGACGAGTGGGTCGCCCGCACCAACACCGACGCCGGCCCGCTGCTGTCCATCGCCAACGCCTACGTCCAGATCGGCCTTTACGCCCGCGCCGAACCCGCCCTGCAGCGCCTGCTCAAGCTCCTGCCCGAGAGCCCCGAAATTTGGTACGACCTCGCCGGCGCCCAGGCGGCCCAGGGCAAACAAACCGAGGCTCTCCAAAGTCTCGGCGTGGCCCTGCAACTGGACCAGCGCCGCCGCGCCGCCAACCCCGGCGCCTCGAACCTCACCGCCCTGGCCGGCAGCGACCCCCGCTTCCTGGGCCTGCGCGAGCTGCCCGAGTTCAAGCGCCTGATTGGCCGTTGAGCCGGTACGCCCCCCACCCCGCCCGAGCGCGCGGCGTCGCGGCCAACGTCCCGCCGGCTTTGGGGCTAGAAACGCGCCGACTACGCGAAGTCGTACACCACCACGCGGTCGCAGACGCGCTTGAAGACCTTCTCGACAAACTCGACGTGCAATGGATGCACCTGGTAGGCGTCCTGGGCGGCCTTGTCCGGGAAAACGATGTTCAAGCCCACCTGGTAGGTCTGGTCCACCACCGGCCGGTGACTGGGCACCATGCGCCCGGCGTGGAAGCTCAGCGCCCCGGGAATCGGTCGCAAATACCGCTCCATGCCAGCCAGGAGCTGCTCGACCGCGTCCGGCACCTCCGGCTTGGTCCAGAAAATCACGATGTGTGAGAACATGCCGGCATCTAACCCGGCCCCGGACCCCGGCGCAACGGCGAACCCAACCAACTGCCCCGAAAACCGCCCTGCCCCACCCTGCCCGGGCCTGCGCCAGGCCGGCCACGGGGCGCAAGGCGGAGCGATGGGCGCGGGCTGCGGCCTCAGCCGGTCGCCTCGCGCGAGGACGCGGGCGCACTGGCAAAGCACGCTTCCAAGAAGTCCCGGATCACGGCCAGCTCTTCCTCGCCGGCGATGGTGTGGGGTTTGTCGAACTCGCGCCATTCCACCTGCAACCCGGCCTGGCGCAGCAGCTCGGCCTGCTTGCGGACCGGCGCGATGGGGATGAGGGGGTCCTGGCGGCCGTGGGTCATGAGGATGCGTTGCTCGCGGGCCACGGGGGAAAGTTCCTGCAACAGCGCCGCCACGTCCTGGAGGTAGCCGCTCACGCCGATGATCCCGGCCAGCCGGTGCGGGTAGCGCAGACCGGTCTCGAGCACCATCAGGCAGCCCTGCGAAAAGCCGAACAACGCGGTCTGCGCGGCCGGGAAACCGCGCGGCGGCAGCGCGTCCAGCAATTCGGTCAAGAGCCGCCGGCTGCGCGCGATGCCGGGTGCGGCATCGCCGTAGATGTCGTACCAGGAGTAACCGCCGAAGTACTCGTCCGGCGCGTTGACCAGCAGGTAGTTCAGCCAGGGCAGGCGCAGCTCCCCGGGCATCCAGCGATAGCCCTCGAGGCTGTCCCCCAGGCCGTGCAAGACCACCAGCAGCCGACGGGAAGCGGGGTCGCGGGCGGGCAGGAGTTCGTGGGTCAACATGGTTTTTTGCGGAGCGGTTTCCGGGCGCGTGCTAAAACTCGCCGCGCTCGAGCGCGGCCAGCACGGCCGGGTCGCGCACGTCCACCCAGCGACCTTCGATGGGCAGGCCGGCGATGCGATGGCCGGCGGCGACCATTGCGGAGATGGCGTCGGTCAGCTCGTACTCGTTGCGGGGTGACTTGACCAGCCGGGCGGTGAACTCGAAGAGCACCGGCCGGAAGATGTAGATGCCGGCGTTGTACCAGGCGGGCGCGCCCGGCTGGAGCCAGCCTTCGGCCCGCAGGGCCTCGAGCTGGGCCGGGGTGGGTTTCTCGACCAGCTTGCGCAGGCAGAACTGCTCGTCGAAGAAGTTGATGGCGCCCTTGGTCACGTCCTCGCCCGCGGTCACGGTGAGCAGGCCGCTGAACGGGCCCTCGGCCCAGCGCCGGAGCATTTGCCCGTAGGTCTCGGGCTTGACCAGGATATCGCCGTAGGACAGCAGAAAGGACTCGGCGCCGACGAATTCCCGCGCCAGCTCCGGGGCCTTGCCGGTGCCGTCCTGGACGGTTTGCTCGACGTAGCACAGCCGCAGCCCCAGCCGGGCGCCGTCGCGGAAATGCTCCCGGATGGTGTCGCCCCGCCAGCCGGTGACGATGCAGCACTCGCGCAGGCCGGCGGCGCGCAGGCCGGCGAGGATGTGCTCGAGAATGGGCCGGCCCTGCACGCGCAGCATCGGCTTGGGCAGGGCCTGCGTGAGCTCCTTCATGCGGGTGCCCTTGCCCGCGGCGAGGATGACGGCCTTCATGGTGATCCCCCGCGGAGTTGCCGGCACCGCCGGAAGCCGGAGCCCGCCCACAGGTTTAACCCGGCGACCAGCGGTCTCATGCTCGCGGCGTCTTCGCGCTCGGAAGCTCCCCGGTTCAAGCGCCGAACTTGTCGAACATGCGGGCGTTGGCCTGCATGAGGCGGATGAGGTACTTGGCCTCGAAGATGCCCAACGAGCCGAGGTTGGCGCCGGTCTCGGTGAAGCGCTCGAGCTTGTCCGTGCCGCTGAAGGCCGAGTGCAAGAGGACCGGTTGCGGATGCCACGAGTGGCCCTTGACCACGCACGGGGTCGAGTGGTCGCCGGTGATGGCCAGCACGTCCGGCTTTTTGCGGAGCAGGATGGGCAGGGCGGCGTCGAACTCCTCGATGGCGCGCCGCTTGGCCTCGAAGTTGCCGTCCTCGCCGTGCATGTCCGTGTACTTGTAGTGAATGAAGAAAAAGTCGTAGCGCTCGTACTCGGCCAGGTAACGCTCGAACTGTTCGGCAATGGTCTGCGGTCCTTCGAGCTTGGTCATGCCCACCAGTTGGGCCAGCCCCTTGTACATGGGATAGACCGCCAGGCAGGCAGGGCGCAGTTGGTAACGTTCCTGGAAGCTCGGAATGGCCGGCTGATGGGCAATGCCGCGCAACAGGAACCCGTTGGCCGGCGCCTCCCCGGCCAGCAACGGCAGGGCCTGTCGGTAGAACTCGGCCACGACCTCGGCGGTCTTTTTCTGCCCGGCGGATTTGGCGGACACGGGCTTGGCCGGGGGCACGGCCAGCCCCTCGCGGTGCGGGTCGGCGTCGGTCAACGGGCCTTCCAGCCCTTTGCCCCGGAAGACCACCACGAAGCGGTGGCCCTTGCCCGGGCGGATGATGACTTCGGTGTCGCCCACACGAGTGATTTGTTGGGCCAGCCGCGCGCACAGCCGCTCGCACACCGGCGTGTCAATCCGCCCGGCCCGGCGGTCGGTCACGATGCCCCGGGCGTCCAGCGTGCAGAAGTTCGCGCGCGCGGCCACGTCACCGGCCCGCAGCTCGACGCCCAACCCCAGCGCCTCGATCACGCCCCGGCCCACCTGGTATTCGAGCGGGTCGTAGCCAAAGAGCGCCAGGTGACCCGGCCCGCTGCCCGGGGTGATGCCGGGCGCCACGGGGATCATCCGCCCCTGGGCGCAACCGGCCGCCACCAGGGCATCGAGGTTGGGCGTGCAGGCCGCTTCCAGCGGGGTCAGCCGGCCCTGGGCGTTGGTGGCCACGTCGCCCAAGCCGTCCAGGACCACCAGCGCCAGCTTGGCGTTGGTCTTGAGCGTGAGTCCCGCGTACAGGGTGTCCAGATTCATGCGATGTCGCGATTCAAAGTTTGTTCCCGGCGCCGGGGAGCGGATGGGTCCGCCGGTCCACCCCCGGAAGCCCCAGTCTGAAAGGGTGCTTTCCGGCGCGTCAACGGCATTATCCCGGGCGCGGACCGGCTGGCGCGAACGGCGTTTGACGAGAACCGGCGGCCGGGGCATAACCCCGCCCGTGCCCGCCAATCGCTGACGCAACCCCGCCCCACCTGAAATGGCTTCCGCGGAACCTCATCCGGACCTGCGCGCCTGGCAGTGGCGCATCTTCTGGCTGCTGTGGACGGCCTACGCCGCGTATTACCTGTGCCGCGTCAACTTCGCCGTCGCCCAGCCGCTGATCCTGCGCGAGTTCCCGGACTGGACCCACGCCCGGGTCGGCGCCATCCCGTCCACGTACGCGCTGTTCTACGCGGCGGGCCAGGTCATCAACGGCACCCTCTGCGCCCGCTGGGGCGCGCGGCACTTGATGACCGCCGCCCTGCTCATCGCCGCCGGCACGAACGCGCTCTTTGCCTTCGCCAGCACGTTCGGCGGCATGTTGGCGCTCTGGGCGCTCAACGGCTACGCCCAGTCCGCCGGCTGGTCGCTGTTGGTTCAGACCCTGGCCAACTGGACCACCTCCGCCCGGCGCGGCACGCTGCTCGGGTTGATCTCGACCTGCTACACGGTGGGCAACGTGCTCTCGTGGTTGCTGGCCGGGTACCTCTGCGAGGCGCTGGGCTGGCGCGCCGCCTTCTGGGTGCCGAGCCTGATCCTCCTGCCGGTGGCGCTGGTCTTTTTCCTGTTCCTGCGCAACTCGCCCGAGGAGGCCGGCCTGCCGCCGGTGCGCGATGACGGGCTGGAACCGGCCGCCGCCGGGAACGCGTCGGCCGGCGCCGCGCCCGCGGCGCTTTCGTTGGGCGCCATTCTCCGGCTCACGTTTGCGAACCGGGTGTTGTGGATTCTGGGCGTCGGGTTTTTCTGCATGAATGCGGTGCGGTACGCCTTCATGAACTGGAGCATCCAGTACATGGCGGACTTCCAGGGGCGCTCGATCAAGGGCAGCGCGCTCACGGCGGTGGTCATTCCGCTCGTGGGCTCGGTGGGCGCCATCGCCGCCGGCTGGGCTTCGGACACCTGGTTCGGCAAACGCCGCGCGCCGGTCTGCGCGCTCATGCAACTGGGTCTGGCCGCGGTGTGCGTGGGCTTCACCCGGGTGCCCCGCGGCGAATGGGTTCTGGCCACGGTGCTGCTGGCCCTGGCCGGCTTTTTGATCTACGGGCCGGACATGCTCATGAGCGGCGCGGCCACGGTGGACCTCAGCCATCCGCGCGCGGCCTCGATCGCCACCGGCTTTACCATGTGCCTGGGCGCGCTGGGCTCGATCTTTTCCGGCGCCGGCGTGGGCTGGCTCAAGGACCTCACGCGCGGGGATTGGAACCTGGTTTTTTACACGCTGGCCGGGCTGGTGTTGGTGGCCGCGGCCTTCATGGTCTCGATCTGGAACGCCCGCCCCAAGGGCGCCCGCTAGCCATGCCCCGCCGCCGTGCCAACGCTGCCTTGTTGACCGACCCGGGTTGGGCGCCGGCCACGCGCGCGTGGTTGGAAGAGCGCATCCGCCGCGGCGCCGGGCGGGGTTGGCCGGTGGCCTTTGACTTCGACAACACGCTGGTCTGCGGCGACGTGGGCGAGGCCACGCTGGCTTGGTTGGTCAAGCACCGCCGGTTGCAACCCGAGACCGTGACCGCGCTCACCCCGCCGTTTCGCACGGCCGCCGGCAAACTCGTCGAAGCCGCCCGGCTGCCCGACCTCACCGCGTACTACGAAGCCCTGCTCGAGGGCAGCGGCCACGGCGCGGCCGACCCCAATCCGCTCACCCGCGGCTATCTGTGGGCGGCGGAGGTCCTGGCCGGCCTCGGCCCGGATCAAGTGATCCGCGCCACCGCCGCCGTGGCAGCGGCCGCCCGCGAAGGCGAGGTGCGATGGCTCGAGGTTACCCCGGGGCGCACGGCTTATCCGCGGCCCTGGTTTTATCCGGCGATGGTCGAGTTGATCGCCGTGCTGCTGCGGCACCGGTTCGCGGTGTGGATCGTCTCCGCCAGCAATGTGTGGAGCGTGCGCTGGATGGTGCTCCGCGTTTTGAATCCGCGGCTGCGCCGGTTCGGCGTGGCCGGGGGCGTCCCGCCGGAGCAGGTGGTGGGCGTGGCGCCACTGGTGCGCGACCGCCGGGAGCGCGAGTTCAAGGACCGCGTCCTGGCGCGGACCGACGCGGCTTACGCCCGGCTGGAGCCGCGGGCCCTGGCGGGGTTGCGCCTGACGACGCACCTCGACCAGCCGGTGCCGGTCTATGCCGGCAAGGTCGCTTGCCTTTGGGACGCCCTGGGTCGCGCGCCGTATCTGGCGGCTGGTGACAGTCCGGGAGACCTGCCCATGCTGGCTTTCGCCGAGCACCGGCTCTGGATGGCTCGAGTCGAGAAACCGGCCGCCACCGCGGCCATGCGCGCCGTGCAGGGCGCAGCCGCACACCCCGAAAACTGGGTCGTGCAACCGGTGCGGACCCGCGACACACCGGGATTCGCACCCGAAGTACCGGAGGGGTATTGACCCGGACCAGAGTATTGACCCGGTCCCGGAGGGCGATGGGATGTGCAACGTGGGCTGTCGTCGGGCCGCGTTGCCATTTCTTCACCTGCCGGGCACCTGCGCGTAACTCGGGGCCGACAATTTGGGGCGCGTGCTACCGCACGGCTTGCGGCACGGCTGCAGTAAAGTGGTGACTGCAAAAATGCCTTGTCACTTCTCGTCATTCTGCCCAAGCTGTTGACGAATCGTTCCAAAATCAAACCATGAGACCCTCCAAGCAAAATGCCCATTCCTGGCGCCCGGCGTTGCTCGGCACCCTGCTCGCGAGCCTGGCCGGCGCACAGGCCCAAACCGTCATCCCTGAATCCGTCGCGCTGCCCGGTTCGGCGGTGGACAAGACCAAGCCGGGCTTCGTGGTCCGGGTGTTTCAGGCCACGGGCCCGCAGTTGCCCAACACCCTGGCCCGCACCGAGGACCAGATCGCCGGGGTCTTGATCAACCCGGCCACCGGACAACCCTTTGCGAACATCGCGGACCTGTCCCTGTTCAATCCGGACGGCACGTACACCGAGGAAAGCACCATCGCCTACGGTGGCACCTTCTTCCCGGGCATCCCGGGCACGGAATTCACAACGATCAACATCGCCCTCGAGGCGATCACCTACGTGGAACTGAACCCCGGCACGTACACCATGGTCGTCAACAGCGACGACGGCTTCCGCGTGACCGTGGGCAACGTCCGCGACCGGCTGGCCGAGATCAAACTGGGCGAATACGACGGCGGCCGCGGTGCCGGCGACACGGTCTTTCAATTCACCGTGACCAAGGCCGGGGTGTATCCCTTCCGGCTGATTTACGAACAGGGCGGCGGCGCTTACAGCGTGGACTGGTACACCGCCGACAACAACGACCCGAGCGTGCGCCTGCACTTAAACGAGGCCGGCGGCATCCCCAGCTACCGGGCGCTCAAGCCCGGGGCCGTGCCCACCGGGCCGGCCATCATCTGGGTGGCGCCCCAACACAACGCGATCAACGCCTCGCCCTCCGCCGGTCTGAGCGCGATCATCGAAGACGGCAGCGTGGCGTTGAACCCGGCCACGGTGAAGCTCTTCCGCAACGGCACCGACGTGACCGCCACGACCACCGTCGGCCCCAAGTCGGGCAACCGCACCCGCATCAGCTACACGCCCTCCTCCCTGCCCGAACCCCAAGCCGTCGAGGAATACAAGCTGGTGTTTGACGACTCGACCGTCGAGGGCGGCAAGCGCGAGGCCATCGTGAGGTACACCGTCGCGCCGTATGCCAATTACATCCTGCCGGACCCGATCTGGCTGGAGACCTTCGACAACGTGCCCGAAGGCACCCTGCCGGCCGGCTGGACCACTTACAGCCCCATTCCCGGCAATGGGATCGAAGACCTGAACGACCCCAACTCGGACAGCTACCTGGTCTGGACGGTCATCTCCAAGCAACGCGTCCTGGACATCGGGGCGGCCGGTGGTTGGAACGCCAGCCAACGCCTCAATACGCCCGAGGCGTACATCAACGGCCGGAAGGTCGAGAGCCTCGTTGTGAACCAGTTCGCCTACCACGAGTCCGACGTGCGCGGCGGCAGCCAGTACGCCGAACTGATCTCGCCGGAGATCAACCTCACCGGCAAGACCGACATCTACCTTGTGTACCACAGCATCTACACCCAGAACCAGGACAACATTGCCGGTGTCGAGTACTCGATTGACGGCGGCGCCACCTGGCTGCCGGTGGTGTACATGCTCGACGTGCCGGACATCCTCAAGAACCCCGACGGCACCGTGGACGTGATCCGGACCTTCGACACCACCTACGGCGACGTGGCCCGGTACACCGACCCCGACACCGGCGGGGAAAAGGGCGGCTCGTATGGCGCGTTTGTCAAAGCCCCGCGCACCATGTGGCCGGACCTGGGCCCGTACCTCAGCGGCCGCATCAACGATGACCAGTGGGAATCCAAACGCATCGAGAAGTTCCGCCTGCCGCAGGCCGACAACCAGGCCCGTGTCAAGTTGCGCTTCTTCCAGGCCGGCACGGCCAGTTGGTTCTTCGGCGTGGACAACGTGGGCCTGTACAGCATCACCGGCCCGCAACTGCCCGAGATCACCAAGCAGCCCGAGGGCGGCCTGGTCTCCGCCGGCGCCACGGTCGAGTTGTCCGTGACCGTCACCGGCACCGAACCGCTCTCCTACCAGTGGCGGCGCAACGGCGTGGACATCCCCGGCGCCACCAGCGCCACCTACACGATCGCCAACATCTCCGCGGCCGCCGCCGGCGAATACACTGTGGTGGTCTCCAACGCCGCCGGCTCGGTCACCAGCACCAAGGCCGTCCTCAGCGTCTTCGCCGGCCCCATCCACGAAAACCTGGTGGTCCACCTCAAACTGGACGGCAACCTCACCGACGCCAGCGGCCGCGGCAACCACGGCTCGGCTGTCGGCGCCCCGACCTTCGAAGCCGGCAAGGTGGGCGCCCAGGCCATGCACCTGATCTCGGATGCCGATTACGTCAGCCTCGGGACCCCGGCGGACCTGAACTTCGGCACCGACACCGACTTCTCGATCGCCTTCTGGACCAGGGCGGTGACCTGGAACAGCGACCCCTCGTTCATCGGCAACAAGGACTGGAACAGCGGTGGCAACCCCGGCTACGTCCTGGCCACCGACGACGACGGCCACTTCCAGTGGAACCTCGCCGGTCCGCCCGGCTCGCGGAAGGACTACGACGGCCCGCCGGGCACCTTCTCCGATCACGCCTGGCATCACGTGGTGGTCACCTTCCAGCGTTCCGGCATGGCCACCACCTACGTGGACGGCGTGCGCCGGGATGCCCGGCCATTGACCGCCAACGCCAACAACGTGGACACCCCGGCCGGCATGGCCACCAACATCGGCCAGGACGGCACGGGCAATTACGGCCCGCGCTTCAGCGACGTGTGGTTCGACGACCTGGGCATCTGGCGCCGCGTACTCACGCCGCAGGAGGTCGCCGCCATCTACGAAGCCGGCCAGGCGGGCAAAGACCTCTCCACCGTGTCGGTCTCGGGCCCCTCCGACGCCGGCACGATTCACATCCAACTCAGCGCCGGCAAGGTCGTGCTGAGCTGGGACAGCGGCGCCACGCTCCAAGCCGCGGACGCCGTGACCGGCCCGTGGACGGACGTGGCCGGGACCAGCCCGTTCCAGGCGGACCCGACCGGTGCCGCCAAGTTCTATCGGCTCAAGAAATGAGCGCTGCCTCCCTCTGAACATATCACCGTTGGCCGGGGAGCTCGGTGCTCCCCGGCCAACTGGCCATTGCGTGTGCGTTTCTCCATGTCAGCTCCCTTCCTATCGCAACATTCGCCCGCTCCGCGCCGGGGGTTCACCCTCATCGAATTGCTGGTCGTCATCGCCATCATCGCCATCCTGGCCGGGATGCTCCTGCCCGCGCTCTCGCGCGCCAAGGAGAAGGGCCGCCAGGCGGTCTGCTACGGCAACCTCCGCCAGATCGGGCTGGCCCTGGTAATGTACGCCGAGGACAACCGCGACACCCTGCACCACGTGGGCGGCGCCGCCCCCAATCACGGGCAGTGGACGGAAAACCCCAACAGCACGATGCTGCTGCCCGCCAACCACGGCCTGGCTTACTGGGGCATCGCCTACCTGCCCTACGTCCAAATGGGCGGCACCAACTGGAACTGGCGCAGCGTCATCACCATCTGGCGCTGCCCGACCGCCCGCGTGGTGGACGAGTGGCGCGAAGAGGGCAAACGCTTCCCCGCCACGTTCTGGCTCAACTCGAGCATCGGCATCAACGCCTACGCGATTCAACCGCCGGACCCGCGCTACCCGGCCACCCGCCTCGACGGCCCGCGCAAAATGTCCTCGTTCGTCAGCCCCACCTCGACCGTCTTCGCCCAGGACGCCGCCGAGCAGCGCATGGAAGGCCCGGACGACTCGCTCGGCCTGTTTCCCGGCAGCAACGAGTGTTTGACCCAGTGGAAATACAGCCTGGCCTCGCTCTATCCCGGCATCAAAATGGAGTTCGAGTGGTGGCGCCACAGCCGCCGCTGCAACACCATCTGGGTGGACGGCCACGCCAGCCCCATCGCCTACTCGGAAAAGGGCGTGGACTACCGCTGGTACACCGGCGAAGTCCCGCTACAAATGCCCCGTTGAACCCCCGATGAACTCCCTCCAGTCCCTTCTGCTGGCCGGCTTGACTCTGGCCCTGGCGGCCGCGCCCGGCTGCGGCCGCAGCAAACCGCCCAAGGAAATCCCCACCACTGAAATCCCGGGCGAAGCCGGCACGCTCTTCGCCAAGGCCCCGCCCGCGGTGCGCGAACTGGCCGCCCAGGCCACCTCCGCCCTGGCCGCCAAAGACTGGTCCGGCGCCTGGACAGCCTTTCAGGCTCTGAGCGAACGCAAAGACCTCACGCCCGAGCAGCAGCAATTTGTCGCCAGCGCCATCGTCTCCATCGGCGCCGAACTCAACAAGGCCGGCGAACAGGGCGATGCCCGCGCCGCCGCCGCCCAACAGATGCATCGGCTCTCGAAGTAGCCGTCGAAAAACGCCCGGGTCACGGCGCGGGCCGTGGACCCGGACCTCGGGTCGTCGAGGCGCAGGCGCGCTTCCAAGCCTACAACTCGGACGTGGGTTTGAAAGAAAGCCCCCGTTCGCCCCGAAACAACAGGCGCAACCGCCGGTCGGCCGGGCCGGCCGCGCGCCGGATGATTTCCGGCGCCACGCGGTTGCCGGTCTCGCGCCGGGCGCGTCGGCCGGCGAGCCAGTCCTCCCAACTAATTGGCCGATCCTTGGGGATGACCGGGACGGGGTTTTCCGAGTTCATGGGCGACACGGCTCAACAACTGCTCCAGCTCGGGCAGAATAGCGTACTCGGGGCGGGCGGCCAACCGGCGCACCTCGGCCCAGTCCATCTCCAACTGGCCCCGCAGGGCCACGGCGACCAGCTTGCGCGCGCACTGCGCCGCCGGCTGGTAGCGTTCGGGGTAAACCGAGACCAGGACCCGCTCCACCAGCAGTTCCTCCGGACACATCAGTCGGACCGGACCGTACGGGGCGCGCAACTCGCGGAACGGCTTTTGCGCCAGGGTCTCGACCGCGCCGAGCAAATCCACAAACACCCCGCCCACCTCCCAGCTCCGCGGACCGCCGCGGGCCCCCAATCGTCCCATTAACCTAATCTCCGCAGTTGAAAAGGTGGGCAAAGCGGGTTTGGAGCAATAGCATC
>CAYXPA010000061.1:0-25233 GCA_964466945.1 uncultured Verrucomicrobiota bacterium | reverse complement strand
ACGGGCGAACGGGCGAACGGGCGAACGGGCGAACGGGCGAACGGGCGAACGGGCGTAGAATCGTTTATCCCGAACATCGCGTCAAGCGGTATTTTTAAAATTTTTCGGCCTAACCTCGCCTGCGCCTTTTTCTTCCCATCGTGCTTAAGGACAAGGCGTTGCCAGCACAGTTGCGGGCGGCCCGGCCGGCGCTGTGCCGTACTCGATCCCGAGGTCCGGACCGCGGTTCCGGACTGTAGAGTTCGGACTTTGAACTTCGGACTTCAGACGCTCAGGCGTTGAGTCGCCAGAGGCTGAAATTGAGCGCGGCGGCGAACAACACCCACGCCAGGTACGGCGCCAGCAGCCACGCGGCCGGGCGGGACACGCGGGCGAAGAGCCGCAGGGTTACACCGATGGCAGCCGCCAAAAGCAGGATTTCCGCGAAGGCCCACCCGGGCGCGCGCCAGCCAAAGAAAATCCAGGACCACAGCCCATTGAGCGCCAGTTGCACAGCATAAGCGCCCAACGGCAGAGCCTGGCGAAACAGGCCGCCGTGCTGCCAGACCAGCCAGGCCGCGAGCGCCATCAACGTGTACAACACGGTCCACACCGGGCCGAAGAGCCAGTTGGGCGGGGTCCAGGCGGGTTTGCGCAAGGCCGCGTACCATTCGCCCGGCGCGGCCAGGCTGGCCGCCAACGCCACGCCAAAGGTGAGCAGCAGCCAGGCGCCCAGTCCCACGACGGACCGTACCGGGTGGAGCGGCGGACCAAAGGCGCGTTCGAAAGTGGCCTGCACGCCAAAACGGTACGCAGGCTTCAACGGCTTGCAAACGGCAGCAGCGCGGCCAACAGCCAGGTCAGCGCCAGCCCGGCCAGGCTGTTGACCGTGGACACCACGGTCCAGGTCTTGAGCGTCTCGCGCTCGGTGAACCCGCTCAGCCGGCCCACGACCCAGAAGCCGCTGTCGTTCATCCAGGAGCAGACCATCGCGCCGAAGCCGATGGCCAAGAAGATGTAGATGGGGTGGTACGGCAGTCCGGCGCCCAGCAGCGGAAACACCATCGCCGAGGTGGTGAGCATGGCCACGGTGGCCGAGCCCTGGGCCACGCGGATCACCGCCGCCACCAACCAGGCCAGCAGCACCAGGTCCACCTCGCGCCCGGCCGCAGCCGTCTTGATGGCCTCGCCCACGCCGGCGTTCTTGAGCATCAAACCGAAGGCGCCGCCCGCGCTGGTGATGAGGATGATGACGCCCGAGGTTTCCAAGGGCGGCCCGATCATCTGGCACACCCGCGCCACGCTCAGGCCCCGCTGGCGCATCAAGAGGCTCATGGCGATGACGGTGCCGAGCAGGAGCGCGAGGTTGCGGTTGCCCAAAAATTCGATCCAGGCCGCCACGCCGGCGAACCCGCCCGGCCCGCCGCACAGGGCCACGAGCCAGGGGAAGGTGTCGGGCTGCTTGCGCGCGGCGTCAAACAGCGACGCCAGCGAGATCAGGAAAATCGGCAGCAGCACCGGGGTCACGGACCAGCCGAAGGACGGCAGTTCGCGCTCGTCCTGGGCGATGATGCGTTGCAGGTCCTCGAGCGGCGCGCCGGGGGTTTCGCGCAGCGGGAGGTCCAGGCGCCGGTTCAACCACCGGGCCACGCCCCAGCCCGCCGCGGCCGGGAGGATGCCCACCACCACGCCCACCGCGATGGACAACCCCAGGTCCACCTGCAAGGCCTCCGCCATCGCCAGCGGCCCCGGATGCGGCGCGCACAGGGAATGCGTCACAATGCCCGCGGTGCAGATGGACATGACGTAAAGCAGGTAGTTCTTGCCGGTGCGCAGGGCCATAGCCCGCGCCAGCGGCAGCAGCAGCATGAAGAAGGTGTCGAAGAAAATCGGGATCGAGATGAGATAGCCGCTCAGAAAAATCGCCGCGGCGGCGTGCCGCTCGCCAAACGCCGCCAGAAAACGCCGCACCACCTTGTCCGCGGCGCCGCTTTCCATCAGGCACAGGCCGATGACCGAGGCCAGGGCGATGACCAGGGCGATCTTGCCCGCGGTGTTGCCCAACTCCGTCGCGGTCAGTTCCACCGCGTGCACGAAGTGACTGCGGCCGGCCTCCCCGGGCAGGGTGTGCGCCAGCCAGCCGGCGGTGAAGGCCGCCAGCACCAGCGCCAGAAACGGATGCAGTCGCACCCGGGTGATCAACCCCACGATCAGCCCCACGCACACCGCCAGCACCACAAACGGCCACCACCAGGCGGCGGTCAACCCGGCGGCGGGCGGGGCTTGGGCGGCGAGGGGCTCGAGGTTCATTTGACCAGGCGCGCGATTTCCTTGAAGGCCGGCGCCTCCGCCGTGCGCAGCATCTCGAACAGGGCCATTTCCACCCCCGTCCAGCGCGCACCGGCCTCGCGCATCCGCTCCAGGCCCAGGCGGTGATTGGCCGCGGCACGGGAGGCCGTGGCGTCGCCCACCACCCAGACCTCGTAACCCGCATCGCGCAGGTCCAGCGCGGTTTGGTACACGCACACGTGCGTCTCGATGCCGGCCAGCAACACCTGGCGTCGGCCCGTGGCCTGGAGTTGCTGACGAAACGTCTCACTGCCCCAGGCACTGAAACACAGCTTGGGAATGGGGCGCAGATCGCTCAGCAGACCGGCCACTTCGGGAATGGTCGGGCCCAGGCCCTGCGGATACTGCTCCAACCAGAGCACCGGCAGGCCCAGCGCGCGCGCGCCCTTGACCAGGCGCTGCAAGTGGTCGAAGAGCGCCTCGCGCTCGTGCATGAGCGACGCCAGCTTGCCCTGCACGTCAATCAACACGAGCACGGCCTGCTCGGAGGTGAGCCGCGGATACGACATGGTGGTTGCGCGGCCCGTTAAGTAGCGGGTGCGGGCGGGATTGTCGCGCTTTTTTCGACGGCGCAAGCGCGGGCTGCTCACCGCGGACCAAGGATCCAGAGCGGGGGCTTGCGCCAGGTGGGAAGGTTTGCGGCCTTGCCAGCGCGGCGCGGGCGGGTAGTTTGTCAACCATGTCGTCGCCATCACTTGACGTTGCCCACACCGACCGCATCGCCGCGCTGGGCCGGCGCGTGCTCGCCGGCGGGGAGATCACCCGCGCCGAGGCGCTCTGGCTCTTAAACCTGGAGTCCCGGGCGGACATCTTCGACCTGTTGAGCTGGGCCAACCGGGTGCGCGAGCACTTCAAGGGCAACCGGGTGCACCTCTGCTCGATCGTCAACGCCAAGGCCGGCGGCTGCCCGGAGGATTGCAAATTCTGCGCGCAGTCCGCCTTTTACCAGACCCAGTCGCCGCGCTACGGCTTTGTGGACCCGGCCCCGGTGCGGCAGGCCGCGGCCGAGGCGCAGCGCCACGGCGTGGTGGCGCTGGGGCTGGTGGCGGCGTGGCGGGGCCTGGAGGAAGGCCCGATGCTGGACGAGGTCTGCGCGCGCTTCCGCGAGCTCAAGGCCGAGGGCCGGGTGCGCCCCGACGCCTCGTTGGGCCTCATCAAGAGCCAGCGCGTGGCCGACCGCCTGGCCGAGGCCGGGGTCGAGTGCTACAACCACAACCTCGAAACCTCGCGCCGGTTCTTCCCTCATCAGTGCTCGACCCACACCTACGAGGACCGCCTGCAGACCATCCACTACCTCAAGCGCGCCGGCATCAAGATTTGCTCCGGCGGCATCATCGGCCTGGGCGAAACCCGCGAGGACCGGGTGGACCTGATGTTCGCGCTCAAGGAGATCAACCCCGACTTCGTGCCGGTGAACTTCCTCAACCCCATCCCCGGCACGCCCTTCGCGGACCGGCCCACGGTGCCGCCCTTCGAGGCGCTGCAAACACTGGCCGTCTTCCGCCTGGTGCTGCCGCGGCAGGAGATCATGGTGGCCGGCGGCCGCACTGTGACCCTCCGGGACCTGCAGAGCCTGGTCTTCATGGCCGGCGCCAGCGCGTTGATGGTGGGCAACTACCTGACCACCCTCAACCAGCCGGTCGAGAAGGACCTGCAAATGATCCACGACCTGGGGCTGGACCCGACCTGGAAGGGGGCGCTGGCGCCGCCCGCCGCGACGCCCGCGCCCGAGCCGGCGCTGGCCGGCGCCTGAACCGCGTGGACCGGCCCGGCTTTCGCGGTCGGGTACTTCCGCGGCCGGGCCAAATGTAACAATCCGAGGTTTGCTCCCGGCGGAGCGGGCCGGGTAGTTTGTCGCCGTTTCGTAGCCAACCCGTCACGACCATGAAACCGGAACGGCTGGCCCGGCGTTGGAAACGCCGCCATCAACGGCTGCTCGACGAACTTCCCCGACATCTGCGCCAAGCCCGGGCGCGCGGCGATGCCGAGTCGGTGCACACCCTGCGCGTCACGCTGCGGCGTCTGCGGTTGTCCTTGCGCCTGGGCAAGACGCTGTTTGACGAAGCGCGGCTTGGCCGCTGGCGGGACTGGGCCCGGCGCATTTCCCGAGCCACCAGTCCGGTGCGCGACCTGGACATCGCCGTCGAGTGGCTGGCGGCCAACCGGGCCAACCCGGCGCTGATTCAGGAAAGCCAGCACTGGCGCGACCAGGCGTGGCGGCGGCACCGACGCCAACTGCGCCCCTCGCCCCGGGGCGTGCTCGCGCAACTGGGCAGCCCCGCCCTGAAGCCGGAGCAAGCGCGCCGGCTGGCCCGGCGGTTCGAGAAATTGGAGGCGCGCTACCGCGAACACGTGCGCGCGCAACAACCCCGCTTTTTCCAGCTCAGCGAGGAGGAGCGCCACGATTTCCGGCGCGCGGTGCGTTGGTGGCGTTACCTGCGCGAGCAGGTCCTGCCGCGGAAAAAGCTCAAGGGGGATGGAGTCTGCCGCCGCCTGTTGGCCGCCCAAGAAGCGCTGGGCGAACTGCAAAACCTCGCGTTGACGCACGCGGCGCTCGAGCGGCTGACTCCCTCGCCCGAACGGGATGAACTGCGCGCCCTGTTGACCCGCCAGCAACAGACGCAGTTGGAACTGGCCCGCAAAAGCCTTCGCGAATTGCGCGCCCTGTGGCGCTGAGCCGGAACGATTCGGTGGATACCGGCTGGCACGGCCAACTTGACCGTGGTCGGCCACTCGGCGCACTTCCCACGCCCGCGACTGACCGGGCGCTCGACTCGCGCGCCAGCGTGTGGAGTGCGGCAGCTTGCTGCCGCTTTTTCTGCTCCGGACGGCACGGGCTCCTCGGCTGTTGTCGGTGGCCAGCGGCCGCCGACCGACCCGGGGAGCGTACGCGCCCCCGCGTGCCGCCAATGGTGCCCCCGCCGTCGGCCTTGTCTTGTAGCGCAGGTTTCCAACCTGCTGTATCGCCGACTTCCAGTCGGCCCCGGCGGGCAGTGCGCGGAGCTCCGGCGGGTTGGAAACCCGCGATACAGCCGACCAGAGGTCTGCGTTACGCCGCAGTCGCACCGCAGCGACAGCGCCGGCAAGCCGGCGCACTCCACACGCTCCGCGACTGATCGGGCGCCCGGCCAGCGCGCCAGCGTTTGGAGTGCGGCAGCTTGCTGCCGCTTTTCTGCTTCGGACGGCACGACCAACTAAGCCGCGGTCAGCCGGCAGGCATATAGCAGCTTGCCGCCGACTCCGAATCTTCAAGCGGACTCACCAAAAAAGCGCGCCTCGCTGGCGATTTTGGTAGGGCCGGGCTGCGCCCCGGCCGTTGTCGGCGCCGACGCCACTGCGCCCCTTTCTGGCGCCTGCCGCCACGGGCCTGTGGCCCGTTCCCCGGTTGGACTGTTTCTTTCCGGCTGAGACTGGTTCAGGGCGTGCCGGCCGGCTGATCTTGTGCCGGCGCGGGCTCGGAGTCCGTCCCGCCCGAACTACCCGACACGGCCAGATTGGCAAACGGATTGTTCACGAACCCGTGGCCGGCGTCGTTTGACGGAGCCGGCGTTGGCGCGGCGGGCGCGGGAGCCGTGGCGGGTTTCGGCGCGATGGCGCCTTTGGCGGGCGCGGCCGGCGGTGGGGCCGACTGGCCGGCCTGGCGGGGATGGGGCGCCCGCTTGGCGCGCGGCAGCGGATTGATCATCACGCTCATGCCGCGGCCCACCACCTTCGGGTCCTCGATGGGCTGCCCGTAGGGCGCGATTTCGCGGAGGAACTTCTCGACGATCTGCTGCCCCAGCTCCTGATGCCGCATCTCCCGGCCGCGGAAGCGCAGGGTCAGCTTCACCTTCATGTCGTCGCACAGAAACTCCACCGCCCGGTCCAGCTTGACGCCGAAGTCGTGCGGGTCAATCACCGGCCGGAGCTGGATTTCCTTCACCCGGCTCGAGTGCTGGTGTTTCTTGGACTCCTTTTCCTTCTTGGCCTGCTCGTACTGATACTTGCCGAAGTCAATGATCCGGCACACCGGCGGATTGGCCGTGGGCGCCACCTCGACCAGGTCCATCCCCAGGTTGCGGGCGCGTAAAATGGCTTCGCTCAGCGGCAGGATTCCGATTTGGCGTCCCTCGGGGTCAATCACCCGCACCTCGCGGGCGCGGATTTTTCCGTTGATGCGGACCGTGGGACCAGACGAAGCGCGGGACGCGTAGGGGCGGCTCAAGACGCCCTCCTCCGTGGAAGGTTATTCATGCGCGAAGACTGACAACGTGCGTAGCGGACAACATGGTCCAACGACGCAAACTTTGGTCACCCGCCATCCGGCAGGCAAGCGAAAAGACCGGGGCAGCGCCCTTGTAACCCGCGCGCCAAATCGGCCCGCCGGGAACCCCGGCGGCTCGATGCAACCAACGGCGGCCCCACCGGCGAACTCCGGGCGAGTCCCGGGCATCCGGCCGACGGAAACCGGGCGGATTTTTTCACCTCGGGTCGGGCTGGAAGCGGTGGCACACCGGGGAATGCCCCGCCGCTTTACGACGGGATATGCCCGAGACACAATCGGCCCGTGACCCTGCCCGGCCCAAAGAGAAGGGTTTCCTGCATGGGCCCTGATCGCTACCCATCGCCTCGTCCGCTTCCGGGGTCCTTCAAAGGTGGCCCGTCGGTTTCCTTGAGCGTGGCCCCCCGGCGCTGTGGCTCGCTGGTTTACCCGGCCCGGTCGAAGGCCATCAGCGCGGGACGGCGTGGTGCAGCCGCGCGCCGGGCGCGACAGCGAAACTCGAGGCTTCGACCAACAGCGTCCTCGGGCATGACATGAAGCCTTCACCTCATCCATCCGGAACCAGTCCCCGACAAGCCGTGCGTTTTCTGCCGACCCATCATGTCAGACTACGAACTGACCCCGCTGTTGACTGACAAGGATGACGGCGGATCGAGTGAAGGCGGCCTGGACCCGCTGGGCACCGAACCGCTGGCCGACAAGCTGGCCAACCGGCTGGCGCCGGGCGCGCGCGAGCGCCAGCAGCATCCGCGCTTCCTCACCGCCACTGCGGTCTCGCTTTCCCTTTGCGCTGACCTGGGCGAGGAGGCCGTTGGCCGCGACGGCGTCACCGAGCCGTGGCTGGTGTTCGAGTGGCATGTGGTGCAGGGCTTGGTGTTGATGGGGGAGAAGGCGAGCATTGATTTGCGAGGCGTCCCCGGCACCCAGAAAGCCCGTGAAGCACTTGATGTCGGTGTTCCCCTCTCGCCCAAACGCTACATCAAAGCGCCCGCCACCACCGGCTTTCACGGCGTGTATCGCGTGTTGGCCGAAGCACTGGGCATCGAGCGGGATGAACTGCTCGGCGAACAGGGCTACGAGTTGCTCAGCCTCTGGAGCAAGGAGCAGAGGCTGGCCGGGTTTGTGGGCACGGGAAATGGGCGGGGCAAACAACTGCGCGAGCAACTCCGCGAGGCTTTGAAGGACGGCCTGGACCAAGGCGCCGTGGCCCGCACCAAGGGCTGGGCGGGCTGGCGGTTTTTCGCGGATCATTTGGCGCCGCTTCGGCCCGGTCGGCGCGAGGCGCAGTTCCTGCGCGAAGCCCTGTTGAACGACAGGGAGGGTTGTCGGCGGGAAGTCCTGGAGTTTCTGACTTCGCCGGCCGGGCAGCAGGTCTGGCGGAGGGAAAAATCGGAGCGTGCCTTTCACATGGAGTTACAGAAGCGCGCCAGCGCCGAACTGCGGCGGCTGCTCGCGGCCATTGACGCCTACGAACGCTTTGCCCGCCTGATCCAAAACGCGTTTGACGACTGCCTCTACGCAATGACCCGACGGCGCGGCTATGTCTCGGCCATCCAACTGGGGCATTTGGAAACCGTGCGGCGCGCCAGCCGCCTGGCCGGGGCCGCAGTGCGCGAAGCGACGGAGCGGCTGGACCCGTTCGGGCTGGCGGCGGCATTCCGCGAGCGTTTCGGCGATCTGGGCGAAGGCGGCACGCCCGGTCAGTGGGTCGAGCGGTTGATGGCGCATCACCGCAAGACGCAGCAGCGCAAGCCCCCGAACGGCAAGTTGCCGTGGTTCGAGGGTGACGAGCGCGGTTACATCATCCGCCCGCTTTACCGCCGCGATGAACCGGCCGCGCCAGACGGCGCCTACGTGCATCAGTTCCGAACCCGACCGCTCTGGTCCTTCGCGGCCGACCTGAGGATGTTCCGCCGATGAAACGACGCAACGACACCAAGCCGGGCCACGGCCGGATTCTGGAGGCGTGGGAGCCGCCGGATGAGGCCGGCGAACCGCTCGGATGCGTGGCCACGACCTTCACCTTCGAGCCGCACTTTTTCGAGGAGGAATGCCTGGCCCGCTTTCTCGCGCTCGAAACTGCGCCCGAGGACGGGGCGGCTTACCTGATTGAGCGTGAGGAAAAGCTGGCGCAACTCGCTTGCGCCGCGGTGCTGGTGGACCAGCATCACACCCGCGGAATGCGCCACCTGCGCTGGGACCTGCTGGCCGCGCGTGTCCCCGGCGCGATCTTGCACGCCAAGGTCTCGCTCCTGCTGTGGAGCCGCTGCGCCCGGCTCATCGTGGCCTCGGCCAATCTCACCGATACCGGTTACCGGCGAAATCACGAGGTGTTTGGCGTGCTGGACTATTTCGAGGGCAGCCAAACGCCACTGACCGTCCTGGAAGAAATTGTGGACTTTCTGCGCCGGGCGGTCGCATTCGCGGCGGCAGACCCGGCCAATCCCGGTCCGGCGGTTAGCCGCTGGATCACCTTTCTTGAACAGGTGCAAAAACGCGGCCGGCGTTGGGGCGCTCGCCAGCCGCCGCGGGGATTGAGCAAGACGCGTGTTTTTGCCGTGACCACCTGGCCGGACCGTCCGAATGCCTTCCGACAACTCGGCAGGATTTGGCCGGCAAGTTCTCCGCCCGCCGAGGCCTTTGTCGTCAGTCCGTTCTTTGACCCGCCCGGAATTCCGAACCGACCGGCGCGGGAGCTGTGGGGTCTGCTCCGCCGGCGCGGCTCGCCCACGGTTCAGTTCGAGGTCACCGGTGAGGATACGCCGCGTGGCGGCTTGCTCCTGCACGCGCCGGACAGCCTGCTCAAGGCACAACCGCGCGATGGGGAAGCTCAGACCTATTTTCGGCGGCTCAAGCTTGAGGACAACCGCCCGCTGCACGCCAAATGCCTCTGGCTGCAAAACCGCGACTGGGTACTCTATCAAATGGGTTCCAGCAACTTCACCGCCGCCGGCTTGGGCCTGGGCAAAACGCCCAACCTCGAAGCCAACCTGGTTTACGCCGTCTCCCCTGCCCGAAACCGCAAAGCCGCGGACATGTTGCGGCACGCCTGGCTGGAGAGCCTCGAAGTGAAAGGCAAGCCGCGCTTCCTGCCCGAGCCGCTGGACGACCGGGAAGACGTGCCCTTGGCGGAAGACATCCTGCTGCCGGCAGCTTTTGGCGAGGCGACTTTCGGCTCGGAGAAGCCTGGCAAAGCCTGGGTGGAGCTGACCTTTGCAGGACCGCCGCCGGCCGGCTGGCGCGTGCTGCTTGAGGACAAAGACGAAGTTTTCTACGACGAGGCCAGATGGCGAAAGGAGGGCCGTCCTCGCAGCGTGCAACTGCCCTGGCCGGTCGAACGCCCGCCGTCGGCCTTTCGCGTGGGCTGGCGCGGCTCGAAGGGATTCGCCTGGTGGCCGGTCAACGTGCGGGATGCGGCCTCGTTGCCGCCGCCGGATGAGTTGCGACGGCTTTCGCTGGACGACCTGATCGAAATCCTCGGCTCCGCGCGGCCGTTGCATCAGGTGTTGCGCCGCTGGCCTAAACGCCGCCGGCCGGAAGGCGGTGACGGCCAGGCGCCGCATCTGGACCCGCACAAGCGCGTGGACACCTCCTCATTCCTGCTCCAGCGCACGCGGCGACTTTCCTGGGCGCTGACGGCGCTGCGCGAGCGGCTCTCCCAACCCGTGCCCTCGCGCGAAGCGCTGGAGTGGCGGTTGCGCGGGCCGTGCGGCGTCATGGCGCTGGTCAACGCGGTCCTGAGCGAAGACCGCCCCGCTCCGGAGAAGGCGTTTTTGCTCACAGAAATCGCCGTCGAACTGGCCCGCGTCGTCCCGCAACAGGCCCCCGGCTGCTTGCCCCGCCGCGAGGTGCGCGCGGCCCTGCGCGGATGCATCCGTGAAATCCGGCGTCAGATTCCGGCTGATGCCCTGCGGCCGGTGCCGCCCATGAAACGCTACGTGAACCAAGCCTTTCGGGAGGCACGCGTATGAACCCTTGGCATCCTTTTGCCCATCAGATCCAACTCCACGTGCCGGGCCGGATTTCGCCGGAAGACGCCCGCCGACAGGAGCAGACGGCGCAGGAAATCCTCCGTCGGCTGGCGCAGCAGCCCGGCGTGGTGCTGGCTGACGAAGTGGGCATGGGGAAAACTTTCGTGGCGCTGGCCGTGGCGGCGTCGGTGGCGCTTTCGGACCAGGGCCGGCCGGTCGTGGTGATGGTGCCGCCCTCCCTGCGCGAGAAATGGCCGCGCGATTTCGAGGTGTTCCGCCGCGAGTGTCTCAAGGGCGACGCCGGCCAGTGGCTGAAGGCGGCCTCGGCGGACCGGGGTGTCGAGTTCTTGAAGCTGCTCGATGACCCGCCCAGGCGCCGCAAGTCCATCATCTTCCTCACCCATGGCGCGCTCCACGCGGGTTTGGGACGGGGCACGGTCGGCGGCTGGGTGAAGCTGGCGTTGATCCAGCGCGCCCTGCGTCACCGGAAAAACCTCCACCGGCTCAAAGAGACACTGCACCGCCGCTTGGGGGACGTGTTGGAAATGGGTGGGATTGAACGCCGGTTGCCCAACGTCTGGGAAAAGCTGCTGGCCGCGCCCTGCTCGGCGTGGCTGGGCATTCTTCAGAAATCCGGAATTGACCCGGAGGGCGACAATAACCGCGCCACGGATGACGATCCGGTGCCTGCCGCTGTGGCAAGAACCTTGGAGCGGTTCGACCGCGGCCAACTCGACGGCATTTGGGAGGCGCTTCACGAGATCCCCAGCCGCGACTCGGCTTACTACCCCGAGCGGCTGGCCCAGGCCCGCAAGGCACTCAACGATGCCCTCACCCAACTGTGGCGCGAATGCCTGCGGAATCTCCGCCTTCGGCTGCCGCTGCTGATCCTCGATGAGGCGCACCATCTGAAGAACGCCCAGACGCGCCTGGCTTCGCTCTTCCAAGTGCCCGACGCCGAGGCCGACGCCGAAGAGATCACCCGGGGTCCTTTGGGGGGCGTGTTCGAGCGGATGCTGTTTCTGACCGCCACGCCGTTCCAGCTCGGCCATCACGAGCTTTGCGCCGTGCTGGATCGGTTCGAAGGGGTTTGCTGGCGGGAGCATTGTGCGCCGCCCGCAGGCCGGGACAGCTTCAAGAAACAGATGGCAGAGCTGCGTCAGCGGCTGGACGCGGCTCAGGAAGCTGCCCTGTGCTTCGATGCCGCCTGGGGCAAGCTGACCTGGCAGGACCTCGTCGTGGGTGGCGAACGCTTCGACGACGTGGAAGCTTGGTGGAGGAAAATCCGCGATGCCAAGCCGGTGTCCCAGACGGTTGACAACGTCCTGGCCAGCCATCGCCGGGCGGAGAAGGAACTCCGGGCCGCCGAGGCCGTGTTGAAGCCGTGGGTCATCCGGCATCGCCGGCCGGGAACACTGACCGGCAAATTTGTCGGGCGGCCGCGCAGGCAGCGGTTGCCGGGGCGCTCCATTCTCGACGACGGCCAGGGCACCGAAGCCGGGCTTGAGATTCCCGAGAGCGCGTTGCTGCCCTTTCTGCTGGCGGCGCGGGCCACGGTCTGCATGGCCGAGTCGCGGCCGGTGTTCGCCGAGGGCCTGGCTTCCAGCTACGAGGCCTTTCGTTACACCCGACACCATAACGCAGGCCTGGACTCGGATTCCGAGCCGTTGGACGAGGTCAATATCTCACAGGCAGCCGAATGGTATTTGGCCCAACTGGAGCGGACCGTTCCGCTGCGCGGGCCGCGCGCCTCGTTCGAGCATCCGAAAGTGGCGGCCACGGCCGAGCGCGTGCTGCGGGCCTGGCAGGAGGGCGAGAAGGTGCTGGTCTTCTGCCATTTCATTCAGACCGGCCGGGCGCTGCGCCGCGTGATTTCCGCCCGGCTGCACGAGGCAATTCTGAGAATGGCGGCCGAAAAACTCCGGTGCTCGCCCCGGCGCGCGGAGCGCCAACTTCGACTCATGAGCCGCCGGTTCTTCGACGCGGACTCTCCGGTGCGCCAGGCGTGCGAGCGGCAAATCAGCCAACTGCTCCAAGGCTATCCGCGCCTGAAACGGCACGCTCCCATTCTGCGGGAAATGCTGCGGCGCTACGTGCGCACGCCGGCCTTTCTGGCCCGCTTCGTGCCCTTGACACGCCGGGGGTTGAAGCCGAAGGCCGTTCAAGCGGCCTTCGGCGGGGATGCCGGCCTGAGCGCGGTCTGCCGGGCGTTTTTGGATTTCCTGCAGGAGCGCTGCACCCCGAAAGAGCGGACCGCCTACTTGAAGGCGCTGCAGCGTATCCAGACCGGCGACATGACCGGCCGGGAAGCCCGCGCAAGTTTCGCGGCGGATGAACTGGAGGGTCGGCAACACGGCGAGCCGCTGTTGCCCAACGTGCGGTTGGTCAACGGCAGCACCAAGCCCGAAACCCGGCAACGGCTGATGCTGGCGTTCAACAGCCCGTTCTTTCCGGAGATTCTCATCACCAGCAACGTGCTGGCCGAGGGCGTGGACCTGCACCGCTGTTGCCGTGTGGTCATTCATCACGACCTCGACTGGAATCCGAGCGTCGTCGAGCAGCGCACCGGCCGCGTGGACCGCATCGGCGCCAAGGTGGAATGGGCGGAGGACGGCCGGCCGATTCAGGTGTTCCTGCCTTACCTGGCCGAGACCCAGGACGAGAAGATGTATCGCGTGGTCATGGACCGGGAACGGTGGTTCAGCGTGGTCATGGGCGAGAAGTTTCGCGGGGACGCCCGCACCACCGACAAACTGGCGCAGCGCGTGCCACTGCCCGAATCCGTGGCCCACAAGCTGGCCTTTCGGCTGGAGGTCTGAAGCGAGGCCGCCGGCGCTTCCCCTGCACCGCCGTCAGCGGTCAACGGCCCCCGGCCCGCGGTGGTTCAGCAGGCCGGTGGCGGCCAGGGCGGCGCGCGAGGCGGCGGGGTCGGTGTGCACCACGGCCTGCCAACCGCGGGCCAGCGCGGCGGTCACGATTTCCGGGCGGTCGTCCAGGTAGAACAACTCCGGCCCGCGCCGGCCGCTGAGCCGCTCGGCCACGGCGTACAGGGCCGGGTCGGGCTTCATCGCCCGGTGCTCGTAGGAGAGCACGTAGCCGTCGAACTCGGCAAACCACGGGTATTGGCGTCGGATGAACTCGACGGCCAGTTCGTTGGTGTTCGAGAGCACGTACACGGGCACGCGCCGCGCGCGCAGTTCGGCGTGCAGCGCGAGCATGGGCGTGATGGGCGTGAAGATGTCGCCAAAGCCGGCGCGAAATTCCGCCTCGGTGCCCTGGTAGCCGGTCGCGGCGGTCAGGCGGGCGATGAACTCGGCCGTGCTGATGAGGCCCGTCTCGTAGTCCACCAGCAGCCGGTCTTGCAGCAGCAACTGGCGCAGGGCCTCGGCGCTGATCCGGCACCGGGGCAGCAGGCGGCGCAGGGCGATCTGGTAGTCGAAATCCAGCAGTACCTTGCCCAGGTCGAAGATGACCGCCCGGGGCACGGTCGCGGACCCGGGGGCGGGGGTCGGTTGGGTCGAAGTGGCGTCGGGCATGGGAAAGTGGCGGCGGTGGTGGTTGAAATGGCGGCTGGTTGTCCGGTGGTTGTCGCTTGGCGGAGCGGGCCGGTCATTCCAGCGGCTGGCGGCCGGCCAGGGCGCGACTCAGGGTCAGTTCGTCCGCGTACTCGAGGCCGCTGCCTGCGGGCAGGCCGTGGGCCAGCCGGGTCACCTTCACCCCGCGCGGCGCCAGCCGTTGCGCTAGGTAATGGCTGGTGGCGTCGCCCTCGACGTCCGTCGGCAGGGCGAGGATGACCTCGCGAACGCCCTCGGGCGCCAGGCGCGCCTCGAGTTCGCGGATGCGCAGGTCTTCCGGCTCGATGCCGTTGAGGGGCGAAAGTTTTCCGCCCAGCACATGGTAGCGCCCGCGGTAGGCGCCGGATTTTTCGAGAAGCAAAACGTCCACCGGCCGCTCGACCACGCACAGCGTGGCGGCGTCACGGCGGGGGTCGGCGCAAAGCGCGCAGGGCTGGGTCTCCGTGAGCGCGCCGCACTGGCGGCAGGTTTGCACCCGCTCGCGCGCGGCCAGGAGGGCCTCGGCGAGCTGGCGGCTGAGGTCCGGCGGGGCCTGCACCAGGTGCAGCGCCAGGCGCTCGGCCGTGCGCGGGCCGATGCCGGGCAGTTCGCCCAGCGCGGCCATGAGGCGGTCAATGGCTTCAGGGAGCAACACGGGGGGGAGACGACGCGGCAGCCGGCGCCGCGGTGGCCGGGGCTACATCAGACCGGGCAGGTTCATGCCGCCGGTCACCTTGCCCATTTCCGCGGCGGCGGTTTCGCGCGCGAGGTTCAGGGCGTTGTTGACCGCGGCCAGGACCAGGTCCTCGAGCAGGGCGACCTCCGCGGGGTTGACGGCCTGCGGGTCAATCTTGAGGGCGGCCAGGGTGCCGTCGCAACGGGCCGTGGCCCGCACCATGCCGCCGCCGCTGGAGGCCTCCACGGTGCGTTGGGCCAGTTCGGCCTGCACGGCCTGCATCTGCTGCTGCATCCGCGCGGCCTGTTTCATCAATTTGCCGAGGCTCGACATGCGCGCAGTCTAGGCGGCGGGCGGAGTGGGGGCAATCACGCGGGCGATGCGGCCCTTGAAGATTTCGAGCGCCTGCTTGATGAGCGGGTCGTCCTTGAACTTCTCGGGGTCCAACGGGGCGCTGGCCGCCTTGCCGTTGGCCGGCGGGGCCGGTTCAGGGGGTGCCGGTTCCGGCGGAGCCTCCGGGGGCGCGGCCGCGGGCGCGGGGGCCGGGCCGGGCGCCGCCGGGCTCGAGCCTTCCGGGGGCTCGGCCTGCACGAACTTCAGGCGTGGCTCGCGCCAGCCGCGGGCCCGCAGCGCGGCCAGCAGTAACTCGCGGTGCTGCGGGGCGTCCACCAGCGGGATGAACTGCGCGCCGGTCGGCGGGAAACCGATGGTGAGTTGCTCGCGCTCGCACGCCACGGGAAAGGCCTTGAGCAGGTAGCTGTGTAGGAAACGGCGTTTCTCTCGGACTTCAGCCAGCAGCGCGGCCCAGAGCGCGGCCAGGTCTCCGGGCACGCCGGCCAGGGAAACGCCATTGCTCGGGGCGGTCGTAGCGGGCGTGTCCGCGGCGGCTTCTTGGAGGGCGGGCGCCGGCGCGGCCTGGGCCGCAGCGGCTGGTGGCGCGGGGTGGGGCCGGGACGCGGGCGCGGGCGTCGCCAAGGTGGGGCTGGTAACGAGCGGCGCGGCGGCGGGGGCGACGGGATTGACACTGCCGGCCGCGCCGTTGGCTTCGTCGCGCAGGGCCTGCAACCGGCTCAGCACGGCGTCCAGGCTCACCGCGTGCCGCGCCTGGATGGCTTTCAGCAGGGCGACCTCGAGGGCGATCTTGCGCGAGAGGGCGTCGCGCAGGCGGCCTTCGGCATCGGTCAGCACCTCGAGCATCCGCGTCACGGCGTCCGGCCCGACGCGCTCGGCCTGGCGGCGCAGAGCGGCCAGTTCCGCCTCGCTGGCCTCGAGCAGGCCGGCCTCGCCGCGGCTGACCTGGAAGACGAGCAGGTTGCGGAAGTGGTGAAGCAGATCGCCCAGCAGGCGGCCGAGGTCCTTTCCGCCCCGGGCCAGCTCGTCCAGCGTCTGGAGCACGCGGGCGGCATCGCCCTCCAGCAGCGCGTCGGTCAGGCCCAGCAACTGGTCCCGCGCGGCCAGGCCGAACATCGAGAGCACGTCGGCCTCGACGATCGTGTGGCCGCAGAAGCTGATCAACTGGTCCAGGGTGGACTCGGCGTCGCGCATGCCGCCGTCGGCCCCGCGGGCAATGGCGTGCAGGGCGGCCTCCTCGACCTGGACGCGTTCGCGGGCGGCGATGGCGGCCAGGTGTTTGACGATGAGGGCGGCGGGGATGCGGCGCAGGTCGAACCGCTGACAGCGCGAGAGGATGGTGGGCAGGACCTTCTCGGGATCGGTCGTGGCGAAGAGGAACTTCACGTGCGCCGGCGGCTCCTCGAGGGTCTTGAGCAGGGCGTTGAACGCCGCCGCCGTGAGCATGTGCACCTCGTCAATGATGTAGATTTTGAAGCGCGAGGTGGCGGGGGCAAACTTGCAGGTCTCGCGCAACTCACGGACCTGCTCGACGCCGTTGTTGCTGGCGCCGTCTATTTCGAGCACGTCCAGCGAGCGGCCCTCGGCGATCTCGACGCAGCGCGGGTCGGCGTCGTCGAAGTCCACCTTCGGGCCGTCGGTGCAGTTCAGGCACTTGGCGAAGATGCGGGCGATGGTGGTCTTGCCGGTGCCGCGCGGGCCGCAGAACAGGTAGGCATGGGCGATGCGCCCGGCGCGGATGGCGTTGGCCAGGGTGGTAGTGACGTGCTCCTGGCCCACCACGTCCGCAAAGCGTTGCGGGCGGTACTTGCGGGCAATGACCTGGTAGCTCATGGGCGACCGGCGTCGGGACCGTCCCGGCGCCATGCCGCAAGGGTGCGAACCGGCCGGACGCGAGGCAACCGCAAATCCGCCCCCGGCCGGGCTGTGCGGCTGAGCCAGCAGTGCGGCCGCGAGCAGCCGCTTTCTCGCATCGTGTGGAACGGCCTACCCGGCCGTCCTCGGCCTGCCGGCCGGCAGGCGGGCGGCCACCTGCCGCCGACTCGTTTTGGGAACGCACGCGCCCCCGTGTACCGCCGACGGCGCCGCCGCCGTCGGCCCCGTAGCGCAGGCGGCCTGTCTGCCGGAGCGCCTGCCTGAGCTGCCCTCCGTCGCGGCGGCAGGCTGACTGCTAATCGGCGCCTGCGGTCGGTACACCGCGCACCGGCGGGTTGGAAACCCGCGATACAGCAGACCAGAGGTCTGCGCTACGGTACTAATGCGCCGCAGCGACAGCGCCGGCAAGCCGGCGCACTCCAAACGCTGCGCGCCACATCTGGCGCTCAACCTGCGCGCCAGCTACAGGTCCGCTTCAGCCGCCGGCAAGCCGGTATCCGGCATCTGGCATCCCTCTTCTCACTCCTCGCTTCTGGCTTCTGATTGGGTAGGGCGCCGCTGTGCCGGCGCCGCCCACAGGGCCGCGGCGCAGCGCGGCCCTACCGAAAGCGCCGGCAAGCCGGCCGGCCTGCGCCAAGCTAAGCGCGGCAAGCCGGCGCACTCCAAACGCTGCGCGCCACACTTGGCGCTAGACCTGCGCGCCAGCTACAGGTCCGCTTCAGCCGCCGGCATCCGGTATCCGGCATCTGGCATCCCTCTTCTCACTCCTCGCTTCTCACTTCTGATTCGGTAGGGCGCCGCTGTGTCGGCGCCGTCCCACCCGGCCGCGCCGCAGCGCGGCCCTACCAGGTACCGGCGCATGAGTGCGGCAGCTTGCGGCCGCTTTTCCCCCGGATGGAACGGCCAGCCAAGCCGACTGCCAGTCCGTGTTACAGCCGATGGTCAATCGGCGCTACTCCGCCGGGCGGCGCGCCTGCACGAGGGGCGCGAGTTCAGCGGCCGGGTTTCCGCTCAGCTCAGCTTCCAGGGCGCGCGGTACTCGCGACCGAGCAGCTTGCTGGCGGCGGCGTCGCCGACGATGACTTCCTGCTTGGGGTCCCAGCGGATTTTCCGGCCCACCAGCAGGGCGATCAGCCCTAGGTGCCCCGGGACGGCGGAGCGGTGGGCGGTCTCGACCGGGGTGATGGTGGGCTGGCGGGATTTGACGCAGTCCAGGAAGTTCCGCATGTGGTCGCGGGAGTGGTAGGCCCGCACCTTGCGCAACTCGTCGGGCAGGCGGGAACGGTCCTTGAACTCCTCGTTCGAGCAATCGAAGCCGCCGCGGTCCACCCACACCCAGCCGTCGGTGCCGATCCATTTGGTGCCGCCGCGGATGTCGCGGTGGCCGCCGGCGATGATCATCTCGACGCCTTCGGCGTATTGGCAGGTGATGCGGTACCGGGTGCAGGTGTTCCAGACCGCGTCCTTGGGGGGGAATTCGCCCTGGGCCTCGATTTCGACCGGGCCGGTGTGGTCGAAGCCCAGGCCCCAGTGGGCGATGTCGCAGTGGTGGCCGATCCAGTCCAGGAGCTGGCCGCCGCCCACGTTGTAGTTCCAGCGCCAGTTCATGTGCACGCGCGCTTTGATGTACGGCTCCATCGCCGAGGGGCCCAACCAGCGCTCGTAGTCCAGCTCGGGCGGGGGCGCGGACACGGCGAGGTCCCAGCCGGGGCTGGCGGGGGTGAGCTGGGCGAGGTTTTTGGGCGCGCCGGGCACGGCCTCGAGCTTCTTGAGCAACTCGGGCGCGGTGCCGGCGAAGTCGTGGTGGCCGCTGGGCAGGCCGACCTCGACCCGGGTGACCTTGCCGATGAGGCCGTTGAGGACGATCTCGACGGCCTTGTGGAAATTCTCGACCGAGCGCTGCCAGGAACCGGTCTGCCAGATGCGCCCGTGGTCCCGGACGGCCTTCACGATGGCCTGTTGCTCGGCGATGGTGCGGGCCAGGGGTTTTTCGCCGTAGATGTCCTTGCCCTGGCGCGCGGCCTCGACGGCGATGAGGGCATGCCAGTGGTCGGGCACGGCGAGCATGACCGCGTCAATGTCCCGGCGGGCCATCAATTCGCGGTAGTCGTGGTAGGCCTTGCAGTCCTGGTTGCCGTACTTGGCGTTGATGGCGTTGACGGCGGCCTCGAGGTGTTTCTTGTCCACGTCGCAGGCGGCCACGACGCGGCAGTCCTTGTGGTTCATGAAGGCGCCGGTGTTGCCCGGGCCCTGCATGCCCCAGCCCACCACGCCCATCGTGATGCGCTCGGAAGGCGCCACGGCGCCGTCCGCCCCGAGGGCGCTGGACGGGATGAGCGTGGGCACGGCCAGGACGGCCGGGGTGGCGGCCAGGAATTGGCGGCGGGAAATTCGCGAGGAATGGGAACGATGTTTTTGCATGGCTTCAGTGTGCCCGCGCGCGCGGGGTCGCGCGAGCCAAAAAAAGCCCGGCCGGGGGGTGCGCTTCAGTCGGTCCAGAGGGTGAGGGATAGGCGAAGGATTTCGTCCAGCTCGGCCTTCGAGTCGCCGCTGCCGTAGGTGAAGGTGCCGGTCAGGTGCTGCCAGTCCTCGAGGGACAGGCCGTAGAGGTCGCGGGCGATGCAGACCTCGAGCGCGGCGCGGTGCGGCACGTCGTGCGGGTGTTCGAGCAGGTGGCCGGCCCGGGCCGCCAGGCGCCGGCGCGCGGCCGGGGTCAGGGCGGGCACGGGCAGTTCGTAGAGCTGGTGCATGTTGACGTGCGCGGAGACCTTGTTGCGGACGTAGAAGTTCAGGACCAGCGAGTTCAACAGGGCCAGCAGGGCCAGCAGGGCCTCGCGGGGGTGCGGCTCCTGGCGGAGCCCGTCCCGGGCGTCGCTTACGTAGCGGACGGGCGGACAAAGTTGATGGTGTTGCCCAGGCAGACGCGGGCGGGAATCCAGGCGGCAAACAAGGTCCGCTCATCGGTGGATCGGGCAATGTCGCGCGTGCCCAGGCGCTCGAATTCGTGGGCCAGCTTGAACACGCCGTTCTCGAAAAGCTCGGTCAACCGCGCTTCCAGTTCCGCGCGGTGGTCGGGGGTGGGTTGGCCGCCCAGGCGGGCGACCTGGTTTTCGCGCACGAAACGGGCGGCGCGGTGGACCTCTTTGCGGAGCAGCGGCTGGCGGACCTCGGCTTCCCGCACGCACCAGCGAGCGGGCTGGAAGTGCGCGTCGTACTGCCAGATCATCTTGCCCTCGTAGAGCGGCAGTTCGCCCCGGGCGGGTGGGCGACCTTCGAGTTTGTGGAAGTAGCGGGCGTCGTTGGTGAGGTCCAACTCGCGCGCCAGGCGAAACTCCAGTTCTTGGAGCAAAGGGTGTTCTCCACGGATGCGGGCGCAGAGCCGGTAGTCCGCCTCGCGCCGAAATTCCATGATGCTGAGGTTTTCGGGCGAGAAACGGCGGATCATGGCCACGTCGTAGCGGATGGCCGGGCCGGCGGCCTCGCGCGGGTCGTGAAGGTAGAAGCGCGCGGCGAAGGTGTGCCCCGGCGGGGGAGGCTCGCCTTTGACGAGCTTGAAGAAGCCGAATTTGAACCGGCTGTCCACATCGGGGAAAATTTGTCGGGACTTTTGCTGCCCGTTCTCGACGATCTTGTAACCCCGGTTTTCGAAGGAGGTCAGTTCTTCGAGGCGGTGTTCGGTGATGAGCCAGCGGCGCAGTTCGGCGCAGCCTTCGTCGGTCTGGAGGCCGCTGGGGACCAGCAGGGAGAGCCGGCCGCCGGCGCGGAGCAGCGCGAGGTCGGATTCGATGAAGAGCTTGAAGAGGTTGAGGTCTCCGGTGCCCTGGCGGCGGTAGCGGCGGCGGAAGAAGGCGGAGTGGCGTTCGTAAAAGGCCTCGTACTCGCGCCAGCGGGCGGCGAACTCGGGGTGGGTCTTCAGCTCGGCCTCGAACCAGCGGTCGAAGTCGGGGGTGTCCATGCCCATTTTCTGGAACCGGGGCTGGTCGCGATAGACAGCGGCGGCAAATTCCTTGCGGAAGGCCTTGAAGCCTTCCCAGGGCGGGTTGCCGAGCAGGCCGTCGAAGCCCGGATTGGCCCGGAGTTGGCCGTCCGGGGTGAACCAGGCGGGCCAGAACCGGAGGGCAAAGCCGGCGGGCGGGCCGGGGAGGTCCGCGGCGTCCGGGTGGCGGGTCAGTTCTTCGTAGAGGCGCTGGCGCAGGGCGAGGGCTTCGTCCAGCGGGGCGTGGTCCATGGGATTTTCCACGTAGCGGGCGCGCAGCGTGGCGAGCTGGCGCAGGGCCGGGGCGTGGTGTTCGGCCAGCCAGGCGGTTTGGCGGGCGAGGTCGAGGTCCACCAGGGAGTCGGCGGCCAGGAAGTTGAGTTCGAGGTTGGGGAGGATGCGGACCACGTCGGTGCCGAGCAGGCGGTAGTTGTAATCGGCGGGGGCGAGTTTGACGGCTTCCTTCCAGATGTTGGTCTTGGCCACTTCGAGGGCGCCGGGGTCTTTGTCCACGCCGAAGAGGTGGCGCAGGAGGATTTGGGCGATGAGCCGGCGGCGGTCGTCCAGGCGCCAGCGGCGGCGGAAGGCGAGGGCGGCGTCGAGGCCGGGCGGGACTTCGGCGAGAAACAGCTCGCCGGTGTCGGGGCGCAAGATATGGCGCACCCAGGCGCAGGCGGCCTCGATGCGCTGGTATTGCCGCCAGAAGGCGCGGAGCACCTTGATGAGAAAACCGCCGCTGCCGCAGGCGGTGTCGGCCACGCGGATTTCCGCCAGTTGGACCATGAGGAAATCGGCCCGGGCGAAGTCACCACGCTGGCGGTCCACGGCGGCGCACACCGCGTCCACCAACGGGCCGGCCAGGGCGTCCACCAGGGCGTCGGCCATGGGGGTGGTGATGCTGGCGGGGGTGTAGTAGATGCCGGCGTCCTTGCGATTGGCGGCCAGGAACATCTCGTAGCTCTTGCCGAAGATGTCCTCGTCAATGCGCCGGTAGTTGTAGTGGACGATGCCGCGGCTGCCGGCCTGGTCCCAGGTGCGGACGCCGAGGGCGAAGTTGAGCTTTTCGGCGAAGCGCCGGAGGTTTTCCGGGGACTTGTCCAGCCGGTCCCAGATGCGGACGGCGAAGATTTCGGTGTCGTAGTACTCGTCGAAGAAGCCCTCGAAGAAGTCCAGGAACTTGGGCACCACGCGGTGCGCGCCTTTGGGCTCCCAGAGGCGGGTGAAACGGGCGTACTCCTCCTGCATGAAGCCGTGCTGGACCAGGCCGAAATCCTCGAGGGTGCGGGCGAAGATGAGTTTGTTCAGGAGCAGGATGATGGACTCGGTGGCCAGCTCGCGCGGGGTCCACCGGACCTTGGCAAATTCCTCGAACCAGATTTGCAGGTCCTCGAAGAACTGTTGCTCGAGTTCGGGCTTGTCCGCGGTGTCTTCCAAGTGCCGGAGGGTGTCGAGCACGCTGCGCGTCTGCCGGCAGCGGCGCAGCAGCTCCACAAAGGGCAGTTGGGCAAAGGGCCGGTGCTCGAAAAAGAAGTCGCGGGTCGAGAAACACCAGGCGGTGCGCAGATCGGTCAGCACGAGGTATTCGCGGTCGCGCAGATACTTGCGCACCTGGGCCAGGTGGTTGCCGGGGTCGGCGTCGGCGCGCCGCAAACGGTCCGGCCCGTCGCACAGGAACAGCGGCTTCAATTCGAGCGGGATCGGTTCGCCCGAGCGTTCCGGCAACATGAAGTCCACGTAGCCCTCGCGCAGGCCCACCTGCCGGGTGGGCTCCAGCCCCAACACCTCCCGGCACAGGGCGACGAGGAGGTCCTCGGCGGCGGTCTCCGGCTTGGTGCCGTTCTTGAGGTCCAGCACGTACTTGTGCAAAGGCGGATACTCGGAGACCGGCGCGGCCGCGGCGGCCAGCGCGGGCAGTTCGATGCGCTCGCGGGCGGTAAACCGCTCGAGGGCTTCGAGAATGGCTTCCGGACTCACGGAGGTTGGTTCAGCGAGCGGATTGTCCGGCGCCCGGCCCCGGGTTCAAGCGCGGATTGGCGGCAACCGCCCGGGGGGTGGAGGGCCTGCGCCCGGGCACAACGCAGCACGGCCTTTTCTCTTGCGCGAGACCGCGCCAGCCTTTGGGCTTGTTGGAGCGCGGTGGGGTTTGGAGACTGCCGCCATGTCCACCGCGCCTGCATCCGCGTCGGCCGGCCTGCCCATGACCAGCCGCTGGGACCCGGAGAAGCTCCGCGAGGAAACCCAGTACCTGCGCCGGCTCGAGGCGCGCCCCTGGCCCGAGCGGCTGCGCGGGTATTACCGACTGACCGGGCCGGCGTGGCTGCAAAGCGCCATGACGCTGGGCGCGGGCAGCGCCGCGGCGTCGGTCGTGGCGGGGGCGTTTTACGGGTACACGCTGCTCTGGGTCCAGCCGGTGGCGATGTTGCTGGGGGTGTTCATGCTGGCCGCGCTGGCGAACATCACGCTGACGCACGGCGAGCGGGCCTACCGCATTTTCCAGCGCGAGTTGCACCCGGCCCTGGCGTGGCTCTGGGCGCTGGCCACGGTGGCGGCCACCGTGATCTGGCATTTCGGCCAGTACGCCCTGCTGGGCGGGGCGGCGTGGGACCTGGCCCAGGTGGCCGGGGCGCGCAACGCCGCGGGTTCGCGCACGGTGGAAACGGCGGTGCGGCTGGCCGGCGGGTTCGCCATCCTGGCCGTCAACATCGCGCTGACCGGGAGCTACGGCGCGAAGCCCGCGGGCATCCGGCTCTACGAAACGGCGCTGCGCTGGATGATCCGGCTGACGATGCTGGCCTTTTTGGTGGTGGTGCTGGCGCAACTGGCGCGGGGCCGGCTGGACGTGGGCGCGATGTTCCAGGGGTTTTTCACCTTCCGCATTCCCGAGCAGCCGGGGGCGTTGACGACGGTGCTGGGGGCAATCGGGGCGGCGGTGGGCATCAACATGACCTTTCTTTACCCGTACTCGCTCCTGGCCAAGGGCTGGGGGCCGGCGCACAAGGGCCTGGCGCGCTTCGACCTGGGCCTTTCATTGTTCGCGCCGTACGTGGTGTTGACCTCGCTGATCATCGTGGGCCTGGCGGCGACGGTGCATCAACCGCCCTTCGGCACGGTGCTCGGGCCGGAGGTGACCCCGGCCAATCTCAAGCCGGTGCAGGCCGCGCAAAGTCTGACCGGGGTGCTGGGCGGGGCGCTGGGGCGGGTGGTGTTTGACCTGGGGTTCATCGGCATGGCCTGCGGGGCCATCAGCGCGCACATGGTGTGTTGCGGGTTCACGGTGTGCGAGATGTTCGGCCTCGAGTACACGCCGGCGCGCTACCGGCTCTTCACGCTCACGCCGGCCATTGGCCTGTTGGGGGTGCTGGTGCCCAACCCGCTGTGGCTGCCGGTGCTGGCCTCGGCGCTCGCGTTCACCATGCTGCCGATCGCCTATCTGGCGTTTCTGATCTTGCAGAACAAACGCAGCTATCTGGGCGACGCCGTGGGCCGGGGCTGGCGACGCGCGGCCTTCAACGCCGTGTTGGTCGTCGCCCTGGCTCTGTCGGTGGTGGGCGCGGCCATCAAGATCAAGACCGGCGTGGTGGACAAGGTGTTCCCCGCCCGCACCACGCCGAGTTTCCCTGCCACACGCAGAGTCAGCGACCCTTCGGCTTGTGCGCGCCCACTTCTGGCGCGTCCGGATTCACTTCGGGGCCGAAGTAGCGGAGGGTGACCAGCGGCTCGGTCAGGCTGGTGTTCTCGAAGGTCACACCCGCCTTCGCGCCGTCCTCGCTGACGAAGTATTCGTCCTCGGTCAGTTCGTGGAAGCGGATGAGCTTGGGCGAATTGAGCGGCTGGCCGTTGATCTTGCCGGTGCCCTGGACGCAGATGAGGCCGTAGGCGCCGTTGTCTTTGATGGCGCATTTCACGCCGGGGTCCACAGTGAGTTCCTTGGCCGTGAAGAGCTGTTCGCCGTCAATGCGGCCATAGACGATCCAGCGGTCCACGAAGCCTTCCCGGGCCGTGTCGGCGACGGGGACGGGTTCGAGGTAGTGGTGGTCCTTGAAGTTGGGGTCGGTGTTCTTGGGCCAGTCAAGCTGGTCCACGATCCAGTCGAGGTCCCGGTGACGTTCCTTGGGCATGTCTTTGACGAGGAGGTCCCAGGGCACGTAACGGCCCTCGACCATGCTTTGGTACATGGCGAAGACGTCGCTGCCCCATTGCGGCTCGTAGGTGCAGAGGCTGCCGGGGGCGTGGAGGATGCA
>CAYXPA010000060.1:0-25434 GCA_964466945.1 uncultured Verrucomicrobiota bacterium | reverse complement strand
GAAGGCCCGCGCGGCGCGGGGCGCACCCCGGTGACGGCCGCGCCGGTCGTGGACGGGGCGCGCGGGCGGGTGTGGTTTGTGGCCAATGACGGTCGCGGCGCGGCGCTGGTGGTTTGGGCGCTGGCCGAAGGTCGGTTGGCCGGGCGCTGGCCCTTCCCGTGCGGCGTGCAGGCCCCGCCCGCGCTGGCGCCGGACGGCGCGGCGTGGGTGGCGGACCTGGCGGGGAGCGTGCATCGCTGCGACCCCGCCCGGCCAGAGCCCCGGCTGCGGTACGACTCCGGCGCGGAATACTTGCTGGCCGCGCCGGTGAGCGACGCCAGCGGGCGCTGTTGGGTGGGCGATCCCTTGGGGCGGCTGCACCGGATCGAACCCGGCGGCCAGGGACAGGTCGTGTTCGAGGCCGGGCGCGGGTTCCAGGCCGCGCCGAGCTTCGATCCCGCCGGCAACCTCTACCTGCCCGGCACGGACCGGCAGGTGTACGTGTTCTTGAACCGGACCTGACCGCGCCGCCGCGACGGCCCGGGCCGCTCAGTCCGGCTGCTCCGCTTTGCGGTCTTCCGTTCCCGCGGCGAACCGCCGGCGTTCCCGCAGGTGTGCCCGCACGTCCAGGCCGATTTTCAGGAAGACCAGCAGCGCCAGCGCCCACGCGGGCGAGCCCAGCCCCATGATCAAAAACCCGCCGCCCAGGATGGCCACGTGCAGCACCACCACCCGCCCGTAGGGCGCCTGCATGAGCGTCTCGAGCCGGGCCTGCTGGTACTCGCCGGAGCGGAGGTAATTCAGGATGAACGAAACCCCGTGACTCGCCGCCAGCGCCAGCGCCGCCCAAAACAAGTGTTGGCCGGTCAGCACCTGCCAAAACAGCGCCGCGTCCGGGAAACCTTTCACCGCCACCGTGCCCCGGCCGAAGAGCACGACGACAAATACGCCGTGCACGAAGCAGAACATGCCGTAGTGAAAACAGAAGAACGGAATCAACGCCGCCTTGGCCACCCAGCCGACCGGTTGGGCGGGGTGCGCCAGGAGCATCTTCAGCGCGTTGAACCCGCCCACGATCACGTTCTCCAGCCAGAACAGGAACACCAGCGGGAAAATCTCCCAGCCCAGGAAGAGCACGCCGCCCAACGGGACCAGGTTGGCCGCCACCAGCGCCAGGACCGAGGGCCGGAGCCGGTCGGAGACGGGCGCGGCGGAAAGCGAGGCGGGCGTCAGCATCGGCCTTCGGTACCGGGGCCGCGTCGCGAGAGCAACACTTCTTTGCCCGGTCGCGCCGGCCGTTCGGGCGCGCGGAGGGAGGCTCGGTCGAAAAGTTGCCGCCTTCGCACGGGTGGAACGGGCCACTGAGCGATGGCGGCGGGGGTCGGTAGGGCGCCGCTGTGTCGGCGCCGTCATCGGCCGCGCCGCCGCGCGGCCCTCCCACATCGCGGGCAGGGTGCACCCTTTGGTGCGGCAACCCGCAAAACCCGAAGCCGGCAACCGGTTACTGCCTGCCGGCGGGCAGGCTCAGTGAGGGCAGGTTGGCGGTGCCCTCGAAACCTGCCGAACCGTACCGACTCAGTCGGCCCTCGGGACGGCGCTCAGGGTGAGGTCGTCAAACCGGATTGGCGTGCCAGCGAAAGGCGCGCCCCAGATCGAGGCCCGGCCCGGGCGCGGCGCCTCGGTTTCCTCGCGCGCGATCAGCCACGCAGCCGGTTCGGGGGCGCCTTCGGTCCAGGCCTTGCCCTCGATCTTCCACGCGCCGCCCGCCGACCGCACTTGCAGGCGCAGGTACGTCCACTTGCCGGATTCCCACGCATACGGGATGCCTTCGAGCACCGTGTCGGCCTTGAGCAGTTCGAGTTGTTTTTTGCCGGGGCTGACGCGGAGCTTGTAGCCGTTGACGCCGCCCAGGCCGAGCGCGAACGCCGGGTAACGCCGCCCGCTGCCCGTGCCGTAAAAGCGCGCGCTCACGGCCACGTCGTTCGTCACCGCGGGGCCGAAGAGCACGCCGAAGGTCTCGAGCGGCGCGCCGGGCAGTTCGAGGAAGCGCGCCTCGCCCTCGGCGCGCACGGCGAACGCGCCGTCCAGCACCAGCAACTCCGCCGGCACCTGGCCCGGCTCGGCCTCCTGGAAGGTCAGTTGGAACAACGGTGCCGCGCTGGCCCCCCGAGGCAGGGCGGCGCACAACGCGACGAGACACAGCAGCGCTTTGGTCATGACGCAGGGCGTTCGACGTGAGGCAACGCGCGGCTATTCTGACGCGGCCCCCGCGGCACGGCAACCGCGCGCGTCGGCCGCCCGCCCCGCCGCGCGGCCGCGCAATCCTTTGCCTTGCGCCCCGCCGGCTGGTACAACGGCAACCGTGTCCGACGCCCTCGGCTCGATTTGGAACCGGCTGCGCGCGCCGCGGCGCCTTTGCGTGATCGCCGGCCCCTGCGTGATCGAAAGCGCGGCGCTGTGCCTGCGCGTGGCGGAATTTATGTCCCGCCACTGCGCGCGCCTGGGGCTCCCGTATGTCTTCAAGGCCAGTTTCGACAAGGCCAACCGCACCTCGGCCCGGTCCTTTCGCGGCCCCGGCCTCGAGGCCGGTCTCGAGGTCCTGGCCCGCGTGCGCCGCGAAACCGGCGTGCCCGTGCTCACGGACATCCACACCGAGGCCCAGGCGGCGCCCGCCGCGGCGGTGGTGGACGTGTTGCAAATCCCGGCCTTCCTCTGCCGCCAAACCGATTTGATCGCCGCCGCCGTGGCCACCGGACGCATCGTGAACCTCAAGAAAGGCCAGTTCCTCTCGCCCGCCGAGATGGGCCAGGTCGTGGCCAAGGCCGTCGCCGCCGGCGCCCGGCGCCTGCTGGTGACCGAGCGCGGCACCACCTTCGGCTACCACAACCTGGTCGTGGACATGCGCGCGCTGGCGCAGATGCGCGCCTGGGGTTGGCCGGTGATCTTCGACGCCACCCACTCGGTCCAGTTGCCCGGCGCGGGGGGCGACCGCTCCGGCGGCCAGCGCGAGTTCGCGCCCGTGCTGGCCCGCGCCGCCGTGGCCGCCGGCGCCCACGGCGTCTTCTTCGAGACCCACCCCGACCCGGACCGCGCCCTGAGCGACGGCCCCAACATGATTCCCCTCAAACAACTCCCGCGCCTGCTCGAACAACTGGTGCGCCTGCACGAAGCCCTGGCATGAACCCCGATCCCACCCCTGCCCCCAACGCCCCCCGCTTCCGCCCGCCCACCCGCCGGCCCGAAGACCCCCCGCCGCCGCCCCCGCGGCCTTACGCCGGACCGCGGCGTTACGTCCGGCGCGACGACCGCGACTCCGGTTACCCTTACCGCCGGCCCGCGCCCTACCCGCGCTGGGAACCCCGGCCGCGCCCGTACGCGGACCGTCCCCGCCCGTTTCGCCCGCCTCGTCCCGCCCCCGCGGCCGGTCCGAGGCAACCTGCTGCACCAGCCGCGCCCGCCGCGGCTGCCGCCCCCGCGCCGGCCCGACCCGCGCCGGACCCGCAGTTGCTGCAGCGCCTCCGCCGCGTGAAGCTCTTTTTGTGCGATGTGGACGGCATCCTCACCGACGCGGGCATTTACATGGGCGGCGCCGAGGAGACCAAGCGCTTCAACATTCGCGACGGCTTCGGCCTGCGCCTCCTCCAAAAGCAGGGCGTCAAGGTGGGTTGGGTGTCCCACCGCGCCTCCGTGGCCACCAGCCGGCGCGCGGAAGACCTGCAGATTGACTTCCTCCACCAGGCCCCGGGCAGCAAGGTCGCAGTGATCGAGGACCTCCTGGCGCGGACCCAACTGACCTGGGAGGACGTCTGCTTCATGGGCGACGACATCGTGGACCTGGGCGCGCTCAAACGCGCCGGTCTGGCCGTGACCGTCAACCAGGCCATCCCCGAAGCCAAGGCCCTGGCCCATTACATCACCCGCGCCTCCGCCGGCCACGGCGCGGTGCGCGAAGTCGCGGAAATGATCCTCAAGGCCCAGGACAAATGGGCCCCGCTCGTGGCCGAGTTTTCCGCCTGAGCTGCCATGCGTTCGCCGCGCCCGCCTCTGGTCCTGCTCGCGCTCGCCCTGGCCGGCGGCGAGGTGCGCGGCGGCGAACCGGCGCCCCGTCCGGCGGCCCGCGCGGGCGAGTTCCGGCTGCCGTTGCTCAGCCAGAACAAGCAAACCGGCCTGCTCACCGGCACCGGCGCGCGCACGCAACCCGACGGCACGGTGTGGCTCGAGACGGCGCGCGTCGAACACCAGTACCCGGCCGGCCCCACCAACGTCCAACTCCTCATCCTGGCCTCGAACTGCGTGGTGGACCTGCGCGCCAACCGCGTCAGCTCCGCCGCCGGCCTGCACGTCGCCACCGGCGACGGCCAGCTTGACCTCGAGGGCACCGGCTTCCAGTGGCAGCAGACCACCGGCGAGTTGACCGTCTCCAACCAGGTCCACACCCGCATCCGCAAACGCCCCGCCGACCCGGCCGCCGCGGGCCAGGTCCTCACCATCCGGGCCGGAGAAATGCAGTTGCACCTGGCCTCGAACCAGGTTGCCTTCCGCCGCCAGGTCCAAGCCGCGGACCCCGAGCTCGAGGTCCGCGCCGAGCGCCTCGCGGCCCGGCGCGGCCCCGCCGGACGGTTTGACCGGCTCGAGGTCGAGGGGGACGTGGAAATCCTCAGCCGACGCGACGGCAGCCGCACCACCAGCGAACGCGCCGAGTACCGCCTGACCGAGGCCGGCGAGGAAATCGAGTTGACCGGCCGGCCCCGCTGGACCGACGCAGTGCGCGAGGCGCAGGCCGACCTTTTCCGGCTCGAACGCGGTGCCGGCGGCGCGCCGCAGACCCTGCGCGCCCTGGGCCGTTCCAGCCTGAAACTCCCCCTGGGCACCAACAGCCCGAGCCTCTGGCCCCTGCCGGGAAACGCGCCCGCCGCGCCCGCCGGCACCCCTGAATCGGGCCGCGAGTTCGTCCGCTTGACCGCGGAAGCCCTCACCCTGTTCCTGCCACCCACCAACGGCCCGGTGCAAGGCGTGCTGGCCGAGACCAACGTGGTCATTGCCGACCTCGCCGAAGCCTGGCGCGCCACCGCCGCGCGGGCCCGGTTCACCAACGACGTGCTCGAACTGAGCGGCGCCCCGCACTGGAGCGGGCGCGGCCGCGAGGTCAGCGGCGAGCGCCTGCGCCTGAACCTCCGCGAGCGCTCCGTGGCGGTGCTCGGCGGGGCCCGTTTGCGCCTGCCCGCCGGGGCCTTTGCGTCCGCCGCCTCGGCCGCCCTGCCGACCCACCGCCCGCCGGCCCGGGCGTGGACCAATCTGTTCGTGGTGATCGAGGCCGAAGCCGCGCACTTCGCGGCCGGCCGCCTCACCTTCGCCCCGCCGGTGCGCGCCCGGGTGTTCGCCGGCGAGCAACCGCTGGGCGAGCTGACCTGCCGCGACCTGACCGTGTTTTACCGCGACCAGCTCGAGGCGATCGAGGCCCTCGGCGCGGTGCGGCTCGAACAGTTCGCCCGGCCCGAACGTCCGGGGTTGACCCGCGCCCTCGAGTGCGAGCGGCTGCGCGCCGAGTTCGCGGCCGACGGCTTCTTGCGGCAGCTCGAAGCCGCCGGCGGCGTCACGGCCCGGCAGCGCGAGTCTCGCGAGGCCGCCCGGGCCGCGCTGTTGACCGAAGTGCAGGCGCAAAGCGTGCAGGCGTGGTTTCTGCCCGGCACCAATCGCCTGGACCGCGCCACCGCCGCCGGACAGGTGCGCGTGAGCCGCGGCGACCGCCGGGCCGAGGGCGAACGCGCCACGTACACCGCGGCCACGGGCCGGCTGGAGTTGACCGGCCAGCCGCGCGTGGAGACCCCCGAGGGCCGCATCACCGGGGCCGAAGTCCTGACCTGGGACACGCGCCACCACCGGGCCGGTGGCCGCGGCGCTTTCCTTCTCGAGTGGACCGCCCTGCCGGACCGGCTCCGCACCAATCTCCTGGCGCGCCCGCCCGGGCGTTGAAGCCCCCGCGCAACCATGTCCCACGCTCCCCAGACTTCACCTCAACCGGCCGGCGCGGAAGCCCCGGCGGTGGCCGTGGCCGCGGCCGAGCCGCTGCTGGAAACCGTCAAGCTCGTCAAGGAATACCGCAAGCGCCGGGTGGTCAATGGCGTCAGCATTCAGGTGCGGGCCGGGGAGATTGTGGGGTTGCTGGGGCCCAACGGCGCGGGCAAGACGACCACCTTCAACCTGGTCGTGGGCCTGGTGCGGCCGGACGCCGGCGAGGTCCGCTTCGCGGGCCGGTCCATGGACCGCCTGGCCATGCACCAGCGCGCGCGGCTGGGCATCGGGTACCTGACCCAGGAGCCGTCGGTCTTCCGCAAACTTACCGTCGAGCAAAACCTGCTGGCCATCCTCGAGACCTGCCGGCTCAGCCGCGCCGAGCGCCAGTTGCGTCTGCGCTACCTGTTGGACGAGCTGGACCTGACGCCGCTGGCCAAAAGCCGGGCCTACCAGCTCAGCGGCGGTGAGAAACGCCGGCTGGAGATCACCCGCGCGCTCATCACCAGCCCGCGGTTGATGCTCCTGGACGAGCCTTTCAGCGGCATTGACCCCATCGCGGTCTATGAGGTGCAAAAGATCGTTCGCCGGCTCAAGGAACGCGGCCTGGGCATCCTCATCACCGACCACAACGTGCGCGAGACGCTCAAGCTGGTGGACCGGGCCTACATCATCCACAAGGGCGAGGTGCTGTGCGAAGGGTCGGCTGATTTCCTCGTCAACGACCCCCGGGCCCGGGAGATTTACCTCGGCCCCGAGTTCAACCTTTGAGCCCGGTTTTGCCTTGCCGCGGCGGCCGCCCGCCCCAGACTGCGTGCGAATCCAAACGCACGCGATGGCCGACGTGAAATCCCCTCCCGCGCTCACCGTCGAGAAGTTCTACCACGCCCACCACCGGGACTTGGAACTGCGCTTGGTGGCCGGCGAGCGCGGTCTGGGCCGGCTGATCCGCGAGCCGGCGGTCAACCGCCCCGGGCTCATGCTGGCCGGGTTCCGCAAATACTTCGCCGAGTACCGCGTCCAGGTCTTCGGCAATGCCGAAATGCATTACCTGCGCTCGCTGCCCCCGGCCGCGCGCGCCACGCGCTATGCGGAGTTTTTCGCCACCCGCATCCCCTGCGCGGTCTTCTGCCGCGGCGGGCAGCCGGACGAGGAATTCAAGCGCCAGGCCGAGGCCCGCGGCGTGCCGGTCTTCCGGTGCCCGCTGGTCACCATGCGCTTTATCAACCGGGCCACGCTCGCCCTGGAAGAGCATTTCGCCCCCCGCCAGCGCATCCACGGCAGCATGGTGGACATCCGCGGCATCGGCGTGCTGATCCTGGGCGAACCCGGCGTGGGCAAAAGCGAATGCGCCATCGGCCTGGTCGAACGCGGCTACAGCCTGGTGGCCGACGACACCACCCTCCTGCGCGTGCACGCCGGCCGGGAGCTCATCGGCACCAGCCCTGAACTGGGCCGCAATTTCATGGAGGTGCGCGGCATCGGCGTGGTGGACGTGCCGGCCATGTTCGGCGTCAAAGGCATTCGCACCGAGAAACGGGTGGACTTGGCCGTCACGCTCAAGGTTTGGGACGCCGCCGCCGAAGTCGAGCGGGTGGGCGAAGAGATGGAAACCATCAAGATTCTGGGCGTGGCCGTGCCGCACATGACCATCCCCATCCGCCCGGGACGCGACGTGGCGCGGCTGGTCGAGGTGGCCGCGCTGCACATGAAGTTGCGCGTGTTGGGGTACAATCCGGCCAGGGCCCTGAACGAAGCCCTCATCGCCCAGATGCAAAAGCAGGCCGGGCGCTGAGGGAGAGAGTCAGGTGACAGAAGTCAGAAGCGAGGAGTGAGAAGTGGGATGCTGGATGCCAGATGCCAGATACCGGATGCCAGATACCCGATGCCGGATGCCGGCCCGTAGTACCGCAAAGAAAACTTAGGGAAGCGTCGCGCCGGTCGGACCGCTTCGCCAAGGACTTGCAAAATGTCCGAGGCACCCGTTTCAGCGCTCCGGCGCGTTGACGCGGCGGGTGTTTTTCTTGGCGCCGGGCTTGGGCTTGAGCTGGAAGGAAAGCAGCGTCACGCCCTCGGCCCGCCCGGTCACCGGGTTCACTGAGAGATTTTGCGTGCCGTCCCCAAACTCGGGCGGCGCCAGCGGATTGAACAACTGCCAGGGCTGCCGCGCTTCCAGGGCCTGGCCGATCACGCCGCCATAACGGCTCGGCGTCAACGGCACGGGCGGCGGCGAGACCAGCAGCGGCGCCACGGTCGGGGGCAGGCGCGTGGTGTCCTCGGCGGCTTCCACCAGGTTCGTGGACGCTGCGGGGGGAGCGGGCGGTGCCGGCGCGGGCGGCCGGCTTTCGGACGACGGCGACGCCGGGTCTTGGGCCGAAACTCCGACGGCCAAGAGCCATCCGCCCAGCGTGGCGGTCAAGGTCAGCGCGTTGAGCCGTTTCATGTGGCAAACTCCGCGCTCAAGGTCCGGCAGGACCCGCTCTGTGTCAACCTTGCCCCGCTCGGCTGGCCGGACGCCGGTCAATTCACCGCCGAACCGCCGGCTGAAGCCCGCGGCCTTGAATGCACGGTCCGCGGTCCAAGCGCGGGCCTTTCGCAAGCGGCGCCGGTGGGCGCCATTCCTCCGGCCTTCCGCCTTGCCGCGGACCGGTCGGCCGGTAAGCTGCGGACATGACTTCACCGGCCGCTTTTCCGGTTGCCCGTGTGTCGGGACGCTGCACCGGGGCGTGGTTGGCGGGGGGGCTCGGCTTGTTGTTGTTGACGCTGGCCGGTTGCTCCCGCCCCGGCGCTCCGGACGCCGACGATGAGTTCTCCCGCCTGATGAGCACTGGCAAGAACTACTACGACCAGGGCCAGGTCGAGAAAGCGCTGCCCTTGTTCGAGCAGGCCGTGCAGCGGGAACCCTCGCGCCCGGACGCCCTGCTCAATCTGGCCAACGCCCATCTGCTGGCCGGCCACGCGGAAGAGGCGTTACGCCGGGCCGAGGAGGCGCTGAGCTTCGACCGCAATCTGGCCGCTGCGTACTACGTCGCCGGCTGCGCGCATCTGCGCCTGCGCCAGTTCGAGGAAGCCGTCAAGGCCCTGTTCTCGGCGCGCGACCTCGATCCGAACGTGGCCGCCGTGCATTACCAACTGGGCCGCGCCCAGGCCGAGCTGGGCAACTTCGAGGACGCCGTGGCGTCGTTTCAAGAAGTGGTGCGCCTGGAGCCGAAGCACCCGGCCGCCTGGTACGCGCTGGGGCAGGCGTTGATCCGCGCCGGCCGGCAGGAGGAGGGCCTCAAAGCCATCGCGCAACACCAGACCGTCATGCCCAAGGACGCCCCGCCCGCCACGCTGGCCACGTACGAGCGCTGCAAGCACACCGAGGCCCGCGCCCCGGTGCGCCCGGAAAAGCCCGACCCCAAGGGCATCGCCGTCGCCTTTGCCGACGTGACCGTGTCCCTGTTGGGCAGCGAAGCCTCGAAGTACGCCGGCCCGCTGGCGGTGTTGGACTACAACCGGGACGGCCGCAACAGCCTCTTCGCGCGCGAAGGCGACGCGGGCTTCCGGCTGCTGGCCAACCTGGGCGGCCGCTTCGGCCCGCTGGGCGAACGACTCCCGCTCAAGGACGGGGCGCAGTACTTCCAGGCCATCGTGGGCGACCTCAACAACGACCGCTTCGACGACGTGATCGTGCTGGGCGACACCGCCGCGCACGCCTTCCGCTTCCAGACCAACGGCGTGGCGCGCGACCTGACCCGCGCCTCGGGCCTGGCCGGGTTGGCGGGCCGCGCCGGCGCGGTGGTGGACCTGGACTTCACCGGCAAGCTCGACCTGCTGGCCCTCACGCCGGACGCCGCCCGGCTGCGCGTGTGGCGCAACCTGGGCAACATGTACTTCGTGGACATCACCGCCACGTCCGGCGTGCCGGCGGCGATTGCGGGCGCGCGCCAGGTGGTCGTGGACGACTGGAACAACGACGACCTGCTGGACGTGATCGTCTCCCGTACCAACGCCCCGCCCCTGCTGCTTCTCAAACAACGCGGCGGGCCGCTGGTGCCCACCAATTTCCCGCCCGGCCAGCTCGAGGGCGCCGTCCTGGCCGTAGGCGACGTCAACGGCGATTCGCGCACGGACCTGCTGGCAGGCGGCAGCGAGCACGTGGACCTGCTCCTGGGCGGCATCCACCGCTTCCACCGCCTGCCCATCGCGCAGCCCGGGCTCGAGGCCCTGCGGCTGGTGGACTACGACAACGACGGCTGGCTGGACCTCTTGACCCTCGGCCGGGGCGTGCAGCTCTGGCGCAACCTGGGCGACGGCCGCTTCGAGAACGTCACCGCACGCACCCAGCTCGACGCCGCGCCGGCCGCCCGCGTCACCGACGCGGCGCTGGCGGACTTCGACGGCGACGGCGACACCGACCTGGTGCTGGCCCTCGAGGGCCAGGGCCTGCGCGCCTGGCGCAACGACGGCGGCAACGCCAACCGCCAGCTCAAGCTGCGCCTCATCGGCAACCGCTCCAACGCCAACGGCCTGGGCATCCGCATCGAAATCGCCTCCGCCAGCTTCCGCGTCCATCGCACCGTGCAGGCCCCGCCCATCGAGATCGGCGTCGGCCCCCGCGACCAGCTCGACTCGCTCACCGCCCGCTGGTTCGACCTGCCCTTCAACATCGTGGATGTGAAGGTGGACCCGCAGCGCCCGCTCGAGGTGCCCGAGCCGGTCCTGCCCACCGGTTCCTGCCCGTACCTGTACGCCTGGGACGGCCGGGGCTTCCGTTTCGTCACCGACATCCTCGGCTCCGCCCCGTTGGGCCTGCGCGTGGCCGATACCGTGTTCGCCGCGGCCGACCCCCGCGAGCACGTCGGGCTGGGCGACGAAACCCGCTTCCCGCCGCGCGCGGGGCGTTACGTGGTGCAGATCACCGAGGAACTGCGCGAGGTGCTTTACCTCGACGAAGCCAAACTGCTGGTGGTGGACCACCCCGCGGGCACCGAGGTCCACACCACCGACAAATTCCGCCCCGGCCCGCCGTTCCCGCCGGGCGAGTTGTGGACGCTGGAAAACCGCGTGCCGCTGCGCGCCGCCACGCGCTTGGACGGCAGCGATTGCACCGACCTGCTCCAGGCCGCCGATGACCGGCGCGTCTCCCCGCACCGGTTGCGCATCCCCCAACTGCGCGGCCTGGCCGAGCCGCACGGCGTGGTGCTGGACTTCGGGCCCTTGGCCACCAACCGGCCGTGGGTCCTGGCGCTCACCGGCTGGCTGCGTTTCGGCGGCGGCATGGCCAACGTGGCCGCTTCGCACCACCCGGACCTGCCCTTCCCGTTCCCGCAACTCGAGGTCGAAACCGCCCCGGACCGCTGGCAACCCGTGGACGTGGTGGCCGGCGCGCCCTCCGGCAAGACCAAGACCATCCTCGTGGACCTGGCCGGCAAACTGCCGCCCGGCAGTCACCGTCTGCGCCTGAGCACCGCCTTCGAGATTCACTGGGACCGCATCGCCCTGTTCGAGCGCCGGCGCGCCGACGATACGCGCATTGTTCGGCTGGCCCCCGACCGCGCCGACCTGCACTGGCGCGGCTTCAGCGAGTATGCCGACCTGGACTGGACCTTCCCGCTTACGCCCGTGTACGAGCGCGTCTTTCAAAACGCGCCCTGGACCATCACCCCGCGCGGCTGGTGCACCCGCTACGGACCGGTCGGCGAACTGATCGCGCACGAGGACAACGCCCTGGCCCTCCTCAACGGCGGGGACGAGCTCACCCTCGAGTGGGCCGCCGACCGCCTCCCGCCCCGCCCGCCGGGCATGCAACGCAGCTTCTTCCTCTACACCGTGGGTTGGGACAAGGACGCGGACTTCCACGTCGAACTGGGCTGGAAGGTCGAGCCGCTGCCCTGGCACGGGATGGACGACCAGCGCTACGGGCGCGAGGAACGCCCGGCGTTTGCCAGCGACGCCCCCATGCGCCGCTACACCACCCGCTGGGTACCCCAATACACCCTGCGGCGGGGCGCACGCTGAGGCACGACCTCATCACCGGCGGGCCCGGACAGGAGAATAATTCCCCGGCCCGGGCCATCCAACGGCTCAACCGCCATCCCGGACGTTGACCACCGCCTGGCGCGGCACGGTGAAGTCGCGGGCGCCGATCCGAATCTCGGCCGGGCCCCAGCCGTGGTACACGCGCACCTGCGTCGAGCGCCGCAGCGGCCGGCCGTCCAGGCTGCGCAGCGTGAACATCGCCGCCCCCGGATACTCCCGGCCCGCCCAGCGCGTGGCGTGAAAGGCCACAAACTCCGGCGCCTCCACCAAAAACCCGAACGGCGGCAGCTCCACCTCCCCGCCCAGCGGCGAGCGCACCCGCAGCGTGCCCTCGCCCGCGTGCACCGTCACCGTCACCGCCCGGTGCCCGGCGCCGAACACGGTGCGCTGCCCGCGGCGGTCGGCCGTGAGAAACCGGTGTTCGGTCAGCGGCAGTTGCGCGGTCAGCTCGTGCAGGGGCGAAAGCACCTCGTGCGTGTTCTTCACGAACCGGTCGTAGGGATGCAGCCCGGCGGTCCAGCCCTGATCCCCGCGCAGGAACACCGCCGGATTCGCCCGCACCCCGGCCGGCGCCGACGCCGGCTCGAAGCGGACTTGCGCTCCCGTGCACACCAGCCGCCCCACCACGTGCCGGCGCTCGCCATCGTCGGGCCCCGGCAATTCCGCGCGCCGCCCGCTGGCCGGATCGAACAAGCCCATGCGGATGTCAAACGTGCCGCGCAGCCACGCGGGCACCTCGCGGCCGAAGGTGCCGAACTCCATCACGCCCGGATTCCACTGCGTGGCCGGCGTGTCCGGGTCGTGATCGTCCTGGAAGGCGATCTGGCCATCGGGCGTGGTGTAGTGGACGAACACCCGCCAGTCCCGCGCCGGGGTACGCTGCACGTGCCAGCGGTAGCTGATGAGGAAGCGGTGCGGGCCGACGGCCTCGAACTCGCCAATGGCCGGGCGGACCGCCTCTTCGTCGCGCGCGGCCTCCAGCCAGTACCGGTGCGGCGGCACGTTGTGGTAATGCAGCGGCCGGCCGATCACCAGATGGTCCAGCACGTAGCCCGCCGCCTGCCGGATGTCGTAGCCGTACTTGCCATAGAGCGCGAGGCAGTCGCGGTACACCACCTCGAACAACGGCACGCTCACCCCGCCCACCTTGGCCTCGAGGCCCGCGTCGTGGAAATGCCGGCCGCTGACCCCGGTCAGGCCCTCGAAGAAATCGCTGTGCGGGACGGCCCACTCCCGACCGCATTCGCTGCCGAAGATGCCGAACACCCCGCGCGCGTAGTCCGAGAGGGCCTGCTTCCAGTACAGGTCGTCGTGCCGGGTCAACGGGTGCCGCGGGTCGAAGCACTCCATCAGGCCGGCGGCGTAGGTCGTGTCAATGAAGTACGCGTCCGCCGCGGTCAGTGCGCGCACGGCGGGGAGGTTTTGCGGGCGCCGGGCCAGTTCGAGCGCCATTTTCGAGCAGGTCAACCACGCCCGCCCGCCGGCCCAGTGGCCGCCGCGCGCCAGCGAGCCGTCGCGGTTTTTCATGACGAGGCCCTCGTCCCACGAGGGCGAATCGCGGTAGATGTCCTGGTAGTTGTCGTGCAGGCCCAGCAGGTAACCCAGGGCGCGCACGCGCCGGGCGCAGTCGGCGAAGGCGGCGTCGCCGCCGCACTCGGGCGCGGCGGGGAGGATGTCCGGGTGCTGGTTGTCGTAGCCGCGGTGAATCCACCCGCCCAGGAGGAAGAGCACCCGTTCGAGCTCGAGGTCCCGCTTCAGGTGCTCGGCCACCTGCGCCGCCTCGTCAAAGGTCCAGTTCACCGTCACCCGCTCCTCGCGGGTGCTCTCCTCGTTCATGCGGCGGTCCAGCAGGCTCCAGAGCTTGTAATTCGAGGCGCCGAAGAGCCGCGCGCGCTCCGGGTGTTCCGCCAGCTTCACCGTCCAGGGCACCCACCAGCCCTCACGCCGGGCCACCTCGCGGTACGCGCGCCCCACCGTGACGTGGTCGCCGCGGCCCAGAAACGCCACGCGGAACCGCCGCGCCGAGCCCTGCAACACCAGGCTGGTGGTGACCACCTGGCCGCGCGCCGCGCCGGCTCGGTTGGTAAACACGCTGTCCACCTCCGCGCGGATGTACGGGTCGCGCCAGTGCACCAGCGCCGCCGTGCCCTGGCGCAACACGCCCAGCATCGTCATGTGGCATCCCTCGTAGGCGTAGGTGTCGAACTCGTGATGAAACGCCCGCCCGCTGTCCGCCGTAATAAACAGGCCCCGCCGCACCGGCACCAGCACGCCACCGCCCTCCGCCGCCTCGACGCCCAGCGCCCGGTCCAGCAACCGCACCCGGTGCACCGTCAGCCCCGCGGCCGCGTCCCAGGCAAAATCCAGCGCCCGGCTGCCCTCGGCCGCGCGCAACTCCACCCGCAACCACAGGTCCGCCCGCTCCGGCACGGGCGTGAAGGTCAGTTCCAGACGCTCCCGGTCCGCCCGCGCCGTGCAGCGGTCGAGCGTGGCGGTGAACGTCCGATCTCCCGCCGCCACCTCCGCCGTGCCGAAGCGCGCCGCGAACGGATTTGAGCGCCACACCACGCCGGTCACCCGGTCCAGAATGGCGTACGCGCCGGTGTTGGTGGACACCTCGACCTCGAGCGCGCTCGTGCGCCAGACCAGGTCCCCGGCCCGGGCCGGGGCGGCGGCAAGCCCCGGGCCGCTGAGCAGGCCGGCGGCCAGCAGTGGCAACGAACCAGGTACCAAGAACCGGAAAGCAGCGGGGATTTGCATGACCGAAAAGCGCAGATGGTGCGGCACGACCTTTTGTGCCGCCCGCCCGTCCGCCCCACAAGCCAAATGCGCCGAGGGCTTCAGTCCCGGGTTGACCCCCATCAAGGCGCGGCCGCGCGCGGGCTGTCACGCTCCCGTCATGAATGAGACGCCACTGCTTTCCCCGGACCGGGCCACCGTGCTGGCCCTGGCGGCCGAGACCCAGTTCGCCCCTCACGGCATCGTCAGTCGCACCCTGCTGCGCACCGCGTCGGGCCGGCTGGTGCTCTTCGGCTTCGACGCCGGTCAGGAACTGACCGAGCACACCTCGCCCCACCACGCCCTCGTGCAGGTGCTCACCGGCCGCTGCGAATGGAAACTGGGCGGCGAGACCCGCGCCTTGCAGGCCGGCGACCTCTTGTACATGCCGCCGCACCTGCCGCACGCCGTGAAAGCGCTCGAGCGGTTCTCGATGCTGCTCACCCTCCTCAAGGCCGAGGCGCAGGTTCCCTGACCCCCACCGATGAAACGCGCTCACCCGGCCGCGCCCGCCCCGCGGGCCCGGTCCGCCGGCGCGCGCGCCAGCCGCACCACGCCCGCAGCATCAGCAACGCCGCCGCCGCGCCGGCCGTGTCAATCAGCACGTCCACCGGATTGCCGAAGCGCGAGGGCACAAACGCCTGGTGCACCTCGTCACTCACGGCGTACCCGGCGCAAATCAACAACGCCCAACCCGCCCGCCGCCCCGACCACGCGCGCGGCAGCAGCCGGAAAGTCCCGCCCAACGCCGCCAGCACCAGCACGGCCAGCAAACCATACTCGCCGGCGTGGGCGCACTTGCGCACGGCGAACACGATCCGGCTCACCGTTTCCTCGGCGATGCCCGGCACCAACCAGCGCAACAGCGGCGCAAGGAACCGCGACGTGCGGCTGTCGGACAGCAACCCCGTCGAGCCGACGAAAATCGTCACCATCCAGGCCGCCGCCGGCAGCCAGTAAACCCAGCGTCGCAACGCCCGCATCCGGCGAGGGAAACCCAAGACCCCGGCCCGCGCAAGCACCGCCGGGGAGAGAGCATTTGGCGGGGGGCGCATCCTGGCTGAGCGATGCAGTCGAGCGGGAGCGGACCACCGGCCCGTGGTGGCGGGCTACCTGCCTGCCGCAGGCAGGTCGGCTTGCCGGCGCTGTCGGTAGCGCCGCGGGACGGGGCGGCACAATGCGGTAGGGCGGGGCTGCGTCCCGGCCGCCGGTCGGCGCCGGCGCCCCGGCGCCCGATCCAAGCAGCAGTGGGAAGCGAGGAGTGAGGAGGGAGGGGGGAGGATGCCGAAGGCCAGAGGCCGGAGGCGAGGACCTGAAAGCGGCCGCAAGCGGCCGCACTCCAAACGCTGGCGCGCCGACGGAGCGGCTGGTAGAGCGCGAAGCGTGTGGAGTGCGCCGGCTTGCCGGCGCTGGCGGGAGGGCCGCGGGGCGGCGCGGCGCAATGCGGTAGGGCCGGGCTGCGTCCCGGCCGCCGGTCGGCGCCGGCACCCCGGCGCCCTACCTCGTGGAGGGTCTGGAATGCGCCTGCCTGCCGTGCGTCGCTTGGCGCAGGTCAGGGCACGACTTGATGCGACGGGTACCAGGCAGGCCGTTGGGCCTGCGGGAGGCCAGAGTTCAGTTCCCGGCCAGGTTTTGCGGATGGAAAACGCTGTGGAGGATGGCTTCCTTGATTTTCCAGATCAGGGTCATGGTCAGAGCCACGGGCAGGAGGGCCAACACCAGCAGGGCGGCCGTGCCGAAGTGGAGCATCAACCCGAGGACCCACGGGGACCCAATGGCGGAGCCGCCCAGTTGCAGGCCGAGTTTGAGGGCCAGACCGAGCAGGCCGAGGGCCGCCAGCAGGGCGAGGTTGAGGTTGGTGAAGAGGCGGACTTCGAGGCGGAGGGTTTCGTCCGGCAACATGGCCACCAGGCGGCGCAAGGCGGCGTTGAGCGCGACCAGAAAAGCCAGCCCGCCGGCCGCCAGCGCGGCGACGGCGACCTGGTAATGGGTGACCTCGGGCATCTGGCGCCACCAGTGCAGGAAGGGCGCCAGGCCCAGGTTGATGAGGGCCAGCACGCGCACCCGGTCCAGTGCCCGCACCCAGACACGCTCGCGCGGCTGAAAGGTCGCCATCAGGAACAGGGCGTGCACCACCAGCGCCAGCGCCAGCACGGGGGGCAGAATGCCGGCGCCGGCCAGGAAGGTGGTACGGGCGGTTTGGACGCAGACCACCAGGCTCAGGGGCAGCGCCCAAAACAAAATGACCAAACCGCGCACCAAGCGCCCCAGCGCGGGCAGCAGGTCCGCCCGGACAGGTGAGGGGGGAGCGGTCTCCATGACGGGGTCGCCGGGGCGGTTGGGCGACGCGTTCAGGGCAGGGTCAGGTAGGTGTACTCGCGCAGGCCTTTCTCGTAGTCGTCGAGCAGGCGCATGCCCTCGGAGGGTTTGAGCCGGTCGGCCTTGATGGCGGCGTCCACTTGGGCCTTCATCTGGCGTTTGAGCTCGTTTTCGTCGTACTGCACGGACTGGAGGGCCTGGACGATGGTGGTGCCTTCGATGATTTCCTCGACGTAGTAGCCGGCGGGTTCGTCGGGATCGAGGAACACATGCAGTTCATTGACGCGGCCGAAGAGGTTGTGGAGGTCGCCCATGATGTCCTGGTAGGCGCCCATGAGGAAGAAGCCCAGGTAGTACGGTTCGGGCTGGCCGTTGCCATTGGCGGCGAGGGCGTGCAGCGGCAGGGTGTCGCGCACGTCGCGCAGGTCAATGAAGCGGTTGACCTGGCCGTCGGAGTCGCAAGTGATGTCCACCAACGTGGCGTCGCGGGTGGGGCGCTCGCGCAGGCGGCTGATGGGCATGATGGGGAAGAGCTGGTCCAGGGCCCAGTGGTCCAGGAGCGATTGGAAGACGGAGAAATTGCACAGGTACTGGTCGCCCAGGGCGTCTTCGAGTTTGCGGATTTCCTCGGGCACGTAGGCCTGGCCCTTGAAGCTGCGCACGACCGCCTCGCTGATTTCCCAGTAGAGGGTTTCGATCTTGGCCTTGTCGGGCAGCTCGAGCAGGCCGAGGGTGAACATGTGGTGGGCGTCCTCCTTGCGTTCGAGGGCGTCGTGCCAGGCCTCCAGCTTGTTCAACTTGGGCAGTTGGCGGCGGATTTCGAGCAGCTCGCGCACCAGCGGATGTTCCTGCTCGCCGTAGGTCAAGGCGGTGGGCGGGCGGGCCTTGGCGATGGCGCCGAAGACCTCGACCAGGAGCACGCTGTGGTGGGCCACGAGGGCGCGGCCGCTTTCGCTGACCAGGTCCGGGTGGCGCACACCCTCGGCGTTGCAGACGTCGGCCACGTAGTACACCACGTCGTTGGTGTATTCCTGGAGGGTGTAGTTGGTGGAGCTGTCGAACGCGGTGCGGCTGCCGTCGTAATCCACCCCCAGCCCGCCGCCCACGTCCAGGTACCGGAGGGGGAAGCCCATCTTGACCAGCTTGGCGTAGAAGCGCGCGGCCTCCTGCACCGCTTTTTTGATGGTGAGAATGTCCGGCACCTGGGAGCCGATGTGGAAGTGCAGCAGCCGGAAGCAGTGCGCGAGATTCTCGGCGCGCAAAAGCTCCGCCGCCGCCAGCAACTCCGCCGTGGTCAGGCCGAACTTGGCGTTCTCGCCCGCGCTCTCGGCCCATTTGCCCTGGCCCTTGCTGGCCAGGCGCACGCGGATGCCGATGGCCGGCTCGACGCCCGCCTGGCGGGCCTGGGCGAGGATTTGCCGCAGCTCCTCGAGTTTTTCGACCACCAGGATGACCTCCTTGCCCAGGCGCGAGCCCATCAGGGCCATGCGGATGAAGGCGGCGTCCTTGTAGCCGTTGCAGATGATCAGGTTGCCCGGCTGGCCCTGCAGTGCCAGGCCGGCAAACAATTCCGGCTTGCTGCCCACCTCCAGCCCGAAGTCGTACGGCCGGCCCGCGTCCAGGATTTCCTCCACCACTTCGCGAAGCTGGTTGACCTTGATGGGAAACACCCCGCGGTAGCGGCCCTGGTAACCGCACTCGGCGATCGAGGCGCGGAACGCGCGATTTACGGCCTCGACCCGGTGCCGGAGAATGTCCTGAAAACGCACCAGGAGCGGAAAGCGTAGCCCGCGCCCGCGCGCCTCCTCCACCACGTCGGTCAGGTCCACCACCGCGCCGGCGTCTTGCAGGGGCTTGACGACGACGTGCCCCTCCTCGTTGATGTCGAAGTACCCCGCGCCCCAGCGGTCAATGTTGTACAGGGCCCGTGCCGCCGCCACGTCCCACGGGCCGCTGTCTGCGGAATTTTCGCTCATGCTCCGATTCGTGGGGCGGACTATAGGAACCTGCAACCTGAATTCAACCTTCGGCTGTGCGCCCGGCACGCCCGCGCCGGCGCACGCCACCCGCTGCGCGATGGACCGGGCGCCGCCGCCGCACCGCCAGGCCGCTTCCGCCTCTGGGCGCTGCCGTTCATTTCCTTGCCGCTCGCCGCGACCCCGCCCAGACTCGGCTCATGTTCAAGCGCACTCTCGCTTTCGCCCGCGTGGGGCTGGGCGTGTGGCTCGCCCTCGCTGCCGGGGTCCAGGCTCGCGTCGTCACGGTGACCACCGCCGACAACCTTAACCCGCCCGCGGGACAGAAATCGCTCTTGCAGGCGCTGACCGAGTTGCAGGACGGCGACGAAATCCGCTTCAACCTGCCCGGCCCCGGCCCGCACCTCATCGAGACGCCGCCGGACGGGTATCCGTTGATCACGCGGCACCACGTGGTCATTGACGGCTACAGCCAACCGGGCGCCGCGCCGAACACCAATCCCATCCTCGCCCCCAACAACGCCCGCCTGCGCATCGTGCTGGACTCCCGCAACGGGAATCACCGGCTGATGAATTTCCCCGGCGACGGCCCGAATGACGACACCGGGTTTGGCGACCGCGAGGCGGCGATCTTGGGCGTGCTGGGCGCGCGCGGCTTTGTGCTGCGCGGCGTGGCGCTGCTGGGCGTGCCCCGGGTTGGGCCCGATGCGGGCGTGGCGTTGTACGGTGTGGCCTTCGCCAAGGGCGCCTCGGGCCGGATTAGCGGCTGCTGGATCGGCTTGCACCCGGACGGCGCGACCCTCGCCGGCCCGGCAGACGGGGTCGCCGGCTTCCGCTACCGCGTGCGGGACGAGTCCGGCGCCGACGTGGAAAGCCTCCTCATCAACGACGTGGTCCTCGGCGTGCCCCGGGACGCGACCAACGCGCCCGCCGACTTCAACGTGCTGGTGGGCATCCCCGGCATCCCGGTCATCCTCGAGGGCCACGGCGCGCGCATCGCCGGCAATTTCTTCGGCGTGATGCCCGACGGCCTGCGCGACGTGAACCTGATGCTCGACCCCGCTCTGGCCGGCAGTTTCGAGGGCTTCATCGAGATCGGCCGCGGGGGCAATAATACGGTCATCGGCACCGACGGCGACGGCGTGAACGACGCCCACGAGCGCAACATTTTTGGCGGCACGCTGCCCCCGGCCTTCGGCGGCTACGACCACAGCCTCGAGTTTTACGGCCAGGCGCCCGGCACCAACATCGTCATCGCCGGCAACTTCTTCGGCGTGGGCATTGACGGCCGGACGCGCTTCACCAACGCCGTGCCGGTGCTCAACGCCGCTGGCGGCACGGCGCAGTTCCGCTTCGGCTCGAATTTCGACGGCGTCAGCGACGACCTCGAGGGCAACGTGGTCTTCAACTTCTGGCCGCCGGACCTGTTCGGCCCCGAGTATCTGGTGAACCTCAACCCGACCGACCTGGGCTTCTTCGACGAACTGGCCGCCGGGGGCATCCTCGCGGCGCGCGGCAACACTTTCGTTAACAACCTCGCCTTTCCAGCCTCGCCCTTGCGCGACGCCGGCACGTTTTGGACCGGCTACTACCAAAAGGCCCTCGAGGACCCGGACGCCGGGCTGGTGCCGGTCATCGCGCCGGACTCGACCGCCCGGCGGCTCCGGGGCACCGTGCCGCTGGCCCGCACGGCCGAGTGGCCCGAAACGCACGTGGACCTCTACCTGGCCGATCCGGAGGGCCTCGCCGCCGGCCGCGCTCTGGAATTGCCCGAGCTGCCCGACGGCTTCGTGCAGGGCCGCCAGTTCCTCGGCACCTTCCGCGACAACGGCCCGGCCGACGCCGACCCCGAGCGCGGCCGGTTCGACTTCGACATCGCCGGCCTGGGCCTGGTGGAGGGTTTGGTGACGATCACCGCCAACTACGCCACCGGCCCGGTGACCGCCCCCGGCACGGTGGTGCTGACCGGTCCGTTTTCGGCGCCGGTGCGCCTGACCGGAGGTGGCGCGGGGGAACTGCGCTTCACCAGCATCCGCCTCGAGGCGGGCGGCGTGCGCCTGGAATGGACCGGCGGCGGCACTTTGCAGGCGGCGGCCCAACCGGTCGGCCCGTGGACGGATGTGCCCGGCGCGGCCAGCGGCTACACCACGCCCGCAACGGGTGGGGCGCGGTTTTTCCGATTGCGCCGTTGAGCGCGAGCGCGCTGACGGGCCGGACGCCGGAAGGTGGTGCGGCGGGGAACGTGCGGGGAATGGTGGGTCGGGTGGGATTCGAACCCACGACCAACGGCTTAAAAGGCCGCTGCTCTACCACTGAGCTACCAACCCGCCGTCGCGGCCCCCGCTTCGGGGGCGCGGTCAACAGCGTCCACTATGCCCCGCCGCTCCGGCCGGGCAAGCGGTTTTCGGGTGGCGCACGGCGTTTGGGTTGCCGCCGTCGTCGCCCGGGTGTACATGCGGTGCGTCCCCGGGATGCGCGGGCGCCGAGCCACCGTAAAGGCGCCGACCCGCGACACGACAGCAACGCCCGATGGGATGCGGTGCGGGCAACCGATGTGGTCATGAACCCCAGCCAACTGAGCGAACTGAAAGAAGCGGCGATCATCAACGCGCTGCGCGCCTGCCAGATGTTCGCCGGCCTGCCGCCGGCGGACCTCAAAAACGTGGCGGCCATCACCGTGCCCAAGCCGCTGGCCAAGGGCGAGTACCTGTTCCGGCAGGGCGACCCCGCGCGCGGGTTTTACGTGGTGCAACGCGGCGCCATCAACGTCCACCGCGTCAGCCCCGCCGGCAAGGAACAGGTCATCCACGTCTTCCGGGCCGGTGAATCCTTTGCCGAGGTCACGCTGGCCACCGAGATGGGTTACCCCGCCAATGCCCGCGCGGTCGAGCCCAGCCAGGTCCTGCTGGTGCAGAAGCCCGAGTTCATCGCCCTGCTGCGCCGTCAGCCCGAACTGGCCCTGCGCATGTTGAGCTCGATGAGCCTGCACCTGCGCGTGCTCGTGGGCCGGCTCGACGACCTGACCCTCAAGGACGTCGAGACCCGCCTGGCCAACTGGCTGCTCAAGCGGTGCCCGGACCCCGCCGGCGCCGCGCCGGTGGACATCGAACTGACCATGACCAAGCGCGTGCTGGCCGCCGAGCTGGGCACGGTGAGCGAGACCTTTTCCCGCACCCTGGCCAAGCTGCGCGAGCAGGGGCTGCTCTCGGTGCGCGGGCGGGTGTTGACCGTGCAATCGCCGGCGCGCCTGGCGGCGTTGTTGCGCCAGCATTTGGGCGAGTAGTTCCCCGGGCGCGGGTCGTGAAAGTTCCACGTCGGAGGGCTTGACTTGCCTCAAGGTGTGCCGCTAAGCCCGCGTGGTATGCACACGCCCGGTGGCTGCCGCCACCGGTGAACCTGTTTCAACGCTCATGAAAACCAAACCCGCCGTCTTCTCCGGACCCGCGGCGCTCTCGCTGGCCGCCGCGCTCCACGCCCAACCCGCCCCGGCCGCGCCGCCACCCTCGGCCGGCCTGCTCAACGACTGGCTGCGTCAACAGGCCCCTGAACTCGGGCGCTGGGACCTGGGCGGGCAGTTCCGTCCGCGCCTCGAGCACAAGGAACACTTCGCCGTGCCCGGCACCCCGGGCGCGGTGGATTTCCGGGCCGACAACGTCCCCACCGGCAACACCTACTGGCTGTTCCGCACCAAGTTGCACCTGGGCTACAGCCCCGCCGACTGGCTGCGCGTGTACGCCGAGGGCCGCGACAGCTTCACCGAAAATGACCGCCGCAACCCCAACCCCGAGACCGACCGCGCGGACCTGCACCAGGCCTTCGTGGCGCTGGGCGACGGCAAAAGTTTTCCCCTCACCGCCAAGGTCGGCCGCCAGGAACTGAGCTACGGCGACGAACGCCTCCTCGGCAGTTTCGACTGGAACAACATCGGCCGGGTGTTCGACGCCGCCAAAGCGCGCTACCAGGCCGGGGGCTGGTGGGTGGACGCCTTCGTCGGGCGCGTGGTCGTGCCTGTGAATGACGTCTTCAACGTGGCCAACGACTACGACTGGTTCAGCGGCCTGTACGCCTCCACCCGCGCCCTGTGTCCCAAACAGGAAACGCAGTTCTACTTCCTCGCCCGCAACACCGGCGTCGGCTCGCCCCAAGCCGTGGACCACCCGCTGGTGGGCCTGCCCACCCCGCGCGACCTCTACACTTTTGGCGCGCGCTTCAAGTCCCTGCCCGGCGAACTCGACGGCTGGGACTACACCCTCGAGGCGGCCGGCCAGTTGGGGCGCTTCAAGGAATCCGCCAACGGCCCCGCGCTGGACCATGCGGCCTTCGCCCTCACCGCCGGCGCCGGTTACACCGCGCCCACCTGCCCGATGAACACGCGGCTGGGCCTCGAGTACAACTTCGCCAGCGGCGACAGCGACCCGACCGACGACCGGCACGAGACCTTCGACAACCTCTTTCCCACCAACCACAGATTCTACGGCTACATGGACTTTGCCTCCTGGCAAAACCTCCACAACCCCCGCTTCACCTTCAGCCTCAAACCGGCTCAGGGCCTGACCGTGACCCTGGACTACCACTTGTTCTGGCTGGCCGACACCGCCGACTACTTCTACGCCGCCTCCGGCGCGCCCCGCCGCGGCGCTCCGGCCGGCTCGGGCACGGGCTACGACCGCAATCCCGGCTACGACAACTTCGTCGGCTCGGAACTGGATGTCGTGCTTACCTGGGCGCCCAAGCCCTGGCTCAGCGCCCAGGCCGGCTACGGCCATTTCTTCGCGGGCGACTACGTCCGCCAATCCCTGGCCGCGCCCGGCTACGGCTCCAGCGATGCCGACTGGGTGTACGCCCAGCTCACGTTCAATTTCTAAACCGGCGCGGCGCCGTTTCGCGCGCGGGTGGACCGGGTCACTGCCTCCACGGCGGTGGGCGAGCAACCCGCCGCCGCAGGGGGGGTGCAGTTTTTGGTGCGGCGGCTTGACTGGCTTGCTTCCCGTTTACCGCCCAGGCTTGACAGCGGCCGGCTGGTCGCCGACTCATCGCCGGCAAATGACCGCGGGGCTGCCGTCTTACTACACCGCGCTGAGGCCGTTTCGCGAGTGCTTCCGCGCCGGCCTGCCCATCCTGACCTATCACAGCCTGGGACCGCGCCCGCACGGGGCGCGCCTCAAGGGCCTTTACCTGCCCACAACGTGGTTTCGGCGGCAATTGGCCGAGCTGCGCGCCGCCGGCTTCGCGTCCGCCCCGCTGCCGCGCGGCCGACTCGAAGTGCCCGCCGCACCGCAGGTGGTGCTCACGTTCGATGACGGTTGTCGCAACGTGTTCGAGCACGGCCTGCCCCTCCTGGCGGAAACCGGTTTCCGCGCCGTCCAGTACCTGGTGGCCGACCTGCTCGGCCGCGCCAGCGAATGGCAGGCCCGCGCGGGCGGCGTGGCCGAGCCGCTCATGGACGCGGCGCAGGTGCGCGAGTGGCTGGCCGCGGGTCACGGGATCGGCTCGCACACGTGCACGCATCCCTGGCTCACGCGCCTGCCGGTCGCGCGCGCCCGCGAGGAAATCAGCGCCAGCCGCAAGAAACTCGAGGACCTCTTCGGCGTGCTGGTGCCGGACTTTTGCTGTCCGTACGGCGATTTCGACGCGCGCATCCGCGACCTCGTGGCCGAAGCCGGCTACCAAACCGCCGTGACCACGCTGGCCGGCGTCAATCTCCCGGGCGCGGACCTGTTGACGCTGCGGCGCTTCACGGCGCGGTATCCTTCGCGCCGGCTCAAGGACCTCTGGCAACGTTGGCGCGCGGCGCTGGCCGGTTGAGCCCCGCCGCGGTGTTCGGTCGGGCCGGGCTGCGTCCCGGCCGAGAAGCGGCGCCGGCGCAGCGGCGCCTTACAGGCAGCCCGCCGCCAGGGCTATTGGCGGCGGTGCAACCGGATAATCAAGCCCACGCGTTGCTCTTCGTATCCCTGCGTGTGGATTTGCGGGTGCACTGCGGTTTCCAGGTTCAAGCGCCGCCGACCCGCCGCACAAACGCGCTCAAGAGCCGCGTCGCGCGCTCGCGGATTTGCCCCGCCACGGTCAGCACCTCGGCGTGCGTGATGGGCCGGTCGGAAAGTCCGGCCGCGCGGTTGGTGATGCAGCTCAAGCCGGCCACCCGCAGGCCGCATTGCCGGGCCACGATGGCCTCCGGCACGGTGCTCATGCCCACCGCGTCCGCCCCCAGTCGGGCGAAGGCGCGAATTTCGGCGGGCGTTTCGTAACTGGGGCCGCTCTCCGCCAGGTACACGCGCGCGCGCAATCGCTCGCCGGCTTCCCGGGCCGACGCGTGCAGATGCGCGCGCAGCTCCGTGTCGTACACTGC
>CAYXPA010000059.1:0-25533 GCA_964466945.1 uncultured Verrucomicrobiota bacterium | reverse complement strand
TAGTACTGCCACAGGCCGGTGGTGTCGAAGAGATTGTCGAACCACGCCCAGGCCGTGCCCGGGGCGGCATTGAGGCTGACGCTGGCGCAGGCGCGGAAGAGATTGTTCCGGGCCTGCACGGTGAGCAGGGTGTCCTGACCGTCGCCCCAGCTGGCGTTTACCCGGTCCAGGACATTGTTGGTCAGGGCGACGGTGCGCGGCCCGGTGCCGGGCAGGTTGAAGTCAAGACGCCCGCCGGTCAGTTCGCAATCGTTGAGGGTCAGACTGCCCAGCGTGGCGCCGCCACTGAAATGGGCGCCCTCACCCCCGGGCAAAACCATTTCGGTGAAGCGGAGTCGCACCGTCGCCGCCTCGGTGGCCGGATTGTCCCGCACCAGCGCGTCCTGCACGCGTCCGTAGGAGGCGGTGGTGTCTTCTTGGACCATGCGATACTGCACCAGCCGGTTCAGCCGAGACGGGGAGCCGGCACCGGTCAATTGGGCCGGGCCCTGCACGAGGAAACCCGCGGCACCATAGACGCCCACGGCCACACCTTCGGCGAGGGCAAGCGCCACCCCTTCCACCGGCAGGCCGCTGACCAGAAAGTCCAGGGGCGGGTAATGGTAACCGCGGTCGGGGAGGTCGGAATCGCGTTCGACCCAAGGTTCCCACACGGTCTCGGTGGTGATTGGGGCGGTCCAGAGGGCGGGCGCCTCGGTGGTCAGTTCAGTCAGTTCCACGCGCAGCCGGCTGTCCATGACCTCGGTGCCGGCGTCGCGATGGGGACTGCCGGGGGCCAGATAGTGCCGGCCGGCCAGGACGGATTGGAAATCCGAGCTCGCGCCGAGGGCGTTGCCGGCGCCGGCGTAGTTGCCCGGATGGGTCACGTTGACCAGCAGGCTGTTGGTCAGGTAAAGGGTCAGGGCCGAACCGCTGCCGTTGAGCCAGGCGGCCGAGTGGCTGGTCAAATGCTCGACCCGCACCACCACCGGTTCGGGCGCGCCGGGGCAGGCGAGGTTCACCTCCACCTGGTCCAAGAGCAGATTCCACGCCCGCAACTCCGGGCACAGCACCACCATGCCGTAGTTGCAATGGCGGATCTGGGTATGCCACACCTCCTGGGGCCACCCGGTGTCCGGTTCGCAGGCCAGCGCCCGATCCGCCCAAGCGATGCGCAAGTGCCGCAGTTCGGCCACGTTGTCATCCAGCCACAGGGCCGTGGTGGCATAGGCGCCGGCGGGTTCCCCCGTGCTCCCGGCCACGACGGCGCCCACGGTGTTGTCGTCCCGGGCCGTGAAGACGGCCGGGCGGTAAGGGCCGGTTCGGCACTGCACCGTGCCCAGCAGTCGGAGGTGGGCATCGTTGGTGGGCGCATATTTGACCACGGCGCCGCCCTCGAGGGTGGTGAGTCCGCCGAGGATTATCGGACCGGTCACGTAGTAGGTGGTGTCGGCCCGGAACGTGAGGTCGTTTTGGGACGTCAGCGTGAGCACGTAGTCCAACACCACGCCCGGTCGCTCGGGGAGCGTTTGGGCCAGGCGAATCTCCGGGGCTGCGGTGGCCGACGCCACGCGCCGGCCGCCGCCGCGCAACTGTTCTCGCAGCGAGGGCGCGCGCCGGGCCGACCGGAAACCCGCCGCCTTGGGCAGGTGCTCCAGTTGCGGGCGCCAGGTGGGGTACGGCACCGACTCGATGAGGAACTGCCGCCCCTCCAGGCGCTCCCAGCTCTTGCGCACCGGCACGGCGTCGTCCGGGGCGTCCAGCCGAAACGCGCGTCCCTTGCCCAGGCTCAGGGCGCCAAACGACAGGCGCGCCGCCTTCCCCGGGGCCGCTGCCGCGGCCACCTGATTGGTCCCCCGCGCCGCTGCGTCGAGTCCCGCGAGCTCGCGAGGGAGCGGCGGATCATAAAACTCCGTCAGCAACTGCAACTCGGCCCGGGGCCCCAGCCCGAAGGCTTCCGGCGGGGGCGGGGCCTCCCGCAAGATCACCTCCTGCTCCAACCCCGCCCGGCTGACCCGCAGGCGGACGTCCGCTTTCAGGTCGGTAAACGCGTCCGGGTACACCACCGCCGTTTGCTCGGGGTTGAGCCAGCCGGCGGTCTCGCGCAGCTCGGCCACCAGCACGCTCTGGCCTGACTCGGGGTCCCAGTAAGCCAGCCCGTAAATCCGGGACCGCAATTCCAACCCTTCGGGCGTGCGGACCCACACCGCCTCTTCCTCCGCCACGTTGGCGGCCAGACTCACGGCAAACGGCCCCGGCCCGGACACGGCCCGGCCTCCTTGCCGCTCGAACCGGCCGGCGCTGGGCTGCCATTGGCCCTGCGCATCTTGGTAGTGCAACCCCGTTTCCGGTTGAACATACCGATGCTTGAACTCCCGGACCTGGCCATCGGAGGCGGTTCGCCGCTCCACCCATTCGACCACCGCATGGTGCGGCCCGCGCTCGACCACTTCCACACGCGCGGCTGGCGACGGGGCTTCGGGAAGAGACGGCTGTTGGGCCCGGGCATCACGGCTCGCCCACAGGAGGCAGCCAAGGCAGCAACCGAGGGACAGTGAGAACGGGGTTTTCATGGGCGTTGACGAGGGAACTATGGCGGCACGCTTGGGCAAACACTTAAGTCAACGGTGAACCTATCGCCCCCCCGACTTGTCAACCGACTTTTTTGCCAAACCTGCGGCCGGACGCCAGCCGTGCGGGGTGGCCGGCCCGGTGAAGCCCCCCAACAACCCGGGCTTTGAGCGGGGGAAAGTCCGGGGCTGTGTCCCAAGGCGGCTGGGCGCAGACGGCTGCCGCTCCGCGGCGGCCGGAATGCCGCGCGAAGTCAGGCCGGGCGCGTTCCGTTCCCGCATTCCGGCTTTCCAAATTACTCAATCGGGACTGCCCGAGAGTCGAGAGTCGAGAGTCGAGAGTCGAGTGCCGATTTCCAATGGCAATGGTCCGTGTTTGGATGCGCGCCGTCTCCCCGGACCGCACAGGTTCACGGCGCCAGCCGGTCAATCTGCCAGGAGCCGTCGGGCCGGGGCGTGTAAAGGAAGCGGTCGTGCAAGCGGCTGGGCCGGCCCTGCCAGAACTCGAAGTCGCGCGGGCGCACGCGGTAGCCGCCCCAGAAGGAGGGCAGGGGCACCTGGCCTTCGCGGAACTTGCGTTTCATCTCTTCCCACTTGGCCTCGAGCAGGGAGCGGGTGGAGATGACGCGGCTCTGGGGCGAGGCCCAGGCGGCCAGTTGGCTGGTGAAGGGCCGGGTGGCGAAGTAGGCCAGGACCTCGGCGGTGGAGATGCGTTCGGCGATGCCGTTGATGGCCACCTGCCGCTCGAGGGCCAGCCAGGGAAACAACAGCGCCACGTTCGGGTTTTCGGCGATCTGCCGGGCCTTGCGGCTCTCGAGGTTGGTGAAGAACACGAAGCCGTCCCGGTCCCATTTCTTGAGCAGCACGGTGCGCAGGGTGGGGCGGCCGTCCGCGCCCACCGTGGCCAGGCTCATGGCGTTGGGCTCAACGATCCCGCTGGCGCAGGCTTGCTCGAACCACAGACCGAACTGGTCGAACGGGTCCGGCTTGAGGTCGCGGCGGTGGAGCGGCTCGCGGGTGTAGTCCCGGCGCATGTCGGCGATGTTCATGACGCAAAAAGCGGGCGTCAGACTCGACGCAAATCCGCGCGCTCGCAAGCGTGGTCTGGGCGGCGCGGGCCGCTGGCGCGCGAGACGAGCGCCCGAATAGTCGCGAAGCGTATGGAGTGCGCCTGCCTGCCGCGCTTCGCGTGGCGCAGGCAGGCCGGCTTGCCGGCGCTGTCGGTAGGGCCGGGCTGCGTCCCGGCCGTCGGTTGGCGCCGGCGCAGCGGCGCCCTACCGCGCGGGCGGGCAGGCTGGCCGCCTGCGCTACGGGTCGGCGCAGGTTGCCGCCGGGGACGGCCTGGTAGGCCGTTCTACCCGGGGTAAAAGCGGCCGCAAGCGGCCGCACTCCAAACGCTGTCGCGCAAGCCGGGCACCCGGTTAGTCGCGGAGCGTGTGGAGTGCGCCGGCTTGCCGGCGCTGTCGGTAGGGCCGGGCTGCGTCCCGGCCGTCGGTTGGCGCCGGCGCAGCGGCACCCTACCTTTACGGCGCACTCAGGCTGGCGGTCTGTGCTACGGGCCGACGGCGGGGCGCCGTCGGCAGCACGCGGGGTGGGCGCGTGCGCTCTCCGGTACAGGTCGGTAGCAGGTCGCCGCCTGCCTATCGGCGGGCAAGCCGCGTACGGCCGGGTTGGCCGTTCCACCCGGGGAAAAGCGGCAGCAAGCGGCCAGTCTCGCGGGGAAGGAGGGGCTCCGCCTCACCATTCGCCGGTGCGCAGGTATTGGTCTATGGCTTGGGCGGCGCGGCGGCCGGCGCCCATGGCCAGGATCACCGTGGCGCCGCCGGTCACGATGTCGCCCCCGGCAAAGACGCCGCGCTTGGAGGTCTTGAGGGACTGCGGGTCGGCCTCGATGTAGCCGAGCGGGTTGGTTTTGAGGTCGGGGGTGGTGGATTGGACGAGCGGGTTGCCGCGGTTGCCCACGGCCACGATGGCGACCTGGGCGGGAATCTCGAATTCGGAGCCGGGCACGGGTTGCGGGCGGCGGCGGCCGGAGGCGTCCGGCTCGCCCAGGGCCATGCGTTGGCAGCGAATGCCGGTGAGCCAGCCGCGGGCGTCGCCCAGGAACTCGACCGGGTTGGCCAAGGTGAGGAATTGCACGCCTTCTTCGCGGGCGTGTTTGATCTCCTCGGCGCGGGCGGGCATTTCGACCTCGGAGCGGCGGTACACGATCGTGGCCGTGGCCGCGCCCAGGCGCAGGGCGGTGCGGACGGCGTCCATGGCGGTGTTGCCGCCGCCGATGACGGCCACGGCCCTGCCGCGGCAGTCGTAGATCGGTTCGTCCCAGGCGGGAAACTCGTTGGCCTTCATCAAATTCACCCGGGTGAGGAATTCGTTGGCCGAGTACACGCCGCAGAGGTGTTCGCCGGGGATGTTCAGGAAGACGGGCAGGCCGGCGCCGGTGGCGATGAACACGGCGTGGTAGCCCTCGCTGCCCAGCAACTCGTCCACGGTGACGGTGCGGCCCACCACCACGTTGTTGCGGAACTCGACGCCCATGCGGCGCAAGTTTTCGATTTCCTCGTGCACGATGTGCTTGGGCAGGCGGAACTCCGGGATGCCGTAGATCAACACCCCGCCCAGCTCGTGTAACGCCTCGAGCACGGTGACCTGGTGCCCGCGCTGGGCGAGGTCGCCCGCCGCGCTCAGGCCGGCCGGGCCGGAGCCGATGATGGCCACGCGCTTGCCGGTGGGCGGGGCGTTGGGGGGCAGGCCCACCTGGCCCACGCGGCGTTCGTAATCGGCCACGAACCGCTCGAGGTAACCGATGGCCAGCGGCTCGCCGTGCTTGCCCAAAATGCACTGGCCTTCGCACTGGTCCTCCTGCGGGCAGACCCGGCCGGTGATGGCCGGGAGCACGTTGTCCTCGCGGATTTTGGCGGCGGCGGCCAGGTAATCCCCGCGCAGGACCAGTTCGACAAAGTCCTTGATCTTCACGCCCACCGGGCAGCCGGTGAAGCAGTGGTGGCTTTTGCAATGCAGGCAGCGCAGGGCTTCCTGGCGCGCCAGGGCGGCGTCCAGCCCGAGGTTGACCTCGGCGAAATTGGCGCGGCGCTCGGCCGGCGGCTGCTCGGGCATCCGCTGGCGCGGGATGCGCATCCGTTCTTTCGGGGGCAGCGGGTTGCTCGGGTTCATGACGCGGGAGCCAGGGGACGCAGGAGCTCCGGGTGCGCCTGCGTGAGCCGGCACTGGTCGGGCGGGTGGGGGTGCGGCGCCTGGAACTCGGCCAGGGCGCGCTGCTCGGCCTCGCGGTACATGGCGTTGCGGGCGGCCAGGATTTGGAAGTCCACCTGGTGGGCGTCGAATTCCGGCCCGTCCACGCAGGCGAAAAATGTCTTGCCGCCCACCACCACGCGGCAGCCGCCGCACATGCCGGTGCCGTCCACCATGATCGGGTTGAGGCTGACCATCGTTTTGATGCCGTGCGGGCGGGTGACCTCGGCCACGGCGCGCATCATGGGAATGGGGCCGATGGCCAGCACGAAATCCGGCCGCTCCGGGCCGGCGACCAGTTGCCGGAGGCGGTCGGTCACCAGGCCCTTCTCGCCGTACGAGCCGTCGTCGGTGGTCACGTACACGGCGTCGCAGAAGGCGCGCATCTCGGGTTCGAGGATCACCAGCGCGCGGGTGCGGCCGCCGAGGATGGCCAGCACGCGGTTGCCGGCCTGCTTCAAGGCTCGGGCGGTGGGATAGGCGATGGCCGTGCCCACGCCCCCGCCGATGACCACGGCCGTGCCGTAGCGGTGGATTTCCGAGGGCCGGCCCAGCGGGCCCACCACGTCCAGCACGGCCTGACCGGCCTCGAGGGTGTTGAGCAGTTTGGTGGTCTTGCCCACGCCCTGCACGATGAGGGTGATGGTTTCGGTGTCCGCGCCGGCGATGGTCAGGGGGATGCGTTCGCCGCGCTCGTGCACGCGCACGATCACGAACTGGCCGGGCTGCTGTTTGCGGGCGATGAGCGGGGCCCGAAGGCGGAACCACTTCACGTCCGGCGCCAGCCAGCGTGCTTCGACGATGGGAAACATGGTTTGCAAGCGTGTCCGGGCAGCGCGGGCGGAGCCACCTGTCCGCGCGCGCCGCAAGCGCCGCCGGGCGCCGGCGCAAGCATTACGGCGGCCCGGCCCGGCGCGCAACGCTGCTTTCACGCGGCGGGCGGCCCGGCCGGCACCGCCGGCGCGAACGGCCAGCGGCGGTTGTGCCGGGCCCAGCACAGAAACGCCACCACCCCCAACGTGAGCGAGCCCGCGCCGTAGAGCAGCACCCGGGGGTCGGTCGTGGCCAGCACAAACAGCCAGCCCGCCAGGGCCACGAAGCACGGCAGGGGATAGAGCCACATCCGGAACGGCCGCGCCAGGTCGGGCCGGTGCCGGCGCAGGAGCACCAGCGCCCCGATCTGGCCGAGGAACTGCACGACGATGCGCGTGGTCAGCAGCGCGGCGATCACCGTGTCCAGCGGGAAAAAGCTGCACCCGATGGCCAGCGCGCCCACCGTCAGGAGCGAGATGTGCGGGAAGTGCCGCGTGGGATGCAGCCGGGCAAAGGCGCGGAAAAAGCCGCCGTCCAGCGCCGCCGCGTAGGGGATGCGCGAGTAGCCCAGCAGCAGCGCAAACACCGAGCCGAACGCCGTCCAGCAAATCAGTACCGTGAAGAGCTTCGCGACCGTGCCGCCGTAGAGCCGTTCCATGAAGACCGACACGATGAACCTGGCCGCCGGGTGGTCCTCCGCCGGCACAAATTCCCGCCACGAAATCACCCCGAGGATGGCGAGGTTGATCAGCAGATAAATCAACGCCACCCCCACCAGGCTGATGAGGATCGAGCGGGGAATTGTGCGCCCGGGCTCGCGCACCTCCGCGCCGATGTAGCACACGTCGTAGTAGCCCAGATAGTCGTAGATGCCGATGGCCGCCGCCGCGCCCAGGCCGTGCAGGAACCCCAGCGAAAACCGGAACGCGTCGTCCGGCAGGTCAAACGCCCGGCCGGCGTCGAAGTGCGCCGCGCCGCTGCCAATCACCGTTCCCACGGTCAGCAAGGTGCCGCCCCAGAGGGTGACCGTGATCCAGCCGATCGAGCCGATGCGCCGGTACAGCAGCGCGATGGTCAGCACCCCCAGGCCCACGCACACCAGCCGCTCGTGCGCGCTCGTCATGCCGGGCCACACGTAGGTGAGGTAATTGGCGGTGCCGATGTAGCCGGAAGCAATTTCCAGCGGCCCGCTCAGGATGAACTGCCAGATGAACAGAAACGCCATCAGGCTGCCCCAGCGCTCGCGCCCGTACCCCTCGCGCAAATACACGTAGCTGCCGCCCGCGCCCGGCAGCGCCGCGCCCAGTTCGCTCCACACCAGCCCGTCGGGAATGGTGATGCAGAGCGCCACCAGCCAGCCCAGCAACGCCTGCGGCCCGCCCAGCGCCGACATGAGCAGCGGGATGGTGATGAACGGCCCCATGCCGATCATGTTGCTCATGTTCAGCGCCGTGGCCTGCAAGAGGCCGAAGCGCCGCTCGAGGCGGGGCGCGGCGGGGTCCGGGGCGGGGTTCACGGCGCCCAAAGGAAAGGGAACCGGCTCCGCGGGTCAATGGCGGAATCGCTGGCGGACCCCAGGAGAATCCGCTGCACCCGCCACGGCGCTCAACGCGCGGGCTGCCCGTGGGCGACGCGTTCGCTGACCAGATCGAACACCCCGTAGGCCAGCACCACCAGGAAGCACACCAGCGGCACCACGTAGGACAACGCTGGCGTGCTCAGGTCCACGATCCGCGCCTGCGCCAGCGGCAACAACGCCCCGCCCAGGATCGCCATCACCAGGCCTGCGCCGCCGAACTTGGTGTCCTCGCCCAGGCCGTGCAGGGCGATGCCGTAAATGGTGGGAAACATCAGCGACATGCAGGCCGAGATCGAGATCAGGCACAACGTGCCGGTCAGGTTCACCGACGTCATCACCACCACGGTCAGGATCGCCGCCAGGGCCGCGAATGCCGTCAGCAGCAGGCTGGGCCGGAAGACCCGCATCAGCGCCGTGCAGACGAACCGGAAGCTCAGAAACAACAACATCGCGCAGATGTGGTAAATGCCGGCCACCGTCAGCCCGGTCATCTCCTTGCCCGGCTCAACCAGCCGGATGGCCCGCACGAATTGGTTGATGCCCGTGGACTCGAGCAGGTCAATCAAGGGTTTCCCCTGGCCGTCGTCCACGATCTTCGCGATGTAGTGGATGGTGAAGGTCCACACGCAAATCTGCGCGGCGACGTAGAAAAACTGCGCCACCACGCCGAAGGCGTAATGCCGGTTGCGCAGCAGGCGCCCCAGCGTGGGCAGGAAATCAATGCGCGGCCCGGCGTCGGAGGCCCGGGGCATGCGCACCAGCGCGATGGCCAGCCAGAGCGCCACCAGCGCGAACGCCGTGCCCACGTAGGGCGTCATCACCGCGGCCAGTTCCTCGGTCTGGATTTGCCGGAGCAACTCCGACGTCATGGCCTTGCGCTCGGCCTCCGTGGCCGGGTTCATCCGGGGCAGGATCAGGAATCCCGCCAGCATCATGCCGATGACCGAGCCGACCGGGTTGAATGACTGGGCCAGGTTCAGCCGCCGCGTGCCGGTTTCCTCCGGGCCCAGGGCGATGATGTACGGGTTGCAACTGGTCTCCAGAATGGACAGCCCGCCGGCCAGCACGAAGATCGCCCCCAGAAACGGCCCGAACCGCATCGCCTGGCTGGCCGGATAAAACAGCAGCGCGCCCAGCACGTACAAGCCCAGCCCCACCAGCACGCCGGTCTTGTAGCTGAAACGCTTGATCAAAAACGCCGCCGGCAGCGCCAGCACGAAGTACGCGCCGTAGAACGCGAATTGCACCAGGGCCGACTCCGTGTTGGTCAGGTCCGTGAAGATGCCCTTGAACGCGCGCACCAGCGGGTCGGTCATGTTGTTGGCCAGACCCCACGCGGCAAAGCAGGTGGTCAGGAGCACAAACGCCAGGCGATGCTCACGCGGCACCAGCGGGGGTGGCGACGCCGGGGAGGACGGGGCAGGGGCGGGGTTCATGGGCTTGGGCAGATCGGCCAGTGCCCGCAATGCGGCCGGCGTGACGCACAGGAAGCGCACAGGCTGGGGGCCGCCGGGGGCTTGGTCATCGGGCGCGATAGATAAAGACCTCCGGGCCGGGGCGTCAAGGCGCGGAGCGGCGGCGGGCGCCCCGAACTCGGCGTTTGTGGGGTGGGATTTGGAAGGCCGGAAGCAGGGAAGGGAAGTCAGAAGTCCGAAGTGCGAAGTCCGAAGTGTGGAGTCCACAGTCCGCAGTCCACAGGCCGCAGTCTGCGGTCCAGCGTTGGTTCCAGGGTTGAGGTGGCCGGGGATAGCTTTACCGCGCCAGCCGGTAGAAAGTGCGTGGCTCGCGCGTGGTCAACCGGTATTGGAAGCGGTCGCCGGCGAGGCCCGGCAAGTCCACGACCCGCTCCCAGTGAATCGGCGGCGAAAGGTCCCAGGTCACTTCGAGGGCAAAGCCCGACGTCCGCACCGGCCAGGTCAACGCCGGCCCGGTCTCGGTCCTCTCCACCGCCAGCGCAGGCACGGTCTCGAGGACCTCGAACGGCACCCCCATTTCCACTCCCCCGAAGTTGGCGCTTCCCAAACGCGAGTGCAGTTCGCCGGCGCCGGCGGTGAGTGCTCGCAACCGCACGCGCACCTCGGCTTCCGTGCCGGGGGGCAGGTCGCCCAGTTGCGCGGTGAAGCTTCGAGTCGTGCCGCTCGCGTCCCCCGGGCTGGCGGTGATGTCCAGGACCTCAAATGCCGAATCCACCTCGCCGGACAGGGTCGCCCCGGCGACTGTATCCGGCCCGGCATTGAGGATGCGCCAGCGCAACTCGATTTCCTGCCCCGCCACGGTCACCAGCTCGCTCGGCTCCACCGTGCCGTGCAGGCCGGGCACGAAAGCCAGGGTGATGGCGGTGTTGGTGCGCGCGAAGAACGGCAGGCGGGTCAGGGCTGTGTACGTGCCCAATTGCGCGGGCTGGAGGTTGGACAGGACCAGCGTGGGCCGGGTCGCTCCGGGCAACGGCGCGCCGTTGTGGTACCATTGCACGAAAGCCGGTTGTCCGGGCAGGAGTGGCGCGACCAGCCGCACGGTGGCGCCGGGCCGCGCCAGGCCGTCGCGGAACAGCACGGGCAGGTCAGAAACCCAAGCATACCCACCAAGGCCAATGGTGGAAACGTTCTTTATCCACGCCCGCGCTGCCGGGTTGTCCGCACCCGCCGGGCCGAGGTAGGCCAGTGTTCCGCTCTCGAGCAACGCCAGCACCTGCCCGGGCGCCGCCGCCATCGTGACGACCCGATCCAGGCCGGTGGGCGTCGGGTTCCCGTAGCGCAGCTCGTACAACGTGCCGTCCTCGAGCAACGCATAGCCGGCGATCCATCCCCCGGCCACCGCCACCACGTTGCTCAGCCCGGTGGCGCGCAGCTCCGGCGGGTCGCCGTCCCAGTACACCGCAGTCCCGTCTGCCAACACAGCCAGGCTGTCACCCGACTCGCCGGCCCCGATGGCGATCACGGGACGCAAACCCGACGGGATGGGCTTGAATTGCCCCCAGCCGAACATCGTGCCGTTGGCCAGCAGCACCAGATTGTGCCGCCCGCCGGCGGCGACTGCGGCCACGTTGGAGACGCCGGGGGGCACGCGGTCCAGCCCCCAATCCACGCTCGAGCCGGCGCCCCAGGCCCGAAGTCGGCCGTCGTTCAGCAAGGCCAGGGTCTGGCCGGCGCTGCCCGTGACCAGCGCCGCCACATTGGTCAGCCCGGGCATGGGGTAGGCCGCGCCGCTCTGGTAGAGGGCGAACACGCGTCCGTCGTCCATCAGGGCCAGGGGTTGGAAGGAGTAAGTGGAGACCATCCAGACCGGTGGGGTGAGGGCGACGGCGTGGCCCGGGCCCGGGCGCAGCACGGTCCAGCCGCTGGCGTTCCAATGGACCAGATTGCCCACTTGCACCGGCAGCGAGGCCGACCCCCAGCCGTAAGCATTTTGCGCGACCAAACCCACCAAGTAGGTGCCGGCCCGGGTGGGCGTGCCCGAGATGAGGCCGGTGCGGACATCCAGGCGGCAGCCCGGCGGCAGGTTGAAGGCGCCAAACCAGGTGGGCGCGTAATCCGCCTGCACCGCATAGGTGAACGGCTGTCCCACCAGGGCATACACCCGCTCGCGGCTTTGAATCGCCGGTAACGCCCGGTTCACCCACAACGTGACTTCCCGCCGGGTCACGCCGTTCGCATTCGTCACCGTGAAGACCACCGGGAACTCTCCGTCCGCGCGCGGCACGCCCTGCACCAGGCCGCTCGCCGGGTCCAGACTCAACCCCGCGGGCAGCCCTTCGGCGCCATAGCCGCTGACCTCGCCCGTGACCGGCAACCGGAACCGGTACGGGTGGTCGAGTGTCGCCACCAAGGACGCCGGCGGATGGAAGCGCGGCGGGGCGAAATCATCGCGCGGCCGGACCAACGCCAGGCTGTGGTCTCCCGCCGCGGCGATGAGCGCCACGTTGGTCAATCCGGCGGGCACATCCGTCTGCCCCCGATTGTTTTCGCCCCAGGCGACCACGGTGCCGTCCGCCCGCAGCGCCAGGGCGTGGGCGCGTCCGGCGGCGATGGCGACCACGTTGCTCAATCCGGCGGGGATGCGGGTGCCGGGTTGATTGGGGGCACCCCAAGCGACCACGGTGCCGTCCGCGCGCAGGGCCAGGCTCAGGGAATCTCCCGCGGCCAGGGCCGTGACGTTGGTTAGGTCCGGCGGCGGCGGTGCGCCCCCAAGCAGACCCCACTCGACCACGGCGCCGTTGGCCCGCAAAGCCAGTCCGTGGACGCCGTTAAGCGCAAAGGTCAGCACATTACTCAACCCGGGCGGCACAGCAGGGGAGACCAGCGCGCCGTCGCGGGCCAGGATGACGGTGCTGGCCTCCCCGGCGCCCACGGCCACGGCATCTTTGCGCCAGTAAGGCCCGGTCGGGAGCGAACCCCAGCTCACCAGCGAGCCGTCCGCCCGCAGGGCAACACTATGGGCGTACCCGGCAGCCACGGCCACGACGTTGCTGGCCCGGGCCGGGATGGGTGCTCCTGCGCCCCAGCCCACCAGCGAGCCGTCGGCCCGCAACGCCAGCGCGTGCGCCGGACCACTGGCCAGCGCCGTGACTTCGCCCGGTCCGAACGGCGCATCGAGCTGGCCTTTGTCGTTGTTGCCCCAGCCGATGATCGCATGGACCCGCAGCGTGAAAGTGCCCCAGCTCGGGCCATAGCGGTTGCGGGCCACCACACTGACCGGATACATCCCCTCTGCGGTAGCCACGCCAGAGATCACGCCCGTGGCCGGGTCCAAGGCAAGCCCGGGCGGCAGGCCGTCGGCGCCATACCAATCCCCGGCCGGGTTGGCGAGAATCGGAAGTCGGAACGCGCTGCCCAGCGGCACCCGCATCAGGCCGCCGTTCTGGATGGCCGGCAGGGGCAGGTTCACGAACAGCGTGTACTCCCGCGTGGTGCGGCCCGCCGCGTTGCTGGCGGTGATGCGGAACCGGTGTGTGCCCGCCACTTGCGGGCTGCCGCGAATCACGCCCGTGGCGGGGTCCAGCACCAGTCCCTCGGGCAGGTCGGGGCTGCTGAACTCCTTGGGGAGGTACTTGGCCACCAGACGGCGGTGGACCGGGTAACCGAGCGTGCTGATCAACCACGGCGAGTCGGTAAACAACGGCGGCGCCGCGTTCGCCGGGCCGTCCCGCAAAGCCACCGCGTGATCCACCCCGGCTGCCACGGCCAGCAAGTTGGTGAACCGTTCGGGGGGATAAAGGTGCGTAGCGCCGCGGAGGGGATTGCCCCACGCCACCAACGTCCCGTCCGCCCGCAACGCCAGGCTGTAGGTGCTGATGGCCGCGATGGCCGCGACGTTGCTCAACCCCGCCGGCACGGTGTTCAAGTCAAACCGGTTCGTGCCCCACGCCACCACCGTGCCATCGCGGCGGAGCGCGAGGCTGTGGTAGCGGCCCGCTGCGACCGCGATCACGTTGCTCAGACCGGAGGGCGGGCTGGCCTGGCCGGCGTTGTTTCGCCCCCAACCCACCACCGTGCCGTCCGCGCGCACGGCCAGGCAATGGGCATCCCCGGCGGCGATGGCCACCACGTTGCTCAGGCCCGGCGGCAGGTTGGTTTGCCCGAAGCTGTTGTCGCCCCACGCAAAGACCGAGCCGTCGGTCCGCAAAGCGAGATGATGTGTGCCCCCGGAGGCCGCCGCCACCACGTTGGTCAGAGGAGGCCACACCGGTGCGGCGGTATCCACGTCCACCACGGTCCCGTCCGCGCGCAGCGCCAGTTGGCCGCCCTCGGCCAGCGCCACGATGTTGCTTAACGGCGTCAGGAAGGTGTCGTACGCCCACTCGCTGTAAGGAATGTTGACCACGGTTCCGTCCGCGCGCAGCGCCAGACTGCGGTTCCACCTGTGGCCGGCGCTGACGCCGACCACCTGGGTCAGGTCGCGGGGGTTGATGGACCGGCTGTCCTCATCACCCCAATGGAACACCTCGTTGGTGTCGGCGAGGGCGCATATCGCCAAAAAAACGCCGACGGCCACTTTCCCCACCGGCGCGCGCCGGCGAGGCCCGCGGCAGCACAGCAATTTTTTCATGGGCCGATATCGGTTGACGCGGCGGACTGACCGACCGGCAGTGGTCTGGGATGCCAATTTAATCGCTCCGCGCCGACCCGAAGTCAACCGGAGCTGTGGTCCCGGCCGCCGCCGGGCTTATCCACCCCCGACCGCCCGCCAGACCGCCGCCACGCCCGCGCAGACCAACGCGCCCAGGGCCAGCGGCAGGAAGGCCGCCAGCGCCGTCCAGCGCGCGCTGCCGGTCTCCTTGTAGATGGTGTAGAGGGTGGTGCTGCAGGGGTTGTGCAGCAGGCTGAAGAGCATCAGGTTCACCGCCGTGAGCGTGGTCCAGCCGCCGCGCGCCAGCAGTTCCTGGAGCGAGCGCACGTCTTCGAGCTCGAACATCACCCCGGTGCCGGCGCCCAGTTCGGTCATGCCGGTCACGGTGACCGTGAGCATCAGGATGGTGGGGATGACGATTTCGTTGGCCGGGATGGCGATGAGGTAGGCCAGGAGGATGACCCCGTTGAGCCCGAGCCAGAAGCCCACCGGGTCGAGGAACCGGATGACGTGCTCGGCCACCGAGGCCTCGCCCACGCGCACGTTGGCGCAAAGCCAGATCACCGCGCCCGCCGGCAGGGCAAAGGTGACCGCGCGCCCCAGCACGATGAGCGTGCGGTCCAGCAACGAGGTATAAAGCGTCTGGCCGATCCGGGGCGGCCGGTAGGGCGGCAATTCAAGGCTGAAGGTGGACACCTCCCCGCGCAGCACGGTGCGCGAGAGCAACCAGGACGTGCCCAGCGCGAAGGCCACGCCCAGGCCCGCCACGCCCGCCACGGCCAGCGCGGCCACCACGCCCTCGAGGTGCGGCGGCGCCAGCGCGCCCAGGAAGAGCGTGGCCAGGAGGATTTGCGTGGGCCAGCGTCCGTTGCAGAGCGAGAAGTTGTTGGTGAGAATGGCCAGCAGCCGTTCCCGCGGGCTGTCAATGATGCGCGTGGCCACGACGCCGGCGGCGTTGCAGCCGAAGCCCATCATCAGGCTCATGGACTGCTTGCCGTGTGCGCCGGCCTTTTTGAACAGCGCGTCCAGGTTGAAGGCCACCCGCGGCAGGTAGCCGAAGTCCTCGAGCAGGGTGAACAGCGGAAAGAAAATCGCCATCGGCGGCAGCATCACGCTCACCACCCAGGCCGTGCCCAGGTACGCGCCGTCCACCAACACCCCGCGCAGCCACGCCGGCCAGCCCAGCGCGGTGGTGACCTCGCGCAGCCACGGGTGCGCCTGGTCCACCAGCAGGCTGGCCAGCAGTTGCGAGGGCACGTTGGCGCCGCTGATGGTCAGCCAGAACATGAGCGTGAACAGCGCGGCCATGAGGGGAAATCCCCACACCCGGCTGGTCACGATCCGGTCCAGCCGCTGCTCCCAGGTGGAGCGCGCGGCCCGGTCTGGCCGGCTCAACGCGCGCCCGGCGACGCGCTCGGCCTCGGCGTAGATCGCCTCGACCACGTGTTCGTGCAGGTCGCCCGGGATGCGTTCGCGCCAGCGGCGCGCCGCTTCGAGCAGGCTTTCGGTGGGATGGTTTGATGTGGCGTTCATGGGGTCGCGGTGGCTGGCGCGCCCGCCGGGCTTACTGCGCCCGGCTCGCGCAATCGGCCCAGCTCGCCCCGGCGCACGGCCTCGGTGATGGCTTCATCACCGGCGAGCAGGCGCAGCGCCACCCAACGCGCGTTGGGCAGGCCGGGGAAGGCCGCTTCGAGGCGGGCGATGAGGTCGTGCAGGGCGGGTTGCAAGGCGGGCGGATCGGCCATCAGGCGGCGCGGCCGACAGGCGATGCGGCCCGTGGCGACATCGGCAATGGCGCGGAGCAGGTCGCTCAGTCCCTCGCCGTGACGGGCGGCGGTGAGCACCACCGGCACGCCCAGGTCGCGGGCCAGTTGGCGGTCATCCACGCGCCAGCCCAGTCGGCGCGCCTCGTCCACCAGGTTCACGCACAAGACGGCGCGGGGCGTGATCTCGAGCACCTGGAGGGTGAGGTTCAAGTTGCGCTCCAGCCGGGTGGCGTCGGCCACGATCACCGTCACGTCCGGCTGGCCGAACAGGAGGAAGTCGCGGGCGATCTGTTCATCGGTGCTGGTCGAGAGCAGCGAATAGGTGCCGGGCAGGTCCACCAGCTTGTACCGGCGGCCGTCGTACTGGAAGCCGCCCTCGGCGCGGGTGACGGTCTTGCCGGGCCAGTTGCCGGTGTGCTGGCGCAGGCCGGTCAGCGCGTTGAACACGGTGCTTTTGCCGGTGTTGGGGTTGCCGGCCAGGGCCACGACGTGGTCCCAGTGGTCCACGTTCACGCCCAGCTTGCGCAGGCGGGCGGCGCGGTACACGTCGCACGTGGCGCAGGCGGCGCCGGCCGGGGTGGCGCTCGGGGCGGTGGGGGCGAGGGGAGGGGCGGGGTTCATGCGGCGACGCGTAAGGGTTGTTCTTCGCGGCGGATGCGGATGTGGCGGGCTTGATTGCGGCGCAGGGCGACGACCGCGCCGCGCACGCGGTAGGCCACGGGGTCCCCGGCCGGGCTGACCAGCTCGACCGCGACCTCCGTGCCCGGCACGAAGCCCAGGTCCAGCAGCCGTCGGCGCTCCGGGCCGCGGCAGGCGGGCGAGAGGCCCAACACGCGCGCGCGTTCGCCCGGCCGGAGGCCGGACAGGTATTCCTCGCCCAGCAGGTCGCGAGGTTCCACCGCGCTGAGCGGGGCCACGGCAATGCTCTGGGCCGGGAGCGGCTCGATGAAATGTTCGGTGCCGTCGGCCCACACCCGCAGGCCCTGCGCGGATTTGTCCAGCACGCAGGCGCGCACGCCGGGGCGCAGCCCGGCGGCGGTGAGCCGCTCGTAAACCGCCGGCGGCTCGTCCTCGACGTGGGTGATGGTCACGGGGCGGCCCACCGCGGCATCACTCAGGCGCTGGCCGGCTTCGGCGGGCAGCTCGGCGCCGGCGGGCGGGATGGCGTCGCCGTGGGGGTCGCTGGTGGGGTGGCCCAGGGCGGCCTCGAGTGCGCGGGTTTGTTGGGGGGTCAGGAGGTGTTCCTGGCGCTCGGCGCGGCGATGCCATTCGGTCTCGTTCAGGCCGGTGGTTTCCGCCAGGTAACTTTCCCAGAGCCGGTGGGCGCGGATGATGTGCAGGGCCAGCTCGCGGGCGGCGCGGGTGAGCTGGAAGCGGCCTCCGGAAAACTCGAGCAACCGCCGGCGCTGGAGGTCGGCCAGCACGCCGGCGGTGCGCCGCTGGCCGAGATGCAGCGCGCCGGCCACGCTCAGAAGGGTGGAAGGTTCGCCGTTGGCCTCGGCCTTGAGAATGTGCTTGAGCGCGTCTTCGCTCCGGGCCCGCGCGAGGAAAGCGCGCGCCTGTCGCCAGCGCGCCAGCAGCCCGTGCCGCGGCCAGAACACCACCAGGGCGAGCACCGCCGCCAACAAAAGCCAGGTCCAGGCGTTCATGGGTTCAGGTCGTTTGTGTGGGTTTCATCGCCGCCAGGAAAGCCCCAGAAACGGGTTCCAATCCGGCGCCGGCTCCGTGACGCCGACATTCAGCCCGAGGTCCAGCTTGAGGTTGTCGTTCGCCAAATAATTCAGCCCGAAGTCAAAGGTCCCCTGCCAGGCGTCGGCCGCCTCCGGGTCCAGCAGGGTCCAAAACTCGACGTAGCCGCTGAAGCGGCGGTTCAGGGCGAGCCCCAGCGTGATGGAGTTCACCAGCTCGAAGTGATGACCGCCGCCGTCGGCGTCGCCCACCCACTGCGCGCCGGTTTGCGCGCCCAGCTCGAGCCGGTCGGTCAATTCCAGACTGAACGGCACCCCCAGGGCCGCTTCCACCACCTCGCTGCCCAACCCTTCCTCCGCGGTCGGCAACTGCGCGCCCGGCAACAGGGCCAGCGCGCTGCGGCCCGCGTCGTTGCCCCAGAGGTTCAGCTTGGCCCGCAGGGTCATCGTTCCGAAGCCCCGGCGCCAGGTTTCGCGCCGTACCCCGTCCGCGTGTTCCACCTCACGCGCCTCGAGGTAGGGCTCGAGGCCCCATTCGAGGTCGAGACGGGACAGCATACCCAGCTTCACCAGCATCGGCCCGAAGCCCCATTCCTCCCGCAGGAACTCGGTGCCGCCAGACCCCGTCCGGTCGTGCTCGTAACGGACCAGGTCCATTTCCACCTGGACATGTCCGGCGTCCACCGTGAAGGGCGATTCGGTTTTGTCCGGCCGGTCGGTGGCCAACGCCCGCAGGTGGGCGCGCGGCGTGGGATTCCAGGGCGCCCGGTGTTCGGCGAGCGAGGGAGCGGGATTCAGGCCCAGGAGGGCGCTGCAGACCCCGGCCGGGGCCAGGAAGGCGGCCGGGCGGCGGGCGGGCGGGCGTTTGTTAGTCGTGACTAACATTGTCGCGCTTCTCTTACACCCGGGGCCGGGGTCTGTCAAGGGGACCACCCGCACTTTGAGGCTGACGCCCGCGCCCGGCGACGCCAGCCTGTGGCCGCGTCGCTTATGGCTTCCCGCCCCCGTCAGCACCGGCGTCCCTCCCCGCGCGCGGTCCCGGCCCGCCGCCCCAGCGTGAGCACCGAGGATTACCTCGAACGCATCGGGGAATTGGTGGACCGCACCGGGGGCGCGCGCATGGTGGACATTGCGCGGGTGCTGGGGGTCAGCCGGCCCTCAGTGACGGCCATGGTCAAACGCCTGGCAGCGGCCGGCTACGTGGACTACACCCGCTACCGGGGCCTCTGGTTGACCCCCAAGGGCCGGAGCGTGGCGGTGCAGATGAAGAACCGACACGCGACCCTCAAGCGGTTTTTGGCCCTGCTGGGTCTGGACGAAGAAACCCAGGAGCGCGACATCGAGGGCTGGGAGCATTGCCTGAGCCCGCAAACGTTGGCGCAACTCGAGGCGCTGGCGCGGTTTTTGGAGGCCCGCCCCGCCGTGCTGCGTGAATTCCGGCAGACCTGAGCCGGAAGGATGCTGCGAATCACGCGCAGGTTGACCGCTCCCCCGGCGCAGAGATGCGGCGGTACTCCATCACCAGCCACCGCGAGGCTGCCGTTCCAACCGCCACGCAGGGTGTCCGCCCCAGCTCCCGGCGCCGGCCCGGCCAGGCGAAAGCGTGCGCGCGGGTTTGACCCCCGGCGCTCGCCCCGCCAAGTTGCCGGCGTCATGATGCGGCCCGGGGTGCATCGGGTGATTTACGACGACGGCTGCGCGTTTTGCGCGCGGCAGATGCGCCGTTTGCAGCGGTGGGACTGGCTGGGGCGGTTCCGGCTGGTGCCCCGCAGCAGTCCCGAGGCGCGCGGGCCGGGGTTGAACCCGGACGCGCTCGGCCGGGCGATTCATTGCGTGACCGCCGACGGGCGCGTGCTGCGCGGGGCGCGGGCGCTGCGGTTTGTGGGGTTGCGCCTGCCGTTGACCGCGCCGCTGGCCGTGCTGTTGTGGCTGCCCGGGGCGCTGGCACTGGCCGAACGCGCCTACGGCTGGGTCAGCCGCCATCGCCACGCCCTGAGCGGCGGGGCGCGGGCGGCTGGGGAGTGCGGGGCGGATTGCGCGCCGGAGCGGGGCCGGGCGGCCTGAGTCGGGCGCGGTTGGCCTTACGTGTGGGCGCCGCGTCTTCCCGGTTTTCAGGCCGGCGGTTCCGGGCTAGTGTGGGCGCGCCGTTATGGTGCTGGTCATAGACAACTACGACTCGTTCACCTTCAACCTGGTCCAGTACCTGGGCGAGATGGGGGTGGCGATGCAGGTGCATCGCAACGATCAGATCACGCTCGAGCAGATCGAGGCGTTGCGGCCGGAGCGCATTCTCATTTCGCCCGGGCCGTGTTCGCCGCGCGAGTCCGGGTTGTCCAACGACATTATTCGCGGCTGGGCGGGGCGGGTGCCGATCCTGGGGGTGTGCCTCGGGCACCAGTGCATCGGGCACGTGTACGGCGCCGAGGTGGTGGTGAACTACCGGATGATGCACGGCAAGACCTCGCCCATTCACCACAACGGTCGGGACCTGTTTGCGGAGATGCCCGACCCGTTCGCCGCCACGCGCTACCACTCGCTGGTGATCCGGCGCGAGTCGCTGCCCGAGTGCTTGGAGGTGACCGCCTGGACGGACGAGGGCGAGATCATGGGCGTGCGGCACAAGACGCTTCCGGTCTGGGGTGTGCAGTTCCACCCCGAGAGCATCCTCACCGAGAACGGTCGGAAGATTCTGGCCAACTTCCTGAAGCTCGAAAAATAGCCCGGCCGCCGGGCGGCTCGACGCCGGGCCGCCGCCGCCTCAAGCCAGCCCCAGGTCGCCAGCCACGCCTTGCAGGGCGGTGATGACCTGGGTGATGTGCTCGTCCAGCGGCAACTCGAGCAGGGCCGCGCCGCGCTCGAGGTCCTCGCGTTTCACTGCGGCGGCGAAGGACTTTTGCTTCATCTTTTTGCGCACGCTGCTGGCCGTCATGCCGTGGAGTCGCTCCGGCCGCACGTAGGCCACGGCGAGGATGAAGCCGCACAGTTCATCCACGGCAAAGAGCGCCTTGCGCAAAGGCCGGTCCAGCGGGTACTCGGGCCAGTTCCACTCGGCGTGGGCCAGGATGGCGCCCACGACCTCTTCGTCCACGCCGCGCTCGCGCAGGATGCGGGCGCCCTCGCGGGTGTGGTCCGGCGGATTGGGCCAGCGCTCGTAGTCGAAGTCGTGCAACAGACCGGTCAGTCCCCACAGCTCCGGGTCGCCGCCGAACCGCGGCGCGTAGTGGCGCAGGGTAGCCTCGACGGCCAGGGCGTGCTTGCGCAGGGATTCCGAGCGGGTGAACTCGGTAAGCAATTGCCAGGCTTCGGCGCGGGTCATGGGCGGGCGGGTCGGGCCGGCGACGCGGGGGCGTCGGCGGCGGGCGGCGGTTGCGGGGGACGTGGGCCCTCGGCCGGGGGCGAAGGTTCGGGGGCACAGCAAGCCCGGCCGCACGCGGTCAGCTTGAAGCGCGGCAAGACCCACTTGAGGAGCACGCCCCACGCGAGCACCACGCCAATGAGCCAGAGAAGGTCCATATGTTTTGGCGCGACCAACCTGCCTTTGCCGACCGAGAAACTCAACCGCCAAACGAAAACCCTCGATGACCGGCTCCGGGCGACCGGGGCAGGTGGGCGTCGGCGCAGCGGCGCGCCACCTCGCGGAGCGTTTGGAGTGCGCCGGCTGGCCGGCGCGGTCGGTAGGGCTGCGCTGCGGCGCGGCCGGGGGGACGGCGCCGGCGCAGCGGAGCCCTGCCCAGTCAGGAGTGAGAAGCGAGGAGGGAGGAGGGAGGAGGGGGGATGCCGGATACCGGATACCGGATGCCCGATGCCAGATACCGGATGCCGGATGCCGGCGCTACGGGGACGGCGCGTCGGCCGCGTAGCGCAGACCTCTGGTCTGCCGTATCGCGGGTTTCCAACCTGCAGATGCGGGCGTGTTCCGCGGCGCTGTTGTATTCCGGCGGTCTGCCGACTGGAAGTCGGCGGTACGGCAGGTTGGAAACCTGCGTTACGGGGCCGCCGGCGGGGTGCCGGCGGCGGCACGCGGGGCGCGGACGCTCCCCAAATCGGGCCACCCGGAGCCGGCAAACGGCGGCGCGAAAACGCGCTTTTCTTCGCGAGCCGGGCCGCGTTCAATACCGCGCATGAAATCGCTGCTTGGTACCGCATTGGCGACCGTTTTGACCCTGTCCCTCACCGTGCCCGCCGCGCAAGCCGGCCCCCGCGTGGGCACGGGCAAGTACTTCAAGGGCCCGGTGGGGCTGCAGTTGTACAGCCTGCGGGACGAGTTCCAGAAAGACGTCCGCCGCACGCTGGACCGGGTGCGCGACTACGGCTTCCGGTACGTGGAACTGGCCGGCACTTACGGCTGGTTGCCGCGGGATTTCCGCGCCGCGCTGCTCGAGCGCGGGCTGGTGCCCGTGGCCGGGCATTTCAGCTACGAACGCTGGCGCGACGAGCCCGAGTTGGTGCTGCGCGACGCCCGGGCGCTCGGCCTCAAGTACGCCGGGTGCGCGTGGATTCCGCACCAGGGCGATTTCGACGAGCAGGAATGCCTCGAGGCGGCCCGGGTCTTCAACCGCGCCGGCGAATTGGCCGCGCTGCAGGGCATCCGCTTCTTCTACCACAACCACGGCTACGAATTTCAGCCGCACGGCGACGGCACCCTGCTGGACCTGCTGATGGCCCGGACCAACCCCAAGTTTGTCGCCTTCGAGATGGACCTGCTCTGGACGGTGCACCCGGGCCAGGACCCGGTGAAGTGGCTCCTGAAGTACCCCAAGCGCTGGGAGCTCATGCACCTCAAAGACCTCAAGAAGGGCGTGGTCGGCGACCTCACCGGCCACACCGACGTGCGCAACGACGTGGTGCTCGGCACCGGGCAGATGGATTTCCCGGCCATCCTCAAAGCGGCCAGGAAGGCGGGCATCAAGTACTACTTCATCGAGGACGAGTCGCCGTGGGCGGTGGACCAAATCCCGCAGAGCCTGCGGTTCCTCGAGCGCGTGAGCTGGAAGTAGCCCGCCCGGCCCCGGGCCGCAGCGGCGCCCGGTTCAGCGCGGGGACCGGTCGGTTCGACCCGCCGCCAGTTGCTGCCACACCGCGGCGGTGACCTGCTCGACGGTGAGCGCGCGCAGGCACCGGGAATCCGCCGGGCACACGCGCAAGAAGCACGGCGCGCAGGGCGCGACCCCGCGCAACACGGCATGGCGCGGGTCGCCGGGCAACCCGGGGCCGGTCAATTCCGGGGCCGTGCTGCCAAACAAGGCCACCACGCGCGTGCCCAGCGCGGCCGCCAGGTGCATCGGCCCGGTGTCGTTGGTCAACACCAGGTCGCACGCCGCCAGCACCTGCATCAGGTCGCGCAGGCCGGTGCGGCCGGCCAGGTTCACCGCGCCCGGCAACTGCCGGGCAATTTCGGCGGCCAGGTCCCGGTCGGCGGGGCCGCCCAGGATCAACCACACCGCGCCGCAGCGCCGCCCCACTTCCCGCGCCACGGCCACAAAGTTCGCCGCCGGCCAGCGCTTGGCCGGGCCATACTCGGCGCCGGCGTTCAACCCCAGCCAGGGCCGCTCGGCGGGTAGCGGAATCTCGCCAGCCAGCGCGCGGACTCGCGCCGCGGCCCCGGCGCGTTCCGCAGCGGACAACTCCAGGCGCGGCGCCAGCGGCTCGGTGGGCGCGCCCAGGTACCCCACCAGGTGCAGGTAGTGGAAGAGGTGATGCGCGCCGGCACCCGGGGCAATTGACGTCCCTGCCTCGGGCCGGCCGTCTGCCGCAGCCCGCAGCAGGCGGCGGATTTCGCGCACCGGGCGCTTGCGCATCGGCACGTAGCCCGGCGGGCGCGGCACCACCTCGGTCAACCACCATCGCCGCCAGCGGCCGGCGTAACCGACCCGCCGCGGCACGCGCGCCCACCACAGTTCCCAGGCCGAGCGCGGCGAGGCGGGAAACAGAATCCCCAGGTCGAAGCCCCGGTCCCGCAGCCGCCGGCCCACGGTCCAGGGCGCTTCGCCGGGGGCGAAGGTCAGCACCTGGTCCACCGCCGGGTGATGCGGCCAGAGGTCCGCCAGCTTGGCGGGGGTGAGCAAGGTGAGGCGGGCTTCGGGGAAGCGCTCGCGCAGCCGCAGCAGGGCCGGCGTGGTCATGACCGCGTCGCCCAGCCAGTTGACGCCGCGTATCAGGATGCGCTGCGGGGCCGGGGTGGCGGGGGCCGGGGTGGCGGACATGGCAAGAGGTTCAAGACCATTCGGCCGCCGGTTCGGCGGGCGCGGGGTCGCTCGCGGCGGCGGGTCGGCCGCGCCGTTTCCAGCGGCGGTGCACCCAGAACCAGTTGGCCGGGTCGCGGCGCACCGCGGTTTCGTAGGCCGCGTTCAGGTCGCGCAGGATTTCCGCGACCGGCCGGGGCCGGCCGGCGCGGTGCGTGGGCAGCGCGGGGCTGATTTCAATGTGCCAGCGGGCGGGCGCGGTCCGGTAGCAAATGGCCACGTGCAGCGGGCAGTGGTAACGCAGCGCAAACACGGCCGGCGCGGCCGAGGTGGAGCACTCGCGGCCGAAGAATGGCACGGCCAGGCCGCGGTCGCCGGCGTCCTGGTCGGCCAGGAGGCCGAGCAGGAGGCGCGAGCGGCCGAGGGCTTCGCGCAACGCCGCGCCCTCGGTGCGCCGCTCGAAGTACAGGCAGCCGGAGCGCGCGCGCAGGTCCTGCATCAGGCGTGTGAGCGCGGGGGACCGCAGCGCGCGGTAGGTGGTGGCCATTTGGAATTCGGGGAGGAACAGGCCGGCGCGGGCGTATAACTCGAAGTTGCCGAAGTGCCCGATGGCCACCACCACGCTGCCGCCCGCCGCGCCGGAACTGGCGCGGAGGTGTTCCGCGCCGCTCAGGGTCAGGACCTGCCGGATTTCGGCGTCGCTCAGGGCGGCGGTGCGCACGGCGCCGGCGTAATTTTCGCCGAGCCGGCGGAAGTGTTCGCGGGCCAGGCGGCGCAGGGCCGGCGGGGCCATTTCGCGGCCGAAACAAGCCCGCAGGCCCTCGAGGGCCACGCGGCGGTGGCGGGCGTCCACGGCCCAGGCCAGGACGCCGGCGGCGCGCCCCAGGCGCGCCACGACGCGCAGGGGCAGGGCTTGCAGGCCGCCCACCAGGCCGCGGACCAACCCGAGCAGGAGCGTGTCCATCGTTCAGCGGAAGCAGATGCGCCGGACGCACTCCTCGAAGTCGCGGGCGCCGCGGATGATTTTGATTTCGACGCGCATGAAGAGGATGGGCAGGTCGCGGCGGTCCAGCTTGGGGAAACGGACGGCGTCCTTCTGGGTGGTGATGATCCAGGCGGCCTGGCGTTTCTTGGCGCGGTTGATGGCGTTGAGGATTTCCTGCTGGGTGAACCGGTGGTGATCGGCGAAGCGTTTGGTGGCGACCAGTTCGGCGCCCAGTTGGACGAGGCTTTGCTCAAAGCTCTCGGGCATGGCGATGCCACTGAGCGAGGCGACCTTTTGCCCGCGAAGGAGCGTCAGGTCGTGCCGCTCGCCGGTGAAGACGTCCTCGAAGTAGAGCGGCTGGTGGACACACTCGATGATGCCCGCGCGGGGGTTGTAGCGGCGGATGAGCCGGCGCAGCTCCTCGGTGTTGCCGTTGGCCTTGGTCAGGAAGATGTCCGTGGCGCGGGCCAGGTGGCTGGGCGGCTCGCGCAACGTGCCCCGGGGCAGGAGGTGGCGGTTGCCGAAGGGCTGCTGGCAGTCAATGAGCACCACGTCGCGGCGCCGGCCGGCCAGCTTCCAGTACTGGAAGCCGTCGTCCAGCAGCAGGGTGTCGCAGCCGAATTTCTCGATGGCGTACAGCCCGGCCTTGACGC
>CAYXPA010000058.1:0-25585 GCA_964466945.1 uncultured Verrucomicrobiota bacterium | reverse complement strand
CGCGGCGTCCACGCCCACCACGCCGTGGCTGGCGGGGTACACGTACTGGCGGCGGCCGGCGATTTCGCCCGCGGCGATCGAGGCGTGGGTCATTTTCCAGCCGCGGGGATTGGGCGTTTTCCAGAGCACCCGTCCGCTGGCCAGGTCCACCGCCAGGAGCAGCGCGTCCGGTCCGCCGGGCGCCAGGATGACTTTGTCGCCGTCAATCAGCGGGCACTGGCCCGCGTACCACGGGGGCACGGTGGCGCCGAAATCGCGCACCAGGTCCAGGCCCCAGTACAATTTGCCGGTCTCCGGGTGGAGGCAGGCCACGTGGCATTTGGGGCCGAGGGTGACCACGTAGCGGTCGGTCACCGCCGGCACGGTGCGCGAGAGACCGTGGTTGCGCTTGAGCGGCATCGGGTAGGCGAAGCGCCAGATTTCCCGGCCATCCGCCAGCGAGAGGCAGCGCAAGGTGTCTTCCTTGGTTTGCTGGTTGTAGTCCAGGAGGTACACCCGGCCGTTCCACACCGCCGGGCCGGCGTAGCCCTCGCCCAGCTCCACGGACCACAACTCGCGCGGCGCGCCGCCCTCCCAGGCGCGGGCCAGCGGCACGGTGACGGGCGCCAGGCCGTGGTTGCGGTCCGGCCCGCGGAAACCGGGCCACACGCCGGGCAGATCCGTGGCGGGTCGGCCCTCGCCGGGGTGCAGTTTGCCGAGCAACACGGGATTGCCGCCCGCCGCGGCGGCTTCGGCCCCGGCGGGACGGTCCGCGCCGGGTACGCGCGGAGTGAGGGGCGCGCCGGGCTGACGCACGAGCCAGACCACCAGCAATGCCGCGCCCGCGCCGCCCAGTGCGGCCGGAAGGTAGCGCAGCCAGTTGGTCAGGTGAGTCCCCTGCACGGCGTCAAATGCCGGACCGTTTCCGGCCCGGGCGCGGCGAGCTTACGCCGACCGGGCCGGCGCCGACAACTGCGGACCGGGGCCGCCGCGTAAATCAACGGGCCGCCGTCGCGCGCGGGCGGGGCGCGCCGAGAATCTGCACCAGGGCCTGTTGCAGCACCAGGGCCTCGTCCAGCCCGCGGGTCACCAGCCGTTGATTGCACTCGAGCAAAATGTCCATCGCCCGCACCAGCTCGGGGGTCGAGTAGTTTTGCGCCTGGCCCAGGGCCTTCGACACCACGTACGGATGTTGGGCTGCGGGGTTGTAGCGGCGGTCGGCGGGCAGCAACCCGGCCGGCAGCCGGCCCAGGGCCTCGCGCACGCGCGAGGTGTCGGCCCCGGGCTTGAGGTGCCCGAGGCGGACCAGTTCCTTGACCAGAAGCAGGAGGCGGACCTTGGCAATGAGACCGTAGAGCAGGCCGATGGCGGATTTGTCGCGGTCCACTTTGAGGCGAATTTCCCACAACTCCTCGTCCAGCGCGCGCAGGGCGGCGGGCAGTTGGCGGTCGCCGAGCGCCTCGGCCAGGGCAAACGCTCGGGCCTGCTTGCCGGCGGTGACCACGGCTTCCACGTCCGCGACGGTGATCTCGGCGCGGTCGCCCACGTACAGGGAAAGCTTTTCGACCTCGCCGGCGAGCAGGCGCAGGTGCGGGCCGACGGCGGCCACCAGGCGGGCGGCCGCGGCGTCGCTCAAGCGCTTGCCGCGCGCGGCCATTTCGCGGCGCGCGAAGTCCTCGGCCCGCTCGGCCCAGTCGCGGTCGGCGGCCGAGAGGCCGGGAAGTTCCTCGACCGGGCCGAGCGCCTCGAGGGTTTTGAAGAACACGCGGCGCTTGTCCACCTTGCCGGGGGCGCTCCAGAGCAGGCGCACGCCGCGCCAGTCGAAGCGTTTGAGTTCCTGGGCCAGCGCGCTCAGGGACTCGGTCACCGCGGCGGCGCTGGCGGTGCGGTCGTCGCCCAGGAAATTGCAGTCGCGGAACCAGACCAGTTTCTCGGAGCCGAAAAAGGGCAGCGTTTGCAGGGCTTCGCGCAACTGACCCAGGGCGCGCAGGGCCTCGGCGCTGTTGTTGGCGCGGGCATCGAGGACTTCGACCTCCGCGCCGGGGGCGGCCCGGCGCCATTCGTCGAAGAGCTGCCGCGCGCGGGTTTGTACGGCGTAGTCATCCTCGCCCCAGAGGAGCGCCACCGGGGCGGGGGTGGGACGGGCGTTCGGCACGAGCGGGGCGGGCGGGGCTCAGGTCTGCGGAGGTTCGTCGGAGTCCTCGTTCATCTTGGCGAGCAACTCCGACATGTCCTCGACTTCGTCAAAGAGGCGGCGGGCCACGAGAATGGGGCGCTTGCGGGCGGTGGCCAGGGCGATGCAATCGCTGGGCCGGGCGTCCAGCTCGACGATCTTCACGCCCAGTTCATTTTCCTGCTTGAGGATCAGGCGGGCGTAGTAGGTCGAGTTGCGCAGTTCGGTGATGACCACCCGCTCGACCGACACGCCCAGGCCGTCGAAAATCTCGTTGATGAGGTCATGGGTCAGCGGCCGTTCCTTTGGGGCGTCCCGCAGGAACATGCTGATGACCATGCCCATGTTGTTGTCCACCTGGATGACGAACGTCTTGTCCTCGTTGCCCAGGAAAATCGCCACCCCGTTGGGCGAGGGCATGATCCCGCGGATTTGGACCGGGACGACGTCGTTTTTCATGCCCGCAATCTAGGAGCCCGGCGGCGGGAATACAAGCGCGGCCCGGCTCGCGGAAAAAGCGCGGGTGAGCTGAAAAATCGCCGACCACGCCCGGCCGCTCGGTTCGCCCCGGCCGCGAGGGCCGGTGCCGCCCTAACGCGGGGGCGAAGACCCGGGCGCCGAAAGGCCCGACAACACCCGCTGGTAGGTCTCCCGTTCTGTCGGTTCGGCCGACTCCGCCAGCCGCCGCAAGGCCGGCACGGCGTTGGTGACCAGGTCCGTCCATCCGGCCGCTTCGGCCAGGGCCTCGGCGGCGGCCCGGCGCACGGCGGGCACGGGGTCCTCGAGCGCTGCCACGAGCCCGTTCACGCTGGTGCGCGGCCAGAGCGCCTCACCCCCGAGCACCCGGGCAGCGCCGGCGCGCACCCGGGGGTCGGGATGCTTGAGCAGGGCGGCCACGCCGCGCAGGGCGGCAAACTCGCGGGTAATCATCGCGCGCAAGGTCCGGGCCGCCAGGTCCGCCAGCGCGGCGTTGGTGTGGGCCAGATGGGCGCCGAGCGCCGGCACCGCCGAATCGCCCAGCGCGGCCAACAGCGGGGTGAGTTGCTCGCGGCGTGGCGGGGAGGTCTTGAGGAACACGGCGACCAGTTGCGGCGCCACGTTGGAAGCCGCCACGCCGGTCCGGCGCAGTGCGTGGGCGGCCGCGTTGAAGGTGTGCTCGTTGGTGCTGTGCAGCGCGCGGGTCAGTGCCGGCCAGGCGGGCGGCCCGATTTGCCACAGGGCTTCGGCGGCGTTGGTCACCACGCGCGGCTCCGGGTCTTCGAGCGCCCGGGCCAGGGCGGGCAGGGCGGGCGCGGCGGCGGGACCGAGCGCGTTGAGTGCCACGGCGGCCTGCCAGCGGCGCTCGAGCGCGTGGCGCGCGCGCGTGGCCTGCATGGCCGCGACCCAGAGCCGGTACGGCAGGCGGCCCTGCGCGGCGGTGACCAGTTGGCCGAGCCAGGAATCGCGCGCTTGCAGGTGGCGTTCGAGCGCGGGCAGGGCGTTGGTGCCCAGGGCCAAAATGGCCTGGCGCGCGGGCAGGTGCAGGGCGGGGTCGGGCGCGGTCAGATCGCGCAGCCAGGCGGACAACCGACGGCCCTGGTACTCCGGCTCGCGCGGCCAGAGCAGACGGTCCTGCACGACCAACACCGCCAGGGCCAGGAGCAACAGCGCCGGGATGAACCCCAGCCAGCGCCAGCGGCGCCAGCGCGAGGGCGGCGGCTCGGGGTACGGGTCTTCCCAGGCGGCGTCACTGACCGGAGGCGGTACGGTTTTCATGGCCGGAGGGTGCGGTTGAGGACTGAAGGACGCGGTACTGAAGCCCCCGTGGTTCGGGCCCGGCCGGGTCGAGGGCACGCTGAATCTGTACCACGGCCAGGCGGGCGGCCGCGCGGGCATGGCCCACGGTCACGTCCTGCGTGGTCTCCGTTTGCGACAATCGGGTCAGCTCGGGCAGGGCCGGGGCGGCCTCGCGGCCCAACGAACCCAGGGCGCGCGCCGCGACCATTTGCTCCTCCGGGTCGGCTGCGGCCAACATGCGCTTGAGGGCAGGCACCGCGGTCGCCGCCGCAGAGCCAGGTTCCGCCAGCGCGGCGGCGGCGCTCATGCGGACGTCGGCCGAAGGATGTTCGAGCAACTTTACCAGACCGGCGACCGCCTCCGGTCCCAAGTGACCCAAAGCCAGAGCCGCAAAGTGCGGTGTGCGGGACGGCCGGTGCGTGGGGGTGTGCTCTAACGCCGCCAGCAGCGCGGGGATTGCGGGGGCCGCCGCTTCGCCCAACACGCCAAGCTGTCTGGCCGCTTCCCATTGCAGGGCCGGCTCGCGCAGCAGTTCGATGAGCACGGGCACGGTCTCCCGCGCGGGCGGCTGCGCCGCATGCAAGGCCCGGGCGGCCGCCAGACGCACCCGCGGCGCGGGCGCGGTCAAGAAGGGGCGTACGCGGTCGGCGTGGTCCCGCGCGTCCGGCCCGAACGCTGCGAGGGCGCTCAAGAGGGCGGCCGCAGAGTCGGCCGGGCAAGCGGGCAGCCACTCCGCCAGCCGGGCGGCCACATCGCGCCGGGGCGGGCCGAGCACGCCCAGCGCGTGGAGGTGTGCGCGAGAAAACGCGCCGCTGCGTTGCACGGCGCCGGCCAACAACGCCGGAAGAAGTTGGTCCGCGACGGGCTGGAAGACGGGGTCGGCCACGACTTCCGCGGCGGTTTCGCGCCAGCGGGCTTCGCGGGAATGGAGGGCGCGCCGCAATGCCGGCAGGGCCGCCGGACCGATGGCCCGCAGGGGGTGATGGTCGAGCGACGTGTAACCGTGACGCGCGCCCCAGCGGAGCAGGGCCGGGGCGGCGTTGCTGGCGGCCGGGCCCAGTCGGGCCAGGACCTCGGCGGCGGTCCGGTTCAGGGCGACAGTTGCGTCCGGGGCGCGGGGAACGCCAAGGACATTTTCGCGCGCGGCCTGCCACAGCCGCCACCACCAGGCGGCGCGCGTTTCGAGCGCGCGGATCAAGGTCGGCACGGCCTCGGGGCCCACCTGGTCCAGGGCCCGGACGGCCTGGCGGCGTTGGTCCACGTCGGGGCCGCTGGCCCGGCGCAACCATTCGGAGAGCGGAGCGCCTTCGTAAACCGGCCCGGCCCGGAGCGCCTGCAGGCGGTCCAGGCCGACCGCCACCACCAGCGCGCCGGCCACGCCCAGCAGCAACAGCCCGAGCCGCCGCCCGACTTTGCGCTCGGGGCGGGGGTCCGCGGTCGCGGGCGGCAACTGGGTCCGGCCGGTCATGCCGAGTAATCCAGGTACACCGTCTTGAGCCGGCTGTAGAATTCGATCGCGCCGGCGCCCTGTTCTTTGAAGGAGTCGGTGCTGGATTTTTTGACTCCGCCAAAGGGCGCCTGCAGGGCCAGGCCGGTGCTGATCTGGTTGATCTTCACCACGCCGGCCTCGATGCGCTCGGCGAAGAGCATCGCCCGCTTCAGGTCGCGGGTGACGATCGAGGCCGACAACCCGACGTCCACGCCGTTGGCCACGGCCAGGGCTTCGTCGAAATCGCCCACCTCGATCACCGCCAGCACCGGGCCGAACACCTCCTCACGGGCCAGGCGCATGGTGGGCGTCACGCCGCCAAAGACCGTGGGCGCGAGGAACCAACCGTGGGCGTACTCGCCATCGGTCAGGCGCCGACCGCCGCAGAGCAGTTGGGCGCCCTCGTCGCGGGCAATGGCCACGTACTCGAGGTCGGTCTGCAACTGCGCCTCGTTCACCGCCGGGCCCATCTCGACGCCGGGGGCCAGGCCGGGACCGACCTTCAGGGCGCGGGCGCGGGCCACGAGTTTCTCGGTGAACGCCGCGGCCACGGGCCGTTCCACGATCACACGGCTGGTGGCGGTGCAGGCCTGGCCGGTGAGGCCGAAGGCCGCGCGCGCGACCAGGTTCACGGCCAGGTCGAGGTCGGCGTCGGCGAGCACCAGCGTGGGGTTTTTGCCGCCCATTTCCATTTGCGAGCGGGCCATGCGCCGGGCGAGCAGTTCGTGGATTTGCCGGCCCACGGCGTGCGAGCCGGTGAAGGACAGCGCGGCCACGGCGGGGTGGTTGGCCAACTCGTGGCCCACCTCGCGCCCGGCGCCCACCACCACGTTGAGCACGCCGGCGGGCAGACCGGCCTCGGCCAGGGCGCGGGCCAGCTCGAGCGCCAGGGCCGGGGCGGGGGTGGCGGGCTTGAGGACCACGGTGTTGCCGGCGACCAGCGCGGGGGCGAGCTTCCAGGCGGGGATGGCCACGGGAAAGTTCCACGGGGTGATGAGGGCCACCACGCCCAGCGGCTCACGGCGGGTGTAGAGCAGGTTGCCGGGCAAATCGTGGGGCAGGGTCTGGCCGCCCAGGGTGTAACTGAGCCCGCCGTAAAACCGGAAGATGTCCACCGCGCGCTGCACCTCGCCGGCGGCCTCGGCCAGCGTCTTGCCCTCCTCGCGGGTGAGCAACTCGGCCAGCGCGACCTTGCGCGACTCGAGGAGGTGCGAAGCCTTGCTGAGCACGCGGCCGCGCGCCACGGGGGTCTGCCCCGCCCAGGCCGGGAAGGCGGCCTGCGCGGCGGCGAGGGCCTGGCGGGCTTCCACGGCAGTGGCGAGCGCGTATTCCGCCACGACCTCGCGCGTGTCGGCCGGGTTGCGGGTTTGATGACGGGCGGCGTTCGCGCCGGCGACCCATTCGCCGCCGATGTAATTGGCGTAGGTTTGCATCGGGTTCCTTCGTGGCCGGGAAACCTAGCCGGTCGGCGGCCGACACGCAGGCAAATTTTCCGACGTTGACAGGTCAATGCAAAAGTCGAGAGTGTCTCCGACAACAAGCCCGAACCATGCCACGCATGAAAAGTCCAACCTCCGCCGCCGCCCGGACGCTCCGGTTCTCCCGGCGCGGCTTCACCTTGATCGAACTGCTGGTCGTCATCGCCATCATCGCCATCCTGGCCGGCATGTTGTTGCCCGCGCTGGGCAAGGCCAAAACCAAGGCCACCGGCGCCGCCTGCCTGAGCAACCTCAAGCAACTGGGCCTGGCTTGGGTGATGTATGCCGACGACAACAACGACACCATCCTCTACACGCGCCAGCCGCCGTTGCCGGACCTTTACGCCGGCGGTTTCTGGGTGGGGCCCACACCCGGGCCGAACTTCACGGTCGGCTTGAGCATCGCCGAGGCGCAGAAACGGGTCGAGGAAGGCATCCGCCGCTCGCCCCTGGCCAAATACTGCGAGAGCCCCGGCGCTTACCATTGCCCGGGCGACCTGCGGACCAAACGCCTCAAGCCCGGCAAAGGCTGGGCCTACGACAGCTACTCGAAGTCCGACGGCATGAACGGCGGCATGTGGACCGGCGTGGACCCGTTCAAGAAACTGGCCGGCATCCCCGAGCCGGTGGTGTCGCTGGTCTTCCTCGAGGAGGCCGACCCGCGCGACTACAACAACGGCACCTGGGTGCTGGACGTAAACCCGCCGGGCTGGGTGGACCCCTTTGCCGTGTTTCACGGCGACGTGAGCACGCTGTCCTTCGCCGACGGCCACGCCGAGGCCCACAAGTGGCTCGAGGCCACCACGCTCAAGGCGGCGCGCGACTCGGCCAACGGCATCCAGAGCTTCTTCTGGCAGGGCGGCAACGTGAAGAACCGCGACTTCCGCTGGATTTACGAGCGGTTCAAACACGCCAAGTGGAAGCCGTTGCAATAGGCCCCGGCGGCCCGGGCGCCGCGCGCGGCCGCCCACCTCTCCAGGACAGGTCCTCGGCGCCGCGCTTCCGTGGCTGCGGTGGGGCTGGTAGGTTGGCGGGGTGAACCGCATCCGCCTCCTGCCCGAGCCGGTCGCCAACCAGATCGCTGCCGGCGAGGTGGTCGAGCGCCCCGCCAGCGTGGTCAAGGAGCTGGTCGAAAATGCCCTCGACGCGGAGGCCCGCCGCATCACCGTCGAGGTCCAGGCCGGCGGCCGCAGCCTGATCCGCGTGACCGACGACGGCCTCGGCATGAGCCGGGACGACGCGCTCCTGTGCCTGGAGCGGCACGCCACGAGCAAAATCCGGCGCGCGGAGGACCTGGCGGCCATTGCCACGATGGGCTTTCGCGGCGAAGCGCTGCCCAGCATCGCCAGCGTCAGCCGCTTCACCCTCACCACCCGCGAGCGCGACGGCGAGGGGATCGAGGCCACGCAGGTGACCGTGGCCGCGGGCAAAATCCTCGACGTGCGCGCCGCCAGCGGCCCGCCGGGCACCTGCGTCGAGGTCCGGCAACTGTTCTACAACCTGCCCGCCCGGCGCAAATTTCTGCGCAGCGCCGAGACCGAGCGGGCGCACATCCAGCATTACCTGTTGCTGGCGGCGCTGGCCTTTCCCGAGGTGGGCTTCACCTTCGTCCACGACGGTCGCACGGTGTGGCAACTGCCGCCGTTGCCGGCCGGGCAGGACGCGGCGTCGCGCCTGGCCGCGGTGCGCGAGCGGTTGCGCGCGTTGTACGGGGCGGACCTGAGCCTGTTGCCGGTGGATTTCACCGGCGAACTGCACGTGCCCGCCGCTGCGGAAGAGGACGATGAACCGGGCGACGCGGCGTTCCGGGAAGCCCCCCTGCCGGCGCCGCCGCGCACGACCCTGCGGGTCTGGGGCTTCATTGGCGCGCCGGGCGTCTCGCGCGCCACGCGGGAGGACCAGCACCTTTTTGTGAATCGCCGGCCGGTGGAGAACCGCGCGCTGAACTTCGCCCTGCTCGAGGGGTACCACACCGCGCTCATGAAGGGCCGGTACCCGGTCTGCTGCCTGTTTCTGGAGCTGGACCCGGCGCAGGTGGACGTGAACATCCACCCGGCCAAGCGCGAGGTGAAGTTCCACGCCGAGCGCCAGGTGCGCGCGCTGGTGACGCAGGCGGTGCGGCGCACGTTGCTGGCGGTTCATGCTGGAGGGCTGGGGGTGGAAGTCCGAAGGCCGAAGTCCGAAGGCCGAAGTCCAGAGTCGAGAGTCGAGAGTCGAGAGTCGGAGGGTGGAGGTCGCGGGAGCGGCGAGGCGGGTTTGCCCGCGGCGTCTTCCGCGCCGACGGACGACGAACGCCGCCAGCCCGACCTGGGGTTGGTGTCCGCGCCGGGAACGAGAACCCCCGCGGCACCCACACCCCTGTGGCCGCTGTCCGTTCCCGCAGAACCCGCCGCGGCGCCTCCGCCAGCCGGGCCGCCGAGCGCAGCCGTGCTGCCTCCCGCGCCCGCGCGCAGCGATGTGCCCGCCGCTCCCGAGCCTCCGAACTCCGGGCTGCCGCCCGCGCTGTCCACGGTTGGTGCAACTGCCGCCGGGGCCGGCCGGGTCACGACGGACCCGGTGCCGCTGTTGCAGGTGCCGTTGCGCCTGGTGGGGGTGGTCGGGCGGCTGTACGTGGTGCTCGAGAGCGACCGCGGGCTGGTGTTGATGGACCAGCACGCGGCGCACGAACGGGTGTTGTTCGAGCAAATGCTGGCCCGCCTTGAGCGGGGCCCGGCGCCGTGTCAGCGGTTGCTCCTGCCCGAAACGGTCGAGGTGTCCGCGCGGGACGCGGTCTGGCTGCGGGGGTTGCTGCCGGTGTTGCAGCGGCTGGGGGTGCACCTGCGCGAGTTTGGCGAGCGCACGTTCCTGCTCGACGGCCTGCCGCCGTTTGTGCGCGCGGGGCAGCCGCGGCAGTTCGTGCTCGAACTGGTGGACGCCCTGCGCGCGGCCGGGCCGGGGGTCAACCCGCTGCGGCTGGGCGAGGAGATGGTGGCGAAAACCGTCTGCCGCCACGCCGTCAAGGCCCGCGACCCGCTCCAGGGGCCGGAGCTGGAAAAGCTCATTGCGGAGCTGCGCCACTGCGCGATGCCCTACACCTGCCCGCACGGCCGGCCGACCCTGATCGAGTTCAACTACCGCGAGCTGGAACGGCGCTTCGGGCGGGCAACGTGACAGGCCCGGGGCAGTTGTGACGGGGGTTGCTCGTCGAGCACAGGTTCCCGCGCCTTGCGTAGATTTCCCCGCTTCGCGGCCCTCGCGCGCCGCACGAGACCTCCATGCAAAAAAAAGGCCGCAACCCTGCGGTTGCGGCCGGTCTGCTGCGGTTGCGCCTTCGCCTACTTCACCACCGGGCGCAGCACAATGTTGCGGTAGTCCACCGCCTCGTGGTCGCCCTGGAGGTAGATCGGGCCGGGGCGGAATTCATCCGACCAGAGCGCGCCGCCGGTGCACCCGAGCAGGGGCTGGTTGTCCATGATCTTGACCCCGTTGAGCACCACGGTGACGTGCCGGTCCACCAGCGTGATGTCAAAGGTTTGCCACTGGCCGGCGGGCTTGGCGGCGTTGGTGGCGGGGATGATGCGGCTGTAGATGCCGCCCATGCCGTGCGAGTCGGGCGGGCGTCCGTAGGAGTCGGCCACTTGCACCTCGTAGATGCCGCGCAGGTAGATGCCGCTGTTGCCGCCCTTGGGCACGTTCACCTCGAGCGTGAGGTTGAAGTCCTCGAATTCACGCTCGGTGCGGAGGTTGCCGTAATGCTTGCCGCTGTCCTTGTCCGGACGGTTGATGAGCACGCCGTCCTTGACGCTCCAGCCGTTGGCGGCGTGCGGCTCGACCAGCCGCCAGCCGGTGAGGTCCCGACCGTTGAACAGCACGACGGGGTCGCCGAATTTGACCTTCCCCAGGTCCGGCGCCGGAGGCAGCGGGGGGATGCGCTTGCCGCTGAACTCGGCCGTCTCCACGCCCAGCCCGTTTTCGCGCGGGTTGAACTGGCGGAACCAGATGCTGTCGCCTTCCACGCGCCCCGAGAGCAGCTCGGTGAGCTGCTGTTTGCGGACCACCTTGCCGGCGGCGTCCTTGCGGTTGACCTCGCGGGTGCGGGTCACGTTCAGCGTGTCGTCGGTGAAAAACACGCTCGACACCGGCACCACGCTGCCGCCGCCCCACAGGATCGCGCCGTCGTACCAGCCGTTTTCCTTTTTGATCTCCAGCCAGCCCGCGCCCCCGCCCGGGAGGGTGAGGGCCCAGCGGCCGAGAAATTCCTCCTGGGCGGCGAGGCGGCTGGCGCCGCCGAACACCAGGACCCCCGCCATCAAGCCGCGCCACGCGCGGAACGTCACACGTTGATTTTGCATGGCGGGGTTATCCGGTTTGCCTGCCGGGACGCCAAGCAAAAAGCAGGAACATCCACCGGACGGGCGCATCTGGGTTTGTTGCCGGCGGGTTGGCCGGACGTGGCCCAGGTTTCCCAACCTGCCGTATCGCCGACTTCCAGTCGGCGGGGGCAAGGCCGGGCGTGGCTGGCGGGGCGTGGCCGCGTTTGCGGATTGGAAATCCGCGATACAGCAGACTGGAAGTCTGCGCTGCGGTATCGCCCGGGCGAACCGCGGCCAGAAAATGAGATGCGCCCCCACTGGCCCCGGCGGCGGCCGGTTCAGCGGAGCGGTCCCACTGGCCGGACGCGCGGCCGCAGGCGGCGGGGCGCCGGGCGGGGGGCGCCGCCACTTTCCTCCGGCGCGTGGGCCAGCGCCTGGCGGATCAGTTCTTCCTGGCTGTTGACGCGCGGTTCGCCGGGTCGGGGCGTGAGGCGGCGGTAGGTGCCGTCGGGCAACAGCTCGCGGGCTTTGACGTTGTCCGCAAGCTGGAGGCCGAGGATTTGGTGGATGATGCGCTCGCGCAGCCGGCCGTCCTCGATCGGGAACACCACCTCGATGCGCTTGAACAAATTGCGCGGCATCCAGTCGGCGCTGCCCACATAGACCTCGGGCCGGCAGGCGTTCTCGAAGTAAAAGATGCGGCTGTGTTCGAGGAAGCGGCCGACGATGCTGCGCACGCGGATGTTTTCGCTCAGGCCCGGCACGCCGGGGCGCAGGCAGCAGATGCCGCGCACGATCAGGTCCACCTGCACGCCGGCCTGCGAAGCCTCGTAGAGGGCGTCCATGATTTCGGTGACCACCAGCGCGTTCATCTTGGCGATGATGCGGGCGGGCAGGCCGCGGCGGGCGTGCTCGGTCTCGCGGCGGATCAGTTCGAGAAAACGGGTGTGCATCTGGTGCGGGGCCACGAGGAGCCGACGGGTGCCGCGGAATTCGCACAGGCCGGTGATGAGGTTGAAGAGGTCGGTGACGTCCTCGCCCAGCTCCGGCCGGCAGGTCAGCAGCCCCAGGTCGGTGTAGAGGCGCGCGGTGGTGGGGTTGTAGTTGCCGGTGCCCAGGTGCAGGTAGCGCCGGATGCCGTCGTCGTCCCGCCGCACCACCAGCGTGGTCTTGCAGTGGATTTTGTAGCCCACCACGCCGTAGATGACGTGCACGCCGGCGTCTTCGAGCTGGCGCGCCCAGCGGATGTTGTTGGACTCGTCGAAACGGGCGCGCAATTCGACCACGGCCGTGACCTGCTTGCCGTTTTTCACCGCGTCCATGAGGGCGCCGATGATCCGGGCGTCCCCGCCGGTGCGGTAAAGGGTCTGCTTGATGGCCAGCACGCGCGGGTCTGCCGCGGCCTGCTGGAGGAAATCCACCACGCTCTCGAAGCTCTCGTAAGGATGATGCAGCAGCACATCCCCGGCGCGAATGGCGGCAAAGAGGTCCGGCTCCTCCCGCAGGGCCGGGGCCACCGGCGGGACAAACGGCGGGTCGCGCAGCTCCGGGGCGCGCGGCCCCTCGCAGAGCGTCATGAGCCGGGCCGGGTTCAAGGGCCCTCGCACCACGTAGAGGTCGTCTTCGTCCAGGCGCAGCGTCTCGAGCAGTTCCCGCGTGATCTCGGGCGGGCAGCCCTCCTCGACTTCCAGCCGCACCGCCTCGCCCTTGAGCCGGTTGTGCACCTCGGTCTCGACCGCCTCGAGCAGGTTCGGGCTGTCCTGTTCGTCCACGTAGAGTTCGCTGTTGCGGGTGACGCGGAACAGCCACGCGCCCTCGAGCGTCTCCCCGGCCAGCAGGTCCGGCAGGTAATGCGCGATGAGCCGGCCCAGGAAGACGTAGTCCGCCCCGCCGTTCTCCCGGGGCAGTTGCACCAGACGTGGCAGGACCCGCGGCACCTGGACCACGGTCAGTTGATAGCGCAGGCGCCGCCGCCCCTTCCGGCGGACGCGCACGATCAGGTTCAGCGACTTGTTTTGCAGGCGCGGAAACGGATGCGCGGGGTCAATCGCCAGCGGGGTCAACACCGGGCGCACCTCGGCCCGGTAAAAGGCATCCAGCCAGGCGCGGTCGGCGCCCTCCAGCCGGGCGGGGTCCAGGAAACGGATGCCCTCGCGCTCGAGGGCCGGCACCAGTTCCTCGCGCCAGCACCGGCCCTGTTCCTCCACCATCCGCCGCACCCGGCGGGCGATGGCCCGCAGGCAGGCGTCGGGGGTCAGGCCGTCCGGACTGCGCACGTGCGCGCCGCTGGCCACCTGTTGTTTGAGCCCGGCCACGCGCACCTCGAAGAACTCGTCCAGGTTCGACCCCGTGATGGCGAAGAACTTCACCCGCTCGAGCAGCGGGTTGGCCGGGTCCCGCGCCTCCTCGAGCACGCGCTGGTTGAACTCCAACCAGCTCAGCTCGCGGTTCAGGTAACGCTGGGACTGCGGGGCATTCATGGACGGCCGTCACGGCGGCCGCAAGAAATGGGACCAAGCCCCGCCCGCTTTGGCCAGCGGCAAGTGCGCGTCCGCCGGCGGGCTCACCCGCGCGCCAGCCGGCGCCGACCCGCGTCCAGCAGCCGCCGGACCTCCGCCGTGCTCGCCGCCTCGGCGTAAATGCGCAGCAGTGGCTCGGTGCCCGAGGCCCGCCACATCAACCACGCCCCGTCGCGGTTCACGCACTTGACCCCGTCGAGATCGCACACCTCGGTCACCGGCCGGCCCAGCAGCCGGGCGGGCGGCGCGCGGCGAATCCGCGCCACAATCGCCGCGGCGTCCGCCGGCGCCATCGGCACATCCAGCCGGGCGTAGCGGTGCGGGCCGAACTCGCGCTCCAGGGCGCGCACGAGCGCGCTCACGGGCCGGCGCGTCCACGCCAGCAACTCGAGCAGGATCAGCCCGGCGGCCAGGCCGTCGCGCTCGGGCAGGTGCGCCGGAAACCCCAGGCTGCCGCTTTCCTCCAGGCCGATGAGCACCCCCGGCTCGCGCAACGCCGCGCTGATCTGCTTGAAGCCCACCCCCGTCACCCGCACCGGCAGGCCGTGCGCGGCGGCGATGCGGTCCACCAGCGAAGTGGTGTTGAGCGATTTGACCACCACGCCGCGCTGCCCGCGGTGCGCCGCCAGATGCCAGAGCACCAGCGCCATCACCTGGTGCGTCGTCAACGGCCGCCCGCGCTCGTCCAGCCCGCCCAACCGGTCGGCGTCGCCGTCGCTCACCAGGCACACGTCGTGCGGATGCGCCCGCAGCCAGGCCGACGTGGCCGCGTAAAACTCCGGGAGCGGCTCGGGCCGCTGGCCGCCGAACCACGCGTCCGGCGCGCCGCGCAACGTGCTCACGCGGCAGGTGGTGCCGGCCAGCAACGCCTCGAAATAACCCGCCCCCGCCCCGTGCATGGCGTCGTGTGCCACGCGCAGGCGAGCGCGCCCCACCGCCGCGAAATCCACCAGCCGCCGGACCGCCCACTGATGTGCCGGCAACAAATCGCACCGGCGCACCAGCCCGGCCCGCAGCGCCTCGGCCAGCGGCCGGCGGCGCACCGGGGATTGGTCCAGGCGCGCCTCGACCGCCCGGCACAACGCCGCGTCCGCCGCCCCGCCGTCCGCGGCCTTGAGTTTGTAGCCGTTGAACTGCGGAGGATTGTGGCTGGCGGTGATCATCACCCCGCCGGCGGCCCGCCGCTGCTTGACCGCCAGCGAGACCGCCGGCGTGGGCACGGGCCCCGGCGCGAGCACCACCGTGAACTCGTTGCCGGCAAACACCTCCGCCGCGCGCGCCGCAAACTCGGCCGAGAGAAACCGCCGGTCGTACCCGAGGACCACCCGACGCGGCCCGGCCCCCGCCCAGCAATCGGCCGTGGCCTGGGCCGCGCGCGCGACGTTGGCGAAGGTGAAGTCCTCGGCGATGACCCCGCGCCAGCCGTCGGTGCCGAAACGCACGGCATTCATGGCCGGAACGGGCCTATGCCCCGGCCAGGGCGGTCGTGGCCGGCACGGCGGCGGTGGCGGCGCCGGCAGCGGGCGGGGCGTGACGCCGGGCCAACGCCCGCATCCGCGCGATCGCGCGGCGCAGGTCGCGCGCCTGAAAGAGCGTGGTGCCGCTCACGAACGTGTCCGCCCCGGCCCGGGCGCATTCGGCGACCGTCTCGAAGTTGACGCCGCCGTCCACCTCGATGCGGTAGTGCAAGCCCAGTTCCTGCCGCCAGACGTGCGCCTGTTGAATCTTGGGCACGGTCTCGGCGATGAATTCCTGGCCGCCGAAGCCCGGGTTCACGGTCATCACCAGCAGCAGGTCAATGAACTTCAGCCAGGGCCGCGCGTTGGCGATGGGCGTGGGCGGGTTGACCGCCAGCCCCACCCGCGCGCCCAGGGCGCGGATTTTCCAGAGCAGGTCCACGGCGCGCGGACCCAGCTCGACGTGCACCGTGAGCCCGCTGGCGCCCGCCTCGCGGAAGGGTTCGAGCAAAATCTCCGGCCGGCTGCACATCAGGTGCACGTCCAGCGGCAGGCGCGTGGCGGCGCGCACGGCGCGCACCACGGCCGGGCCGAAGGTGAGGTTGGGGACAAAATGCCCATCCATGATGTCCACGTGCAGCCAGTCGGCGCCGGCGCGGGTGGCGCGCCGCGCTTCCGAGGCCAACCGACCCGGATTCGCCGCGAGGAGGGAGGGCGCAATGATCATTCGGCGCGAAACTAAGCCAGGGCCCGCGCGCGCCGCAAGCCGGCGCCGGTGCCGCGCGCGCCCGGGCGCATTTCCGTTTATGGCCGGCGGGCAGCTCTGGCGTAGCACAGGTTTCTCAACCTGCCGTATCGCCGACTTCCAGTCGGCCGGCCAAGACCGGTCGTTACTGTTTGAGAGTTCGCCGCGTTGGCGGATTGGAAATCCGCGGTGCGGCAGGCTGGGAAGTCTGCGCTACGCGCACGCCCGGGCGGCGGCGCGCGGCGGGACTTTTTCCGTGCGGGCCGCGCGCGCCGGCCTAGACTGCCGCGCATGGCAAACGCGGCTTACCTCGCCCTCCTGGACGCCACCATTGCCCACCTCGAGGCGCTCCGGGAACGGGGCGTGCGCTACGTGGAAGTGGACCCGCAACGCCTCGCCGCGCTCGCCGCCGGCGCGAAGTCCCGGGCCGGCCGGCCGGTCGTGGGGTCCGTTCCGGCGCCAGGCCCGGTGAGCGCGCCGAATCGTCCCCCGTTCGTGGAGGCGGCCCGGGCCGCCGCCAAACCCTCACCGCCGGTTCCGCCCACGACGGCGCCTGCCCGCGCGCCGTCCGCTCCGGGCACGCCGCCGCCGCCCGTCGCGGCCGAAGCGTCGCCTGCGAAAACGCCGTCCGCCCCGCCCCCGGTTGCCGTGCCGTTGGCGGCGCAACCTTCACTCTTCGGCGGGGCGCCGCGCCCCCGGGAGTTGTCCCCGGCCGAAAAAGAGGCGGCCATGGCCGACCTGCGCCAGCGCGCGCTGGCCTGTCGCAAATGTCCGCACCTGGTGGTGAGCCGGCGCACCGTGGTGTTTGGCGTGGGCGACATTCATTCCCCGCTCATGTTTGTGGGCGAGGCGCCGGGGGCGGACGAAGACGCGCAGGGCGAGCCCTTCGTGGGCAAGGCCGGGCAGTTGCTCACGCGCATCATCCAGACGATGGGCCTGCGTCGCGACCAGGTCTATATCGCCAACATCCTCAAATGCCGCCCCGACACGCCCGGCCAGGCCAGCGGCAACCGCAAACCCACCGCCACCGAAATGGCCACCTGCCTGCCCTGGCTGCTCGAGCAAATCCAGATCATCCGCCCGCGCGTCATCGTGGCCCTGGGCGCGACCGCGGTCGAAGGCCTCTTCGGCAAGGCCACCGCCGCCATCACCCGCACCCGCGGCATCTGGTTGACCTTCCAGGACATCCCGGTCATGCCCACCTACCACCCGGCCTACCTGCTGCGGAACCAGGCCCTGTCCGAAAAGCGCAAGGTCTGGGAGGACATGCTCGCGGTGATGGAGAAGCTCGGCCTGCCCATCTCCGAAAAGCAGCGCGGCTATTTCCTCAAGGCGTGAACCGCGTCCGGCGGGGGCTCACGGCCGGCTCGGTTCGCCCGGCGCGGGTCGGAAGAGCTTTTCAAGAAGTTCGCGGGCGACGGGCCGCTCGGGCCGCGCGGCGGCCAGGGCCTCGAGCAACCGGCGCGCGCCGGCCGGGTTGTCGGCGGACATCTGCACCGCCAACGTCAGGGCGTGGGCGTAGCCGGTGGTGAAGTCCGCGCTCAAGCGCGCGCTCTCCACAAAGGCCTCCCGTGCCGCGGCGTCGTTCCCGGCCGCCTCGAGACGCAGCCCTTCCAAATATCGGTGGCGCGCGGCCGCGTAAGCGCGCAGCCGCGGACCGAGTTCGGCGGGTTCGCGCAACAGGGTCTCCGGACCCCGCGCCGGCCGGGCCAGCAGCGCGAAGAGCGTCGCTTCCGGCCGGCGCGGCCCGGTCAGGTCGCGTCGGGCGGCCAGCCAGTTCACGGTTTGGCGCCCGTCCGAGTCGGCGGGCGGCAGCGGGGCCCAGTCGTCCGCATCGGCCACGAAACCGCCGAGCAACTGGACCGTGTCGTTCAGCCCCACGGCCTGCAGGGCCGCGCGCAGTTCGGGGGCGGGGCCGACCCGTTGTTCCCACCAATCCGCAGGATAACTCATCGGCGCGGCGCTCGCCATCAGTCCCAGCGCCGGCGTATCCAGCGTGGGCCGCAGCAAAAAGGCGCGCACATGGGGGAAAACCGCCCGCACCGAACTCACCATCCGCTCCAGCGTGGGGACCGAGACCTGATACAACGGCACCCACTGGCAAAAGAGCCCGCCCGGCGCCAACCGGTCGCGCACCGCCTGGAAATGCTCCCGCGTGTACAACGCCCCGGCGCCGTCCCGGCCGGGATGGAACAGGTCGGCCACGATCACGTCGTACCGCGCGGGCGTGGCGCGCAGGAACCGCCGCGCGTCCGCCGTGAATTGCCGCAACCGGCCGGGCGGCGCGGCGTTCTCCGGGGCGAACTCGGGCATCACCGCCACGATGTCCGGCACCAACTCCACGCTGTCCACTTCCAGGCCCGGGTGCGCCGCGGCCGCCGCCGCCGTGATGCCCGTGCCCGACCCCAGGAAGAGCGCCCGCCGCGGACCCGGGTGGAGCAACAACGGCAAATGCGCCTGCCGCCGCTCGGCCGTCGCGGCCGCCGTGCCGCCCATCGTGAACCGGTTGTTCACCCGCAGCGTGCGGTGCCCGGGTGGCGTCTCGACCACGACCACGGTGTCGGACACGCCTTCGCGGACCGCGCGCAGCCTTTCGCCCGGCAGCAACTGCACCAGCCGCAAGTCGGGCAGCAGCCACGCCCCCGCGGCCAGCGGCGCGAGCAGCCAGGCCCTTCGCCAGCACGCCGAAGCGACCAGCGCCAGCAACCCGTATCCGCCGGCCAGCGCGGCCAGCGTGCCCTTCGCCCCCACGGCCGGGAAAAGCCCCGCGCCGAACACCACCGGCGCGAACGCCCCGCCCAGCGTGTTCCAGGCCAGCGCCCGGCCCAGGCCGAACCCGCCATCGCGCGCGCGCTGGGCCAGGTGGGCGAACGTGGCGCCCATCAACCAGCTCGCCGGCAAAAACACGCTTGCGGCCACGGTCAGCTCTGCCAGCCACACGGCGGTGAAGCTCTCGCCCCACGCGCGCCGCAACGCTTCGTACAACCCCGGCGCCACGGCCAGCGCGCCGCCGCTCAACACACACGCCGCGGCCAGCGCGCCCAGCCACACCTCGACCCGGCCCAGCACCGGCCAGCGCGCCGCCAGCCGCCGGTTGCCCGCCGCGCCCAGCGCCGTGCCCACGAGATATACCGCCAGCATCCCGGCGAAGGTGTAACTGGTGTTTTCCAACACCAACTTGAGCAGCCGCACCCCCAGCACTTCCAGGCCGATGCCCAGCAGCCCGGTCGCCCACAAGAGCCCGCGTAAGCGGCCGGGTGACCCACCCGCCGGCAGCGCGCCCGACCCCGCGCCCGGCCGGGCCGGCGCTTGGGTCGTCACGCCGCCCGCCGCCCGTCGTCCCAGCCACAGGGCAGCCCCGGCGCAGACCAGGTTGAGCAAACCCAGCGCGCGCAAGGTGTCCGTGAAGCCGATGCGAAAGCCCGCCTCGAGCACGGCCAGCGCGCCCACGGCCGCGCCCAGCGTGTTGGCGGCGTACAGCGAGCCCACCACCCGGCCATGCGCGGAAAGCCCGCGCGCGAAAGACTCGAAGACCGCCAGCGTGGCGCCCATCGCGGCCGTGGCGGGCAGTAAGGCCAACCCGGGCACGCCGAAGGCCACGGCGGCGTGCCGGGCAGGCGAGGGCGCCAAGCCGATCCAGTCCAGCGCCAGAAGATTCGCCCGCGGAATCACGGCCGGCGAGGCGAGCACCCAGAGTCCGATGACGGTCTCGAGGGCGGCGTAAAAAGCCGCCGACGGCAGGCGCACCCGGCGTAGCAACGGCTCGGCGCCAGCCGCCCCGAGCGTGAACCCGCCAAAAAACGCCGCCACCACGGCCAGCACGGCCGGCCACTCCTGGCCCAGTCCCGGCGCGAACAAGCGGGTCCAGAGCACTTGGCAACCCAGTCCGCACCCGCCCGAAAGCCAGAACACGCCGTGCGCCCACGCCAGCGCGGCCTGGCTGTTCATGCGCCACACCTCATGCCCGCAGGCTAAAAGCCCCCCGCCCCGATTTCGAGGCCCGTTTGCGCGGAGGGAACGGGACGGCGCGTGGAGTCTCGATGACTGAATACAACGGGGAGCCCGCCGCGCTCCGCGAAACGCCGCCCCCGCCCACCCCGGCTTGACGCTGCCCCGGCCCTTCGCGACGGTAGCCCGCGCCGCATGAAGTTCGTGGACGAATACCGCGATGCCCGCCTGGTGGCCGGTCTGGCCCGCGCCCTGGCGCGGTGTGTGACCCGCCCCTGGACTCTCATGGAGGTCTGCGGCGGCCAGACCCATGCCATCGTGCGCTTCGGCCTGGACACGCTCCTGCCGCCGGGCGTCACGCTGGTGCACGGGCCGGGTTGCCCGGTGTGCGTGACCCCGCTCGAGCTCATTGACAAGGCCCTGGTCCTCGCCGCGCGGCCGGAGGTCACGTTCTGTTCGTTTGGCGACATGCTGCGGGTGCCGGGTAGCCGGCAGGACCTGCTCGCGGTCAAGGCCGCCGGCGGCGATGTGCGCATCGTGTATTCGCCCCTGGACGCGGTGAAGCTGGCCCGCGCCCGGCCCGACCGGCAGGTGGTGTTCTTCGCGGTGGGTTTTGAAACCACCGCCCCCGCCAATGCCCTCGCCGTGCTCCAGGCCCACCGGCTGGGGCTGACCAACTTTTCCCTGCTCGTCTCCCACGTGCGCGTGCCCCCGGCACTGGAGGCCATCCTGACCGCCCCGGGCAACCGCGTGCAGGGTTTCCTGGCCGCCGGACACGTGTGCACCGTGATGGGCTGTGCCGAATACCATCCGCTGGCCGAGCGATATCGCGTGCCCATCGTCGTCACCGGCTTCGAGCCGGTGGACGTGCTGCGCGGCATCTATCGCTGCCTGCTCCAGCTCGAGACCGGCCGGGCCGAGGTTGAAAACGCCTACGGCCGCACCGCCCGCGACACCGGCAACCCCACCGCCCGCGCGCTGGTGGACGAGGTCTTCGAAGTGGTGGACCGCTCCTGGCGCGGTCTGGGGCGCATCCCGCAAAGCGGCTGGGGCCTGCGCGCCAAATACGCCGCCTTCGACGCCGAGCGGCGCTTCGAGCTGGCCGGAGTCACCGCGGAAGAATCCCCCGAGTGCCGCAGCGGCCTGGTGCTGCAGGGCGCGCTGAAACCCTCCGAATGCCCGGCCTTCGGCACCCGCTGCACGCCCGAGCACCCGCTGGGCGCCACGATGGTCTCGAGCGAGGGCGCCTGCGCCGCTTATTACCGGTACCGTCGTGCCGACACCGCCCCCGCGCCGGCCGCCCCGGCCCGGGCCGCCCGTTGACCCGGCCCATGAGCGACGCCCCCGCGCCTTTTAACCTGCAATGCCCGCTGCCCCGCAGCCGGTATTCCCACGTGCTGCTCGCCCACGGCGGCGGCGGCCGGCTCATGCAACAGTTGCTCGAGGAGGTTTTCCTGCCCGCCTTCGACAACCCGGCCCTGGCCGAGCGGCACGACGGCGCATGCCTCGACTGGCCCGGCGGCCGGCTGGCCTTCACCACGGACGCCTATGTGGTGCGGCCGTTGTTCTTCCCGGGCGGCGACATCGGCACGCTTGCCGTCAACGGCACGGTCAACGACCTGGCCATGTGCGGCGCGCGCCCGCTGTGGTTGAGCGCGGCCTTCATCATCGAAGAAGGCCTCCCGGTCGAGACCCTGACCCGCGTCGCCCGCTCGATGCGCGCCGCGGCGGACCGCGCCGGGGTGACGCTGGTCACCGGCGACACCAAGGTCGTGGACAAGGGCAAGGGCGACGGCCTGTTCGTGACCACGGCCGGCGTGGGCGTCCTCGAGCATGACCGCCCCATCCGCCCGCAGGCGGTGCGTCCCGGCGACGCGGTACTGGTCAGTGGCGACCTCGGCCGCCACGGCATGGCCATCATGTCCGTGCGCGAAGGGCTCGAATTCGAGAGCCCGATCGAGAGTGATTGCGCGCCGCTCCACGGCCTGGTGGCGGACCTCTTGGCCGAGGGGATCGAGGTGCATTGCCTGCGCGACCTGACCCGCGGCGGCCTGGCCGCGGCCCTCAACGAAATCGCCGCCGCCGCCGGCGTCGAGGTGGCGGTGGACGAAGCGGCCGTGCCGGTAAGCGACGCCGTGCGCGGCGCGTGCGAAATCCTGGGCCTGGACCCGCTCTACGTGGCCAACGAGGGTCGGCTGGTGGCGTTTGTGCCGGCGGCCCAGGCCGAGCGCGCCCTGGCGCGGCTGCGCGCCCTGCCGGAAGGGGCGGGCGCGGCGTGCATCGGCACGGTCCGGGAGGGCCGGGCGGGTTGGGTGACGCTGCGCAGCGTCGTGGGGGTCGAGCGGGTGCTGGACCTGCTCAGCGGCGAGCAATTGCCGCGGATTTGTTGAACGAGTTGCCCCGCGGCGCGCGCGCCGGGCAATTTCGGTAAAACCCCGGCCAAGTCCGGGCTAGACCGGCGCGGTCCGGCCGTCGAAAGTTCCAGCATCCGGCCCGGGTGGGTTCGCCCGCCGTGGGAAACCGGGGGAAGAACCGCGCGGCCTGCGGCGCCGCGCCCGCTGCCTATGTCAGACCTCAAATCGTTGATCGTCGGCCACGCGTTTTTGCAGGGCATCGCCCCGGACCAAATCGCCCTGCTCGAGCCCGGAGCGCGCCGGGTGCGGTTTGCGCCCGGGGTGTTCATCGCCCGCGAGGGCGACCCCGCGGAGCGGTTTTACCTCATCTTGCGCGGCGAGATCAGCGTGGAGACCGCCGGCCAGCCCGAGGGCAAGCTGCAAACCGTCGGCCCGGGCGGCGCGTTGGGCTGGTCGTGGCTGTTCCCGCCCTACAAGTGGCATTTCACCTGCCGGGCTGTGGACGAGGTCGAGGCCCTCGAGTGGGACACGGCCTACCTGCGGCAACTGGCCGAGCAACACCCGCAACTGGGCTACGAACTGGCCCGCCGGCTCACCCAGGTGCTTCTGCGCCGGCTCCAGGCCACGCACCAGCAATTGGTGGGCTTCTACGGCCAGGGTTGAGCGCGTGCCATGCCCCCGCCGCCCGCCTGCCCGCCGGACCTGGGCCGGACGCGCCTGGTGATTCGCGGCGCGGTGCAAGGGGTGGGGTTCCGGCCGTTCGTTTTCCGGCTGGCCACGGGCCTGGGCCTGCGCGGTTGGGTGAGCAACTCGCCCGCCGGCGTCACCCTCGAGGTCGAAGGCCCGGCTGCCGCCCGGCGGGAACTCCTGCTCCGGCTGGCGGCCGAGCGCCCGCCGCACAGTTTCATCCAGAGCCTCGAGGCGGTGGAACTCGATCCCGCGGGCTACGCCGACTTTGTCATCCGGCCCAGCGCGGCCGCCGGCGAAAAAACCGCGCTGGTGCTGCCGGACATCGCCACCTGCCCGGAGTGCGTGCGCGAAATCTTCGACCCGGCCAACCGCCGCTTCCGCTACCCGTTCACCAACTGCACCCATTGCGGACCGCGCTTCAGCATCCTCGAGGCCCTGCCCTACGACCGCGCCAACACCTCGATGAAGCGCTTCGCCATGTGCCCGGCCTGCCGCGCCGAGTACGAGGACCCCCGCGACCGGCGCTTCCACGCCCAGCCCAACGCCTGCCCGGAGTGCGGCCCGCACCTGGCGTTGTGGGACGCCGCCGGCCGCGAGCTGGCCCGGCGGGAGGCCGCCCTGGCCGGCGCGGTCCGGGCGTTGCGGAACGGCGCCATCGTCGCGGTCAAAGGTCTGGGCGGTTTTCACCTCATGGTGCTGGCCGAGGACGCGGCGGCGGTGGACCGCCTGCGCGCCCGCAAACGGCGCGAAGCCAAGCCGCTGGCGGTGATGTGCCCGTCCCGGGCGGCCGCCGCCACGCTGGCGGAAGTCGGCCCGCTCGAGGCCCGGGCGCTCGAATCGCCCGAAGCGCCCATCGTGCTGTGCCGCCGCCGCCCCGAGGCGCCCGTGGCCGCGGCCGTGGCGCCGGGCAACCCGTGGCTGGGCCTGCTGCTGCCCTATACGCCGCTGCACCACCTCCTGCTGGCGGACCTGGGCCGGAGCGTGGTGGCCACCAGCGGCAACCTGAGCGACGAACCCATTTGCACCGACGAGCGCGAGGCCCTCGCGCGGCTGGGCGGCATCGCGGACTTGTTTCTGGTGCACGACCGCCCCATCGTTCGCCACGTTGACGACTCGCTCGTGCGGATCGTGCTGGGGCGGGAATTGGTGTTGCGGCGGGCGCGCGGGTTTGCCCCGCTGCCGGTGCAGGTGCCGGTGGCGTTGCCGCCGGTGCTCGCCGTGGGCGGCCACTTGAAAAACACCGTGGCCCTGGCCCGCGGCCGGGAGGTTTTCCTGAGCCAGCACTTCGGCGACCTGGACACCGTGCCGGCGCGAACCGCCTTCGAGCGGGGGATTGCGGATTTACGCCGCTTGTTTGAAATAGCGCCCGAACAGGTCATGGCCGACGCCCATCCCGACTACCACTCGACCCGCCACGCCGCCGCGACGGGACTCCCCGTGCAGCCCGTGCAGCACCATTACGCCCACGTGCTGGCCTGCATGGCCGAAAACCACCTCGCCGCGCCCGTGCTCGGCGTGGCCTGGGACGGCACCGGCCTGGGGCCGGACGGCACCATCTGGGGCGGCGAATTCCTGCGCGTGAGCGACCACGGCGTCCAACGCGTGGCCCATTTGCGCCCGTTCCGGCTGCCCGGCGGCGAGCAGGCCGTGAAAGAGCCGCGCCGCGCGGCGCTCGGGTTGTTGCACGCGCTGCTGGGCGACCCGCTCTACGAGCGGCGCGACCTGGCCCCGTTGCAGGCCTTCAAGCCTGCCGAACTGCGCACCTGGCGTCCGCTGCTGGCGCGCGGCCAAAACGCCCCGTGGACCTCGAGCGTGGGCCGGTTGTTTGACGCCGTGGCCTCGCTGCTGGACCTGCGCCAGGTGGCCCGCTTCGAGGGACAGGCGGCCATGGACCTCGAGTTCGCCTTCGAGCCGGGCGATGCCCACGACAGTTACCCGATCGAGTTGCGCGCCGCGGAAACCGCCGCCGCCGCGCCCGCGCCCGCGACTGCCGCGCGCCCGGACCCCGCGTTCACCGCGCCCGCCCGGTGCTGGGTGGCCGACTGGGCCCCGCTGGTGCACGCCATCCTGCGCGACCTGCGCGTGGGCACGCCGGTGTGGCAGATCGCCGCCCGCTTCCACAATTCCCTGGCGGAACTGGTCGTGGCCGTGGCCCGGCAGGCGGGCGAGCGGCGCGTGGTGCTCTCCGGCGGTTGTTTCCAGAACAAGTACCTGCTCGAACGCTCGGTCGAGGCGCTGCGCAGCGCCGGCTTCAGCCCGTACTGGCATCAGCGCGTGCCGCCCAACGACGGCGGCCTCGCGCTGGGCCAGGCCGTCGCCGCCGCCCGTCCCAAGCCCCCGCCGCCTCCGAAGCAAGGTTGACCATGTGCCTCGCCGTTCCCGGCCAGATTCTGAGCATCCAGGGCGAAGACCTCGAACGCACCGGCAAGGTCAGCTTCGGCGGCGTGGTCAAGGAGGTGAACCTGGCCTGCGTGCCTGAGGCGCGCGTGGGCGATTACGTGGTGGTACACGTGGGCTTCGCCCTCAGCGTGGTGGACGAAGCCGAGGCGCGCCAGACCTTCGACTACCTGCGCCAGATCGGCGCCCTCGATGAACCTGCTCCGCCGGAACCGGCCCGCCCGCCCGCTCCGCCCTAAGAGTCTGTCGGACTTAGCCTCAAGGCTTCGGTGAGGTTGGATTTCCGGC
>CAYXPA010000057.1:25672-26675 GCA_964466945.1 uncultured Verrucomicrobiota bacterium | reverse complement strand
CCCGGCAACCAAACACCAAGCCAACGCGGTTGCCAGCACGGCCACGCCCCGCCGGTAAAAAGTCACCCGCCGATTTCCCCGGGAGAACTCAGGCTCCGCCGTTTTTGCTGCCGAAGACATGACCGCGAACTGACAACCAGACGCCAACAGCTTCGCCCCGGTTAACAGGAGTTTCAATCGCGGCACTGTGACAGAGCCTGCCGCGGGCGTCGCCCGGTCCGGCCCGGCGGTAAATGCGCGTGGCATTTGCCGGGGGCTGTGGCAAAACCGGCGCGTCATGCTGGTGCGGGTCAAGATTTGCGGCATCACCCGGCTCGAAGACGCCGAGGCGGCGGTGGCCGCGGGCGCGGACGCGCTGGGGTTCATGTTTTACCCGGGCAGCGCCCGGTGCGTGAGCGAGGAAAACGCGGCGGCCATTTGCCGGCGTCTGCCGCCCTTCGTGCTCCGGGTGGGCGTGTTCGTGGATGCCACCGAGGAGCACATCCGGACCGTGGCCGCGCGCTGCGGCCTGGGCGCGCTGCAGTTTCACGGCGGTGAGTCGGCCGAGTTTTGCCGGCGCTTTGCGCTGCCGGTCATCAAAGCCTTCCGCATCCGCGGTCCGGAGAGCCTGCCCGTGTTGCGCGCCTACGACACCGCCGCGTGGCTCTTGGACAGCTACGTGGCCGGGCAATTGGGCGGCACGGGCGCGACCTTCAACTGGGACCTGGCGGCCGAAGCCGCCGGGTGGGGGCGCCCGGTGATCCTGGCCGGCGGATTGACGCCGGAGAACGTGGCCGCTGCAGTGCGGCGGATGCGCCCCTACGCCGTGGATGTCTCCAGCGGCGTGGAAAGCGCCCCCGGCCGCAAAGACCCGGCGCGGATGCGAGCGTTTGTGGCGGCGGTGCGGGCGGCCGTGGATTGAACGGATCGTGAGGGGAAGCGCCCTCACGGCGGCGTATTTCGATTGGGTAGGGTGCCGCTGCGCCGGCGCCGCCATGGGCGGGGGAACCACCAAGACACGAAG
>CAYXPA010000057.1:22994-25572 GCA_964466945.1 uncultured Verrucomicrobiota bacterium | reverse complement strand
ACACAAAGTGTTTTCCTTTGTGCCTTGGTGTCTTTGTGGTTTCCCTGCGGTGGGTACGCCGCTGGGCCGTTTGGGCAGGAGCATCTGCGGGGTGACGAGGCCGATGCGAGAGCAGCGCGAGGCGCTGTTGTACCGACGCACGCCCGGGCCCGGCGTGTCGGCGGGCGCTGGCGGAGCACTGCGCTTTGCGGCGCAGCCAAGGGGCTTGGCGGGGAACCACCAAGACACCAAGACACAAAGTGTTTTCCTTTGTGCCTTGGTGTCTTTGTGGTTTCCCTGCGGTGGGTGATGGCGCGTCCCCGGCGTGTAGATCGAGGACGTCCGCGGCTCGAGGTTGGGGGAACGGGTGAGATCGGTGGGCACGCGCGTCCGGAACCGGGACGTGCGCTTGCATCGCCGGGCGGCTTGGGTAAACATTGACGGCGGCCCGTCGAGGCGGGGTAGCCAAGTGGTAAGGCAGGGCTCTGCAAAAGCCCCATTCGTCGGTTCGATTCCGACCCTCGCCTCCAGCTTTTTCCCACACCGCCGGCGTGGTCGGCGGACACCCGACGGCGGGCCAAAAACTCCTTGTCGTGGCGGTGGCGGGTTGGCAAAAGACGGGTCGCGCCGGGCGTTCCGGCGCATCGAGGTGCCTCGGTAGCTCAATTGGCAGAGCAGTTGACTCTTAATCAATTGGTTCCAGGTTCGAGTCCTGGCCGGGGCACCAGTTTCCTCCTCAAATTTCCCGTTCCACACGCCGGGCTGCGACCTCAGGCCCTTCCCGCGGGCGGCTCGGCGGCGGGGAGCAGTTGGTCGTAGCGCCGGGCCAGTTCGCCGGCGATGTCCCGAATGCGCCGGGCCAGGGCCCGGGGGCGCACGACCGTGGCGTGCGCGCCCCAGCTCAGGACCCAGCGTTCGGCTTCTTCGAGGCTGTTGAGCCGCAGCCGCAGGCGGACCTCGCCGCCGGGCAGTTCGGTCAGTTCCTGCGTGGCGTGCCAGTGGCGGCCGCGGACCAAGTCGCCGGCCCAGGCGTCGAAATCAATCACTACTTCGTAGTCCGCCTGGCCGCGGAACACACCCAGACTGCCGCGCAGGTACTCGTCCAGATTGAAGTTCCGGGGCGGGCGGAAGTGGCGGCGGGTGAGGACGGGGTTTTGCAGGCGGCCCAGGGCGAAGGTGCGCACGGCCTGCCGGGTCACGTCGAAGCCGAAGAGGTACCAGTGGTTTTCGATGCAGGCCAGGTGGTAGGGCCGAACCCGGCGCGCCTGCGCCTGTCGGGTGCCCAGGTTGCGGTACTGGAAGCACACCTCGCGGTGTTCGCGCACGGTGCGGGTGAGGGTCTCGAAGTTGTGCAGGTCGGTGTCGTCCGGGGCAAACGGGCGGAAGGACAGTGCGGCTTCCAGGTCGCCCAAGGTGTGCCGGGTGCGGGTGTCCAGGCGGTCGGCGAGTTTCTTGAAGGCGCTTTCGAGGATGCGCTCGAAGGGCGTGCCGCGGTAATGCGCGATGGCTTTGTGGGCGACCAGCAGGGCAAAGACCTCCTGCTCGGTCACGGGCACGTCCGGGAAGATTTTCACCGGCTCGGTGTAGCGGTAACCGCGCCGCTGTGGGTCGTAGGCGACGGGCAGGTGGAGCCGGTAGCGCATGAAGTCCACATCGCGCTTGATGGTGCGCGGCACCACCTCGAGGTCCCGGGCCAGTTGGTGGCAGTTGGGAAGGCGGTCTTCCTGGAGCGCCCGGTGGATATGCATCATGCGTTCCCAGGCCGGGCGGGCGTAGCGGTGGGACTCGACTTTGGGCATGGCGGATGAGGCGGTTTGTGGGCGGGGTGACCGCATTTGTCAAACCGGATGGCGGGGTGGCGAACAACTTTTCAGCAACTGGCCACCCGGGGTGTCCACCAATGTCCGCCCCCGGGGTGCAGACTGGCCGCGTGCTTTGAACCGGGCACACCGCTTTAACAGCCAAGGAGGTGGGGGGTGGGGACCGGGGCGGCGGCGGGAGCAAAAGGGGTTTGTCCGGCGACGTTCGGTTGGCTAGCGTGCGCGCACCATGAATGCATTTCCGTGCCTGGGGCGCGTGTTGGCGCTGGCCGCGCTGGGGTGGGGCGGGGCAGTGAGCGCGCTGGCCCAGCCCACCAATCTGGTCAACGACGGCACGACGGCCGCGAACCTGACCCGGCTCGCCAATCAGTTCGGCACCGCCGGCGCCGAACTGTCACTTACCCCGGATGCCGACGGCTTGCGGGCCGAGCAGTCGGCCGCGTTCCCGGACTTTCCGGTCAACGCGGTCTGGTACGCCCCAGCGGTGCGCCCCGTGAGCGACGCTTACGGTGTCTTGGCCGACGTGCGCCCGGCCTCCGCCAATCCCGAGAATGTGCCGGGCGTGATGGGTTGGCTGGACCCGGCGGCCGGCAAGGGCATTGTGTTCCGCGTGGTGCCCGGGGTGTTCGGCTCGTTTCAGGTCGCGGTGATTGACTTTGCCGCGCCGACCGCCGAGGCACCCCCGCCCGAGCCCGCCATCGTCGCGCGCGTGACACCACCACCCATGCCCCCGCCGCCCCCCGTTCAATTCGATCGCCACTGGGTTGCTGGGCGCTGGC
>CAYXPA010000057.1:0-22984 GCA_964466945.1 uncultured Verrucomicrobiota bacterium | reverse complement strand
TGACTTTGCCGCGCCGACCGCCGAGGCCAACGACGGCACCGCGGAGCTCTTTCACTTGGACGGGACGGCAGCGCAGCCGCTGCTCGGTTCGGCGTGGGGTGCGTTGGGCGAATACGATCCGGGCGCATTTGTGACGCTGCACCTGGTCTTTGCCGCGCCCACGGCGGCGGATCGGGCGGTGCTGAGCAACGTCACCGCACGCGTCACGGCCCGCGCTTACCAGGGCGGTGACCAACCGGTGGGCGAGCCGATCGAACTGCTGACCACCTTGCCCACGCCGGCGCAGGCGCGCGTAGGGTATGCGGCAAAACTCGACACGTTGTTCCTGCCCGGCGGTGTCATCGGCCACGTCAAAAACCTCCGCGTGGCGGGCGAAGTCGAGGTGATCAACCAGCCGCCGGCGGTTGCCCTGACCAGCCCCGCGGACGGCACGCGGTTCACCGTGGCGCCGGCCACCGTGACGCTGACCGCCACGGCCAGCGACCCGGACGGCAGCGTGGCGCATGTCGAGTTTTTGCGGGACGGGGCGGTGATCGGCACCGTGACCGTGCCGCCGTACACGCTGCAGGTCAGCGGCCTGGCCGAAGGGCAGTACACCTTCGCGGTGCGCGCGGTGGACAATCGGGGGGACGCCGCCACGTCCGCCCCAGCGCGGATCGAGGTGGTGGACGTGCCGCCCACCGTGACGCTGAGCAGCCCGGCGGACGGGGCCAGCTTCGCCGCGCCGGCGCAGATCGAACTGCGGGCCGAGGTGAGCAATCCCGGCGGGCAGGTGTTGGAGCGGGTCGAGTTTCTGCAAAACGGCAACGTGGTCGGCCAGGCGATCGCGCCGCCGTACCAGGTGACCTTGGGCGGAGTGGCGGCCGGGGCGTACAGCCTTGCCGCGCGTGTCGTTTACGGCGGGGGCAAGACGGTGACTTCCACCGCTGTGGCAGTGACCGTGACCGGAGTGACGCAGCCGCCGGTGCTGGGCGAAGCGACGGCGTTGCCGCCGGGCGGGCCGATGCAGGAGTTTCAGTTCACCGCGCGCAATCTGGCCGGGGGCGCTTACCAGATCGAGGCCACGAGCGACTTCAAGACCTGGACTGTCATCGCCAGCGGAACCATCACCGGCGCCTCACAGGTGTTTCGAGTGCCGCGAGCGACGGGAGTGAACCGCCAGTTCTACCGGCTGGGGGTCAGCGGCGGAGGCGGCGGGGGCGTGACTCCGGCCCGGTTGGCGGTGCCGGAAGCGCGGCCCTCGGCGGCCAACTTCACCGAGTTCCGGTTCACCGCCACAGAGCTCACCGGCAGTCGTTACCGGGTGGAATCCTCGGTCAACCTCCGGGACTGGACGCCGGTGGAGACCGGGACGGTGACCGGACCGACGCGGGTGTTCACCTTCCCGCGCAGCGCGGGCGGCAACCTGCTGTTCTACCGGGTGGTGAGCCTGCCCTGAGGCGGAACAATGCAACTTAGAGGTGGGTGGAACGGGCCACTGGCCCGCCGCTGGGAGGCCGGTTCGGGCGCACCTTGAGGTAAGCCGGTTTGAAGACCTGGAGTCGGCGGCAGGTTGCCGCCGACCACGGCCCGGTTGGCCGTGCCACCCGGAACCGACCGAATCGCTCCGGCTGAGCACGTCCGCAAAGCCCGGGAAATCCCGCTGGCCGCCGCCCGGGGCGGCTGTGGGCGCGGGAGGGCGGCGCGGCGACTTTCGCCTTTCCTGAGCCGCGGTCCGGGGTACTTTTTTGCGACGCAGGCCAGGGCGGCGCGGGATTGGTTGCCGGCCCCGGCTCCGGCACGTGATGGACAGCGCACACATCCGCAATTTCAGCATCATTGCCCACATTGACCACGGCAAGACGACGCTCAGCGACCGTTTGCTGCATCGCACGGGGACCATTTCGGACCGGGAGATGCAGGAACAGTTGTTGGACTCGATGGACCTGGAGCGGGAGCGCGGGATCACCATCAAGGCGCACCCGGTGACGATGTACTACCGGGCGCAGGACGGGGCGACTTACGAGCTGAACCTGATTGATACCCCCGGCCACGTGGATTTTTCCTACGAGGTCTCCCGCAGCCTCAGCGCTTGCGAGGGGGCGCTGCTGGTCGTGGACGCCGCCCAGGGCGTCGAGGCCCAGACCGTGGCCAATCTGCACCTGGCGATGAAGCACAACTTGGTCATCATCCCGGTGATCAACAAGATTGACCTGCCCCACGCCAACGTGGACCTGGTCAAAACCCAGCTCGAGGACATCCTGGCCATCCCGGCGGACACGGCCATTTGCGCCAGCGCGAAGGAGGGCATCGGCATTGACGAAATCCTCGAGGCCATCGTGCAGCGCATCCCCCCGCCGCGGCCCACCGGCGCGCCGTCCCTGCAAGCGCTGTGCTTCGACTCGTACTTCGACACTTACAAGGGCGTGGTGACCCACGTGCGCGTCTTCAACGGCGAGGTGCGCCCCGGGATGCAGGTCAAGCTGCTGCACACCGGCAAGACTTACGAGGTCAAAGAGGTGGGCAGCTTCAACCCCAAGCCCTACGTGCGCGAGTGCCTCACCGCGGGCGAGACCGGCTACCTCACCGCCAACATCAAGACGCCCAAAGAGGTCAAGATGGGCGACACCTTCACCGACGCGAAGAACCCGTCGCCCGCGTTGCCCGGTTTCCAGGAGGTGCACCCGATGGTCTTCAGCGGGATTTACCCCATCAACACCGCGGACTACGAGCACTTGAAGGCCAACCTGGCCAAGCTCCAGTTGAACGACCCGGCCTTCGTGTACCAGGCGGAAAGCTCCGTGGCGCTGGGCTTCGGCTTCCGTTGCGGGTTCCTCGGCCTGCTGCACCTCGAGATCGTCCAGGAACGCCTCCGCCGGCACTACGGCATGGACATCATCGCCACCTACCCGAGCGTGGTGTACCGCGTGACCCTGACCGACGGCACGGTCAAAGAGGTGGACAACCCGGCCTACCTGCCCGAGCCGACGTACATTGACCACATCGAAGAGCCCATCGTGAAGGCGTTCATCATCTGCCCCAACGAGTACATCGGGGACATGATGGCGCTGATCTCCGAAAAGCGCGGCCTGCTCGACCACACCGAAACGCTCGACTCCCGCCGCGTCATGCTCACCGCCATCCTGCCCTTGAACGAGATTCTCATTGATTTCCACGACCGCATCAAAAGCCTCACCCACGGCTACGGCTCGATGGACTACGAACACGCCGGCTACCAGGTCTCCGACATGGTGAAGCTCGAGTTGCTGGTCAACGGCGAGCCGGTGGACGCCTTTTCCTGCATCGTGCACCGCGACAAGGCCGAGGCCCGCGGGCGCGCCCTGGCCGCCAAGCTCAAGGAGGTGATTCCCCGCCAGCAGTTCGCCGTTGCCATCCAGGCGGCCATCGGCGGCAAGATCATCGCCCGCGAGACCGTCAGCGCCTTCCGCAAGGACGTGACGGCCAAATGCTACGGCGGCGACATCACCCGCAAGCGCAAGCTGCTCGAAAAACAAAAGGAAGGGAAAAAACGCATGAAATCCATCGGCTCGGTGGACATCCCCCAGGAGGCCTTCATCGAGGTCCTCAAAACCTGAGGCCCGCCGGGACGCCGCACCCATCGGGGAACACATTGCACGCACATGAACTGGCGATGGTTGGTCTCGCGCACCTACCGGCAGGCCGCCGAGTTGCGCAAACAAGTCTGGTACATCCTCAACTCCCAGCGCGACGAGCTGGCCGAAAAGGCCGTGCGCGAGGTCAGCGAGGCGCTGGCGGGCTTCGACGCCCGCTGCCGCCGCACCCTCGACCGCGCCACGCTCCGGTCCGCCATGACGGAGCTGGAGCAAACCGCCACCAAGTGGCTTCAGCCCTACCCGCACCCGGGCGTGCGCGAGAACCTCAAGGAGTTCCTGGTTAGCGGCGTGCTCATCCTGGGCATCTTCAGCTTCTTCATCCAGCCGATGAAGATTCCCTCTGGCTCCGCCCAGCCCACCTTGTACGGCAACGTCATCACCGACCTGACCGAGCCCGAACACCGCGCGGAAATCCCCCCGCGCTGGCAGCGGTTCGTGGACTGGTTTCGCGGCATTGACTATCACCAGTGGATCGCCCGCGATAACGGCGTGCTGAGGATCGAGCCGGTGACCACCACCTTCGGCTTCGTCAAAACTCAGCGCTTCACCCTGGGCAGCGACAGCTACACCTTCTTCTGGCCGCCGGAGCGGCTCACGGAATATCTCCGCGTCCAACCCGGCCAGGCCTTTAAACGCGGCGACACCGTGCTCCGGCTCAAAATCTCCAGTGGCGACCGCCTGTTTGTGGACCGCCTGACCTACAACTTCCGCCGCCCCCGGCGCGGGGAGATCATCGTCTTCCACACCGTGGACCTCGAGCGCAAGCTGGTCACCTGGCGCGGCCAGGACATCCTGGCGGACAACACTCATTACATCAAACGCCTGGTGGCCCTGGGCGGCGAGCGGGTGCGCATCGGCGACGACCGCCACGTGTACATCAACGGCAGCCGACTGGACACCAACACCCCCGGCTTCCGCAAGGTGTACAGCTTCCAAGGGCTGCCGCGCGACAGCGTTTACTCCGGGCACCTGAACAACAAACTGTGCCTCCAGTACGCCGGGCGGGGCTTCGCGCCGTTGTTCCCGGACGGCAACGCCGAGTTCCAGGTCCGCCCCAACCACTACCTGGCCCTGGGCGACAACACCATGAACAGTTGGGACGGCCGCGGCTGGGGCGATTTCCCGCGCGAACACGTCGTCGGCCGGGCCTGCTTCGTGTTCTGGCCCTTTACCAGCCGCTGGGGGCCGATCCGCGAGTGAAACTGCTGCGGTTCATCGGGTACTGGCTCGGCTCGCGCCGATACCGCCGGGCCACCGATGAGTATCGCCGCACCCGCACCCAGCTCCGCCGTCAACGCGACCGCCTCACGCCCGAGGCGGCGCAATCCATCCGCGAGGCCCTCACGGACCTGTCCCGCTGCCTGCGCGCCGCCGCGCCGCCCGAGCGCGTGGACGCCGCGCGCGCCCGGCTGCACGCCACGGCCTATGCCTGCCTCGAAGACCCGCGGCGTCACCGCTTCAAGGACGCGGCGGAAATGGCCTTCAGCGCCGTGGTGGTGGTGTTGGCGTTGCGGATGTTTTTCGTCACGCCCATGCAGGTGCCCACCGCCTCCATGCAACCCACCCTCTACGGTGTCACCCTCGAGAATCTGCTCGGGCGCCCGGACGCGGAAATCCCCCGCGGCTGGCAACGGTGGGTGGACCGTCTGGTGTGGGGCCGCACCTACTATCACCTGCGCGCCGCCACGCCGGGCCGGCTGCGCGCGGCCGAGCCGCCCCAACCGGTTCCCACGGTCTGGGGCCGCCTGTTGCGCCTGCGCCAACAACGCTTCCAGGTGGGCGAGACCTGGTACACGATCACGCTGCCCCGGCTCGAACTTCCCCCGGTCGAAGGCCTGCCGGCCAACTGGCTCTTCCTCTACCATGCCGGCCTCCATCCGGAGCGCGATTACCGCGCCGGCGAGGACCTGGTCAAACTGGCCGTCACCGCCGGCGACCACATCCTCATTGACCGGCTGAGCGTGAACTTCCGCCGCCCCCGCCGGGGGGAGATTGTCGTCTTCCGCGCCCTGGACCTGCCGCGGCTGCGGGAAAACGCCTTTTACCTCAAGCGCCTCGTGGCCTTTGGCGGCGAGACCGTGCAAATCGGCGACGACCGCCACGTGCGCATCAACGGGCGGCGTCTGGACGCGCAAACGCCGGGCTTCGAGGCGCTCTACAGCTTTCGCGGTCCCCCCCACGACGGCGAATACTCCGGCCACATCCACGACGGTCATGCGCGGGCCCTGCGCCTCAAACCCGGCGTGCTGGCGCCGGAATTTCCCGATGGCCGCACCGTGCGGCGCGTGGCTCCCGGCTGTCTCTTTGTGCTGGGGGACAACACCGTGAGCAGCTACGACAGCCGGAAATTCGGCGACCTGCCGCAGACCGCTATCGTGGGCCGCCTCCTGGCCGTGTACTGGCCCGTCAGCCCGCGCTTCGGTTTCGCGGTGCGGTAGCGCGCGGCGGAAGCGCCGAGACGCGGTCCGGTCGGACAGGGTTGCCGCGCGCCGAGCGCCACGGTGCTTGACCGGCGGCGTGGCGCCCGGTATGCCCACAGCCATGCTTCCACCGTGCACCCCCGTTGCCCTGCGCGCCACCGGGGCGACCCGCCCCGTCTCCATCAGCCCGGCCGGCGAAAAATTCCCCCTGCCCGGACCCGCCGACGACGCCCGCGAATTTGCCCGCCTCAAGAAACTCGCCGCCCGGCACCGCCGCGCCGGCCGCGAAATCGTTGTGGTCGTCGGCCTGGGCTTCGTGGGCGCCGTCATGGCCGCGGTGGTGGCCGACGCGCGCGACAAAAAAACCGGCCAGCCCGGCAAGTTTGTCATTGGCATGCAACGGCCCAGCCCGCGCAGCTACTGGAAGATTCCGCTGCTCAACCGCGGCGAGTCGCCCATCAAGGCCGAAGACCCCGAGGTCGAGCGCCTGATCCGCCGCTGCGTGTGCGAGACCCGCACCCTCGTGGCCACGCACACCGAGGCGGCGCTGCAACTGGCCGATGTGGTGGTGGTGGACGTGCAGTGCGATTACCTCAAAGCTTCGCTGGGCAACGTGCGCACCGGCGCCGCGGACATGGCCGCCCTCGAGGCCTCCCTGGCCACCATCGCCGAGCACATTCCCCCGGAGGCGCTGGTGCTCATCGAGACCACCGTCGCCCCGGGCACCACCGAGCAGGTCGCCTACCCGATCATGAAGAAGATTTTCGAGCGGCGCGGCCTCGCCACCGACCCCTTGCTGGCCCACAGCTACGAGCGCGTCATGCCCGGCCGCAACTACGTCGCCTCGATCCGCGATTTCTGGCGCGTGTGCAGTGGCATCAACGACCGCGCGCGCGAGCGCGTGGTCCGCTTCCTCTCCGACGTGCTCAACACCGAGCAGTACCCGTTGACCGTGCTTGACCGGCCCATCGAGTCCGAGACCGCCAAGATTGTCGAGAACTCCTACCGCGCGACGCTCCTGGCCTTCATGGACGAGTGGTCGCTCTTCGCCGAGCGCAACGGCGTGGACCTGAAGAAGGTCATTGACGCCATCAAGGTGCGGCCCACGCACTCGAATATCCTCTTCCCCGGCCCGGGCATCGGCGGTTACTGCCTGCCCAAGGACGGCGGCCTGGGGCTCTGGGCCTACAAACACATCTTCGGCTGGGAGGACGAAATCTTCCGCCTCACCCCGCTGGCCATTGACGTGAACGACACCCGCGCCCTGCACGCCCCGCAACTGGTGCGCGACGCGCTGCGCAACATGGGCAAGCCGCTGGCGGCCGCCGAGGTGCTCATCTGCGGCGCCTCCTACCGCGAAGACGTGGGTGACACCCGCTACAGTGGCTCGGAGGTCATGGTCCGCAAACTGGCCGAGATGGGCGCGGACGTGAAGGTCCACGACCCCTACGTTGAGCATTGGTGGGAGTTCGAGGCCCAGGACACCTACCCGGCCTCCGGCCACAGCCTTGCCCGGTTCTTCACCCGGCAGGAGGGCCTCAAAAATCTTCGCATCGAGCGCGACCTCGACGCCGCCCTGCGAGGCGTGGATGCCGTGGTGCTGGCCGTCCGCCACGAGCCCTATCTCAAACTCCGCCCGGACGACGTCTTCCGCGCGGTGGGCAAACCCTTTGCCCTGGTGGACTGCTTTTGCATTCTCAATGACGACCAAATCCGCCGTTATCTCGAGTTGGGCTGCGAGGTCAAGGGCATGGGCCGCGGCCATATCCGGCGCATCAAAGAAAGCCTGGGCTGAGCGCCGGCAGTCCCCGGCCCGCGGGTGGAGCTGTCTGTTGGCGCTGTGGCTCGCGGGCCTGGCCGCGCTTGGCGACTCCGCCGCGGCGGCGACAGACTCCGCCACCCCCAGCCCGGAACTGGCCTGGCTGACCGCCAAGACCCGGGAGTTGCTGGCCGGCTGCCAAATCACGGCAGCCGACGGCACCGTGCTGTACACGCCCGACGGCCGGGGTCATTACCGCGCGCTCTGGACCCGCGACTTCGCCTACATGGTTGAGAACGCCGGCGAACTCCTCCCGCCCGAGCACGTCGAGGCCGCCTTGCGTTACCTCATTCGCGGCCTCCGTGCCGATGGCGCCGCGCCGGACCGCGTGCGCGCGGATGGCGTGGCCTTGTATGTGGCCGGGCCGGATGACCGCCCGTTGGGCGAGACGAACCTGGACAACGCCGCCTTCCTGGTGATCGCCGCGGACGCGCACTGGCAACGCCGCACCCCCGCCGCGCGGCAACGGCTGTTCCGCGAGTGGTTCACGCCGCTGCGGCGGGCGCTGGACTACGTGCCCCGCAACCCGGCCGGCCTGGTCTTCAACGATCCCGCCCGGCCGCACTCGCCGTACGGCTTCACGGACACCGTGGGCAAGACCGGCGAGCTGTTCTTCGAGTCGCTCCTGTACTGGACGGCCTGCCGGCGGCTGGCGGACGGGTGCGAACGCTTCGGAGAAACGGCCGCCGCGGCCGACCTGCGGTCGCGCGCCGGGCGGATCGAGACCCACCTGGTCCGCCTGTGGGATGACGCGGCGGGCGCGTTTTGGGCCGCCAGCCAGGACTGCCGCCAGCTCGACATTTGGGGCAACGCCTACGCCCTTTGGCTGGATTTTCCCCTGGGCGAGCGCCGCGCGCGGGTGCTCGATTTTTTGGTGCGCCACCGCGAGCAGTTCCTGTTCAAGGGCCAGGTGCGGCACCTGCTCCGGGGCGAGCACTGGCAGCGGTTGCTGATGCCGGTGGAGCCGGAGCGCTACCAAAACGGGGCGTATTGGGCCACGGCCTCGGGCTGGATGATGTGGGCCCTGGCCCAGCGCGCGCCCGAGCTGGGCCGGGAACTGTGGCGTGCGCTGGTGGCCGATTTCCAAGCTCACGGCGTCTTCGAGTGCGTTCACGAAGGCTACCGGCAACTGGACCGCTACGTGGTCAGCGCCACCAACCCGCTCGCGGCAGCGCGCCGGCTTGGTTACTGAGCGGCGGACCCATTGCCGGCCCACCCCGTGCGCAGGCTTTTCATGGGCTGGTCCGGGTCTTGGCGGTAAGGCGCGTTACCTCCACGACCGTGCCCCGGCGCGCGCTGGTTCAAATCCGCCAGCCGGGCCGGTACTCCCGGTGGAGCAGCGCCTCGGCTTTCGGGTGGTTGACCACCCGGCCGGTGAGCGGGTCGTACTCGAGCGGGCCTTCGACCAGGCCGGCGAGGTTGGCCAGTTGGAGCAACTCGGTGAGCGGGCCGCCCAGGCTGAAGGGCGAGAAGGTCTGGCCCCGGCCCTGGCAGGCCTCGAGCCACTCGCGGTGGTGATTGTCCGTGCGCGGCAGGGTCTCGCGCGGGCCGCCTTTGAAATCCGCGAACCGGGCCTCGGGCAGCAGCACGTAGCGGGTGTTCCACGGGCATTCCGAGTACAGCGACCCCTTGCTGCCCACCAACAGGTCGCCCCAGCCGCCCCGGGGCCAGCCCAGCAAGAGGTCTTCGGCCGGTTTTTCCTTCGCGTAAAGGGTCAGCCGGGCCGGCGGGAAACTGCCGCGGGCGGGGACCTCGATCAAGGTGCGCGACGCCCGGGGATAGCCTTCCTCGTTGACCTCGGACGGCCAGGTTTGCACGCGGATGCGCCGCGCGCCGGGCGCGGCGGCCGGGTCGGGCTCCCACAACAGGTCCAGCCGCAGCGCGCGGAAGGCGATGTTGGCCGTGTGACAGCCGAAGTCGCCGACAATGCCGCTGCCGAAAGCGCGCCAGCCGCGCCAGGCGCCCGGCAGGTAGGCCGGGTGGTAGGGCCGGTATTCGGCCGGGCCCAGCCACAGGTCCCAATCGAGCGTCTCGGGCACCGGCGGGGTGTCTTTGGGCCGCTCGAGCGGGCCGTTGCCCCCGTCGAACCAGACATGCGCCTCGCGGATTTCGCCCAGCACGCCGCCCCAGGCCAGCTCCACCGCGCGCCGCAGGGCGGCACTGGCCGAGCCCTGGTTGCCCATCTGGGTCACCACCTTGTGCCGGCGCGCCGCTTCGCGCAGGACGCGGGCCTCGTGCACGGTGCGGGTGAGTGGTTTCTCGCAATACACGTGCTTGCCGCGCTCGAGGGCGGCCACGGCGGCCACGGTGTGGGTGTGGTCGGGCGTGGAGACCAGGACCGCGTCCACGCCGTCGCCCAGCGCGTCGAACATGCGGCGGAAGTCCTTAAAGACCTGCGCCTGCGGGTACTTGTTGAACGTCTCCGCGGCGTGGCGGTGGTCCACGTCGCACAACGCCACGATGGCGGCGCCCAGCGCGGCGACGTTGTCCACGTTGCTCCGGCCCTGGCCGGCCGCGCCGATGGCGGCCACGCGGAGCCGGGTGTTGGCTTCGGCGCCGAAAACCAGCCGGGCGCGCGGCAGGATCAGCCCCGACCCGGCCACGAGGGTGGAAGTCTTCAGAAAACGGCGGCGGGAGAAACGGTTTATCATGGATGCAGAGAAGCGTTGAATTCATCCGGTCCGCCGCTCGGCAAAGGCGTCATCGAGACCTCGACGAGGGGCGAACCGGTCGAGACCTTCCCGCCCGGCGCCGCGGAAGTCCAGCCCATAAACCAAGGGGAACCGCACGCTTTGAGCGCAGGGGCTACATGTGTCCCTCGTGTGGAGTGCGCGCTCCGTGAAGTGGGGCGTCGCTGCGCCGGGACCGCCCGACGGCCGGGACGCAGCCCGGCCCTACCGCGCGCCAGCGTGTGGAGTGTGGCCGCTTGCTGTCGCTTTGATTCTCCGGGTGGAACGGCCTACCTGGCCGTCCTCAGCGGCCACCTGCCGCCGACTTGGTTCGGCGAACGCCCGCGCCCCCGCGTGCGGCCGACAGCCCCCCGCCGTCGGCCTTGCCTCGTAGCGCAGGTTTCCAACCTGCCGTATCGCCGACTTCCAATCGGCACCGGCGGTCGGAGGCGCGGAGCTTCGGCGGGATGGAAACCCGCGATACGGCAGACCAGAGGTCTGCGCCACGACGTCGGCGCGCGGCTGCCGCGCTGACTGGCAGTCGGCGGTACAGCCGATTGCCTATCGGTGCTACGCCGCCGCGCGATTCGCCTGCCGCTCCCGAATTCCGCATCCGGCATCCAGCATCTGGCATCCGGTATCTGGCATCCGGTATCTGGCATCCGGCATCCGCTATCCGAACCCATCCCCCCACCGGCCGGCCGATTCACCCCAAACGCGGCGCGCCCACAGCCCGCGCATTGACCCGCCCGGAGCCGGACGTTAAGAATGCGCCGCCCTATGAAAAGCCACCACCCGCGCCGCCGCGCCGCCCTGCTGTTCTCCCTGTTGCCGCTGCTGATCCCGGTCCCGGGCCGGGCCGCCGAACTCAACGTGCCCCCGCCCGGCTTTGTCGCCCTGTTCAACGGACGCGACCTGACCGGCTGGCGCGGCGGCGACACCTACGACCACCGCAAGCTCCTGGCCCTGCCGGAGGCCGAGCGCGCGGCGTTGATTCGCAAATGGACCGCCTCGATGACCGAACTCAACCCCCAAACCGGCAAGCCGCACTGGCGTGTCGAGAACGGCGAACTGGTCAACGACGGCTTCGGCGCCTACGCCACCACCGAGCGCGACTTTGGCGACTTTGAGTTGCTGGTCGAATACAAGACCGTGCCCCGGGCCGACTCCGGCATCTACCTCCGCGGCGTGCCCCAGGTTCAAATCTGGGACTACACCGAAGAGGGGAAGTTCAGCCTCGGCGCCGACAAGGGCTCCGGCGGCCTGTGGAACAACAGCCCCGGCGCGCCCGGCAAGGACCCGCTGGTGCGCGCGGACAAACCCTTCGGCGAGTGGAACCGCTTCCGCATCCTCATGGTCGGCGCGCGTGTCAGCGTCTGGCTCAACGACCAGCTCGTGGTGGACCACGCGCTGCTGGAAAACTACTACGACCGCAAAACTCCCGTGCCCCGGCGCGGCCCCATCCAGCTCCAGACCCACGGCGGCGAAATCCGCTGGCGCAACCTTTTCCTGCGCGAAATCCCGGGCGACGAAGCCAACCGCATCCTCGCCACCAAATGCACCGCCGGTTTCCGGCCCCTGTTCAACGGCCGCGACTTCACCGGTTGGACCGGCGCCGTGGACAGCTACGAGGTCCGCGACGCCGCCATCGTCTGCCGGCCGGGCAAGGGCGGCACGCTCTTCACGGCGGAGGAATTCGAAGACTTCGTCGTGCGCCTCGAGTTCCAACTGCCCCGCGGCGGCAACAACGGCCTGGCCATCCGCTACCCCGGCCAGGGTGACACCGCCTACGTGGGCATGTGCGAACTCCAGGTGCTCGACGATGACTACGAAAAGGCCACCGGCGACGCGATTGACCCGCGCCAGGCACACGGCTCGGTCTATGGCATGATCGCCGCGCACCGCGGCTACCAGCGGCCCATCGGGGAGTGGAACTTCCAGGAAGTCACCGTGCGCGGCTCGCGCATCACCGTCGAGCTCAACGGCACGGTCATCCTCGAGGGCGACGTGGCGCAGGTGAAGGAGTTCATGGGCAACACCCCGCACCCGGGCAAGGACCGCCGCCGCGGCCACTTCGGCTTCGCCGGACACAACGACCCGGTCGCCTTCCGCAGCGTCTGGATCAAGCCGTTGAACTAGCCCCGCCGCGTCCGCCAGGACCGAACCCACGCGCCGCGCGGCCGTGCTCCGGCGGCCACCGGCCGCCGACTTGACTCGGGCAGCGCCCGCGCCCTCGCCTGCTGCCGACGGCGGGGACGCCGTCGGCCCGTAGCGCAGGTTTCCAACCTGCTGTATCGCCGACTTCCAGTCGGCCCCGGCGGTCGGGGCGCGGAGCTCCCGCAGGTTGACAGCCCGCGATACGGCAGACCAGAGGTCGGCGCCACGCCGCCGCGGGCAAGCGCGCCAGAGTCCACCGACCGTCGGCTCCGGTATCCGGTATCTGGCATCGGGTAACAGGCATCGGGCATCGGGCCTCCGGCATCCGACCTCGCTCCACAGCGCCGGCCAGCCGGCCTGCCTGCGCCAAGCGAAGCGCCGGCCAGCCGGCGCACTCCATACGCTTCGCGACTGACCGGACTTCCGCATCACGCGCCTGCGTTTGGAGTGCGGCCGCTTGCGGCCGCTTTCCCGGCTTCGCGTCCGACCTTCGGTATCCGGCCTCAGGCAACTGGTATCCGGTATCCGGCATCCGGCATCCGGCTTCCCTCGCCTCACTCCTCACTCCTCGCTTCTCCCTTCTGATTGGGCAGGGCGCCGCTGCGGCGGCGCCGCTCTACCCACAGCGCCGGCAAGCCGGCGCACTCCATACGCTCCGCGAGGTAGGGCGCCGCTGCGCCGGCGCCGCCCACCCGGCCGCGCCGCAGCGCGGCCCTACCGGATTGTGCCGCGCCGCCCCGGGGCCCTGCCGCGACCCTGATTCGGGGAGCGCACGCGCCCCCGCGTGCCGCGGTGTTCAACTGTGGCGCATTGGTGCGCGTGTTGCCGTCGGCGCCACCGCTGTTGGCCTTGCCTCGTAGCGCAGGTTTCCAACCTGCTGTATCGCCGACTTCTAGTCGGCCCCGGCGGTCGGGGCGCGGAGCAGCCGCGGGTTGGCAACCCGCGATACGGCAGACCAGTGGTCGGCGCTACGCCGCCGCGGGCAAGCGCGCCTGAGTCCACCGACCGTCGGCTCCGGTATCCGGTATCTGGCATCGGGTATCAGGCATCAGGCATCGGGCCTCCGGCATCCGACCTCGCTCCACAGCGCCGGCCAGCCGGCGCACTCCATACGCTTCGCGACTGACCGGACTTCCGCATCACGCGCCTGCGTTTGGAGTGCGGCCGCTTGCGGCCGCTTTCTCTACCGGCAGGCAGGCGGCAACCTGCCGCCGACTCCGATCCGGGCAGCGCCCGTGCCCTCGCTTGCTGCCGACGGCGGGGACGCCGTCGGCCCGTAGCGCAGGTTTCCAACGTGCTGTATCGCCGACTTCTAGTCGGCCCCGGCGGGCGGTACGCCGAGTTCCGGCGGGTTGGAAACCCGCGATACGGCAGACTGGAAGTCTGCGCTACGCCAGCACCCATCGCCGCCTTCCCACATCCGGCATCCGGCATCCGGCTTCCCTCGCCTCACTCCTCACTCCTCGCTTCTCCCTTCTGATTGGGCAGGGCGCCGCTGCGGCGGCGCCGCTCTACCCACAGCGCCGGCAAGCCGGCGCACTCCATACGCTCCGCGAGGTAGGGCGTTGCTGTGCCGGCGCTGCTTCTCGGCCGGGACGCAGCCCGGCCCTACCAGATTTGCCGCGTTGCTCCCCGGCCCTGCCACGCGCCCGCGTGCGGAGTGCCCAGGCTCTTCTGCCCCCGGTCAGACAGTCCACCAACCCGCCCTTCGTGGTTTGGAGCTTTGCACTTCCCCACGCCGCGATGCCCGCGCCCCGGAAGCGCAAGGGCGCGGGGTGGACGCCCGTCCGGCCCGGTGTCAAATTGCCCCCGCCATGTTGATCCAACGCCGCGCCTTCCTGCACGCCCTGGCCGCCGGCACGCTGGGCGGTCCGCTGCTCTTTCAGACCCGCGCCGCCGGGGCGCCCGGGCACGAGCTGGCCGCGGACCTCGTGATCGTGGGCGGCGGCACCGGCGGTTGCTCGGCGGCGCTGGCCGCCTGTCGCGCGGGGTTGCGCGTGGTGCTGACCGAGCCCACGGACTGGCTCGGCGGGCAATTGACCGCCCAGGCCGTGCCGCCGGACGAGCATCCGTGGATCGAAAGTTTCGGTTGCACCCGCAGCTACCGCGAGTTCCGCGACCAGGTGCGCGCCTTTTACCGCGAGCGCTACCCACTCACTCCCGAGGCCCGCGCCCAGCGCCACTTCAACCCCGGCAACGGCTGGGTCTCGCGGCTCTGCCACGAGCCCCGGGTCGCCCTGGCCGTGCTGGATCAGATGCTCGCGCCGCACCTGAGCGGCGGCCGGTTGACCGTGCTGCTCGAACACGTCCCCGTGGCGGCGGAGACCGAAGGCGACCGCGTTCGTGCCGTGCTGGTGGAAGACCGCCGCACCGGCCGGCGCCGCGCGCTGAGCGCGCCGCTGTTCGTGGACGCCACCGAACTGGGCGACCTCTTGCCGCTGACCCGCACCGAGTACGTGACCGGCGCCGAGTCGCAACGCGACACCGGCGAGCCGCACGCCCCGGCCGAGGCCGCGCCGGCCGACCAGCAGGCCTTCACCTGCTGCTTCGCGGTGGATTACCTCCCCGGCGAAGACCACACCCTCGAGCGGCCCGCCGAGTACGATTTCTGGCGCGCTTACGTGCCCGAGCTGATCCCGCCCTGGCCGGGGCCGTTGTTGAGCTGGAAGACCACCCACCCCGTCACCCTCGAGCCGCGCGAGGTGCCCGTTGACCCCACGCTGAAGGTCAGCGGCTTGAACCTGTGGACCTACCGGCGGATCGCCGCTGCGGCGCAGTTCGCCCCCGGCACCTACCGCAGCGACATTTCGCTGATCAACTGGCCGCAAAACGATTACTGGCTCGGCCCGCTGGTGGACGTGCCCGCCGAAGAGGCCGCCCGCCACGTGGCCCGCGCCAAGCAACTCAGCCTCTGTCTCCTCTATTGGATGCAGACCGAGGCACCGCGGCCCGACGGCGGCACCGGCTGGAAGGGCCTGCGCCTGCGCGCCGACGTGGTGGGCACGTCCGACGGCCTGGCCAAGGCCCCGTACATCCGCGAGGCCCGCCGCCTGCGCGCCGAGTTTACCGTCACCGAGCAACACATCGGCACCGAAGCCCGCCAGGCCCTCACCGGGAAACCGCGCGAGGAAGTGACCGCCGAGCCCTTCGCGGACAGCGTGGGCGTGGGCGCCTACCGCATTGACCTGCACCCGACCACCGGCGGCAAAAACTACCTCGACCTCAGTTGCCTGCCCTTCCAAATCCCGCTCGGCGCCCTGCTCCCGCGCCGCGTTGAAAACCTGCTCGCCGCCGCCAAAAATCTCGGCACCACCCATATCACCAACGGCGCGTACCGGCTCCACCCGGTCGAGTGGAACATCGGCGAAGCCGCCGGCGCGCTGGCGGCGTTTTGTCAGGCCCGCCGCGCCGCGCCGCGCCAGGTGCGCAACACGCCCAAACTGCTCGCCGAGTTCCAGCAGAGCCTGCGGCAACAGGGCTTCGAGCTCGAATGGCCGCGGCTGCGGCCGTTGTAAACACCGCCGCGCTCACCAGCATTTGCCTCCCACGCGATCCATGCCTCCGGCCCCCGCACACGCCCCTGCCCCGCCCGAGCCGACGCACTTTCGCGTCACCGGCATGACCTGCCAGGGCTGCGCGCGCCGCGCCACGCAAACGCTCTTGGAAGTGCCCGGCGTGGCCGCGGCGGAGGTGGACCTGGCCGGCCAACGCGCCACGGTGCGCTGGCAACCCGGCGCGGCGCCGGACGCACAGGCGGTCATTGCCGCGCTGCAACAGCGCGCCGGGTTCCGCGCCGAAGTGCTCGCGCCGGATCGCCCGGCGGCCCGGCCGCGGCGCTGGTCACCGGTCGAGGGCTGGCAATTCAACGTCGTGCTCGGCAGCGCGGTCACCCTGCCGTTGATGGTGGGCGAATGGGTCTTCCACCTGGGCCTGGAAAGCTGGTTCCGCTGGCTGGCCTTTGCCCTGGCCCTGCCCGTGCAGGTGCTCGGCGGGGCGCGGTTTTACCGGGGCGCGCTGGCCCAACTGCGCGTGCGCTCGGCCAACATGGACACGCTCGTGGCGCTGGGTTCGACCACCGCCTTCGCGTACAGCGCCGCGGCGTTGTTCGCCGGCTGGCCCGGCCACCTGTACTTCATGGAGGCCGCGGCCATCATCACCCTGATCAGCGTCGGCCACTGGCTCGAGGCCCGCGCCAGCGCCCGCGCCGCCAGCGCCTTGCGCGCCCTGCTCACCCTCGCCCCGCCCACGGCCCGCCGACTCGACGCCGCCGGGCGCGAGACCGAAGTGCCGGCCGCCGCGCTGGTCGTGGGCGACCGCCTCCTGCTGCGGCCCGGCGACCGCGTGCCCACCGATGGCGTGGTGCTCGAGGGCCGCGCCGCGGTGGACGAAACCCTGCTCACCGGCGAGTCCCTGCCCGTGGACAAGGCGCCCGGCGACCCCGTCTATGCCGGCACGCTCAACCAGGACGGCCGGTTGATCGTGCGCGTGACCGCCACCGGCGAAGCCACGGCCCTGCGGCAAATCATCGCCGCCGTGCAACGCGCCCAAAACAGCCGCGCCCGTATCCAGCGCCTGGCCGACCGCATCAGCAGCGTCTTCGTGCCCGTGGTCCTGCTCGTCGCGCTGGCCACGGCCGTTGGGTGGGGCTGGCGTTACGACTCCGCCCGCTCCCTGCATGAACGGCTCGCCCCCCGGCTCTGGCACACCCGCCTGCCGGAAACGCCGCGCGCCGCGGCCGCCGTGCACGCCGCCGCGGTGCTCATCGTGGCCTGCCCGTGCGCCATGGGCCTGGCCACGCCCATCGCCATCCTCGTCGCCGCCAACGTGGCCGCCCGCCGCGGCATCCTCATCCGCGACGGCCAGGCCCTGGAGAAGTCCGGCCGCCTCACCGGCGTGGTGTTCGACAAAACCGGCACGCTCACCGAAGGCCAGGTGGCCGTGGCCGCCCTCGAAGACCTGCGTCCCGAGCCCGAGCGCCGCGAGCCGCTCGCGCTCTTGGCCGCTCGCCTGGCCGCGCCATCCAACCACCCGCTCAGTCGCGCGGTGGCCCGCCTGGCCGCAGACCCGCCGCCGCCCGCGCCCGCCGCGGTGGCGCCCGCTTCCCCGGTCCTGGCGGCACCGCAGCCGCCCGGTTTCGAGCACTGGCAGGAAGTGCGCGGCAGGGGCCTCGAGGCGCGCGCCGGCGAGCGGGTTCTCCGCCTGGGTTCGTTGACGTGGTTGCGCGAATGCGGCGTGCGGCTGGAGCCCGTGCCCAAGTTCGCCGACAACTGGGCCGACAAGGGCGCGACCGTCCTGGGGGTAGCGGCGGACGGCGCCCTGCTGGGTCTGCTGGCGCTGCGCGACTCGCTCAAGCCCGCCGCCCGGCGCGTGATCGAGCAACTGGCCGCCGCCGGGCTGCGCGCCTGGCTGGTGACCGGGGACAACCCGCGCACCGCCGCCGCCGTGGCCCGCGCCGTGGGCATCCCGGAGGACCGCGTCCGGGCGGGCGTTTCGCCCGCGGGCAAGGCGGAGTTCCTCGCCCTCCTGCAGGCGCGCGGCGAGCGCGTGGCGTTTGTCGGCGACGGCATCAACGACGCGCCGGCGCTCGAACAAGCCGACCTGGGCGTGGCCGTGTCCCGGGCCAGCGACGTCGCGCGCGAGGCGGCGGACCTGATCCTGTTGCGCTCGGACATCGAGGCGATTCCGGAGGCGCTCGGCCTGGCCCGGGCCGCCCTGCGGACCATCCGGCAAAACCTCTTTTGGGCCTTCTTCTACAATGCCGCCGCCGTGCCGCTGGCCGCGCTGGGCTTCCTCAGCCCGGTGGTTTGCGCCGCGGCGATGGGCTTGTCCGACCTGCTGGTCATCGGCAACGCGCTGCGGCTGCGGCGGCGCCGCTGAGCCGCCCGCGCCGCCTTCCAACTGCGCCCGTGAATGCCGCCGGCCCGGCCCGCGTTGGCGGCGCCGCGGTCCGGACCGGTCACTCCAGAAATCGGCGCAGCGCCGCCGCCACCGCGTGTCCGTGGCGCAACGGGCTGACCTCGCCGCCCTCGCGGCGCACCTGCGCCTGCACTTCCGGCACGGCGTTGGCCGGGCACACCAGCCAACGGGCCACGTCGCGGCGCAGCATGGGCAGGTCGTTGAGATGGTCGCCGGCCGCGAGCACCGCCGCGGGCGTGAGCCCCTCGCGGCGGGTCAACTCGGCCAGGGCCGTCCCCTTGCTGAAGTCGGCGTGGCTGAAGCGGGCGTACACGTCGTTGCGCACCACCGTCAGGCCCGGCACCTCGCGGCAGTACGCGGCCAGGTACGCGCAGATGGCCTCGGCCTCGTCCGGTCGCCCGGCCACCAGGCAGAACGGCGACCAGGCATCGGCGTACACCATCGCCTGGTAGCGCGCGTTCACCCAGGCCGTCAGCCGCGGCACATCGGCCTGCACGCGGGCGAACAACGCGGCGTGGACTTCGGCACAGCGCCGGTTCCAATCCTCGAGGGGCACGTAACGCACGCCGTCGTGCCGGTACAATTCGCGCTCCACCAGCACCAGGTAATCCGGCTGCACGCGGAGCCGCGCCCGCCCGAGGGCTTCCAGGAGGCCGGGCAGGTCGCGGCCGGTGTTGATGACCCAGCGCGCGCCCCGGGCCTGGAGCGCGGCGATGGCCTCCTCGAAAGCCGGCGGCACGGGCGGATTCTCGAACTCGGCAAACAGGGTGCCGTCGAAATCGGTCGCGATGAGACGCGGGACGGAATCGGGGACGCGGGTGTGGTGCATCTATCAAATCGCGCGGCGTCGGAGCCCCGGCAGGGCCGGGCAACGGTCGGCCAACGGCCCGGCCCGCGCGTCGCAAGCCCGCAGTCTAGGCGCGGGCGTTGGCGGGGAACAATCCGAATTCGCCCGGGCGAGCACCCCGGCACCCATCTCACCGGGGCTTTTGTCCGGCCGGGCGCCGCTCTCCCGCCGCCGGCGGCGCAGCGCTTGCACGGGCGACGCTTTGCAGTAGGCTCGGGCACGCGATACATGGCATCCGCACCAGTGCAATACGACGAAGCCCTCCTGGCCTTCAGCCGCGGCGACTTCGCCGGGGCCGCCGCCCGTCTCGAGTCCCTGCTGGCGGACCAGCCCGACCATTTCGAGGCGCGCCTGGCCCTGAGCTTGGCCTGTTACCGGCTCGGCGACACCGCGCGCGCCATCGCCGAAGGCCACAAAGCCGAACAATTGCAGCCCAACGAACCACGGGTGCACACCAACCTCTCGCTCTTTTACCTCAAGGCCGGCGACAAGGCCCGCGCCGAACACCACGGCGCCCGTGCCCGCGTCGCGTCCTGGCGCGATCAACTCCGCCAAACTCCGCCCGCCCCGGCCGCTTCCGGGTCCGCGCCGCCCGCTCCGCTGCCCGAGCATTTTCCCGAAATGCCGTGGAAGAAAAAGCCCCCGGCCCCCCCGGCCTCCGCCGCCGACGCCCACCCCGCGTCAGCGGCGGAGCCTGGTCTGGCCGCGGCATCCAACTCCAGCCCTTCCCCATGAAAACCGCCTACGAACTGGCCATGGAACGCCTGGCCAAACAAGAACCCATCGTCACCCTCACCCCCGAGCAGAAGCAGGAAATCGCCGAGCTGGAATCGCGCTACAAGGCGCGCCTGGCCGAGCGGGAAATCAGCGCGCGCGAAGCCATCGCCCGCGCCGAAGCGCAGGGGGATTTCGAGGCCGCTGAAAAGGCCCGCCAGGAATTCGCCGCCGAGCGCCGCAAACTCCAGGAAGAACTCGAGCGCAAAAAAGAGGCCGTCCGGCAGCGGCAGAGCTGAGCCGGAACGATTCGGTTGGATTCGGGGAGCAAGGCCGACCAGCCGTCCCCGGCGGCCACCAGCCGACGGCCTCATAGCTCAGGTTGCCAGCCCGCTAGATCGCCGACTGCCAGTCGGCGGCGGTTATAAACCACACAGTGCGCGTGCGGGTTGGAAACCCGCGCTACAGCAGACCAGCGGTCTGCGTTACGCCGCCAACGCACCGCCTCCCTAGCGCCAATATCCGGCATCCGGTATCCGGCATCTGGTATCCGGCATCTGGCATCGGGCATACCGCTTCTGGACTCACCCCGCAGCGCCGGCGAGCCGGGTCACTGCTCCCGGTGCGCGCTTCACGCGGCGCCCCCGGCGCGCGCGCCCGGCGCGCGCAGAAATCCCGTGCCCACGCCGCGGTACACCGTCACGAAGTACACCAGCACCGCGGTCATGGCCGCGGCCAGCCCGGCCCAAAAGACCGGCCAGCGGGTCACGCCGGCTTGGGTGTTGACCGCGAACCACCAGCCGTTGACCAGGTACCCCGCCAGGTAACCCACCCCGCTGGTCAGCAGCGTCATGAGCGCTTGCGCCCGCGCCCGCCAGGCCGGGTCCACGCGCGCATCCAGGTAAATCTGCGCCGTGATGATCACCAGGGTGAACGAGGCGCCGTGCAGCGTGACGCCGGCCAGAATCCAGCCCCGTCCGTCCAGCGCGCACAATGCGAACCGGGCCACGCCGAAGGCCAGGCCGGCGGTGAAAATCCACTTCAACCGCCAGGCGGTGAAGAGCCGCGCCAGCGAAAACATGGCCAGCACCTCGGTGATTTGCCCCAGGGTCATCCACGCGCTGGTGCGCACCAGGCCCAGGTCCCGCAGATGCGGCGGGGTGTAGGGGTAAAACGCCGCGATCGGCACCGCGAAGAGCGCGACCATCACGTACACCACGCGATGGTCGTGGTGCCGGAGCAGCGTCAGGGCGTCCAGTCCCAGTCGCTGCGTCCACGTCAGGCGCCCGACCGGCGGCGGCAGGCGCACCGCGGGCAGCACGTAGGTAAAGCCGGCCAGCGCCAACCAAACCACCGCGCCCGCGTATCCCGCCAGGGCCGAGGCGTCGGCGTTCAAGGCGCTGACCAACCAGCAGCCGGCCATCCAGCCCAGCGTGGCCATGGCCCGGATGGGGCCGAACTCGCGCCGGGTGTCCTGCAGGCCGGCCAGGATGATCGTCGAGCTGAGGCTGAAGGTGGGCGCCGAACACAACGCGTGCAGTTGAATCAGGGTCAGCACCGCCGCCGGCGGCCAGCGCAGCTTGATGGCCGTGGCCGCCAGCGCCATGGCCAGCGCCGTGGCCACGGCCAACCCGCGCAAGACCCGGGCCGGCGGTACCTGCCGGTCGGCCAGCGCGCCGAAGATCAGCGGCGAGACAAACGCCGCCACGGCCGAGGCGGCGAAGGCGAAGGGCTTGATGGGCGCGAACCCGTGCGCGTCCAGCACCGTGCTCAGGGGCACCAGCCACATGCCCAGCGCCATGGCGTGCAGGAAGTACAGTCCGGCCAACTCGGCCTTGTGAATGGGCGTGGCGCTCACGGGACAACGGGGACCGGGCAACGCGGCAACCTTGGCGCATTTTTACCTGCCGGCCCGGGCCCCGGCCGCTGCTCCCGGCCGCGGGAGCTTGTCGCCTCAAGCGCCCGCACGCAATGGCGCCTTGGCGGCCTCAGCCGGAGGCGTGTTGCCTCCGGGCACGCGGCGTTGGTCCCGGGGCGGGCGCGCGCACGGTGCCGCCCTTGTGCCGGTCAATTCGCTCCGTCGTGCGGGCCGGGCGGGGCGACACAAACCCGGGGAGCCGGACGACCGGCTGCTTGCTCAGCGCGCGGGCAGCAACCGGGCGCCCGGAATCTTGAAGGCGTACGCGTAGCGGCAGGGTGCCTGGTCGGGGTCCAGCGACGGCGTCTCGATGGTCAGGGTGTTGCCCTCGCGGGTGGTTTTGAGCGCGCCGGGCACGCCAAGCATCGTGGCCTGCACGCCCGCGGGCGCCTCGAGGTCGCGCAAGACCAGTTGGCGGCCCGGCCAGCCCACGGAGATGGCGTAGAGGGCTTCGGGCTTGCGGGTGAAGAAGACCTGTTTGACCGCCTGGCCGTCGGGCCGGGGTTGCTGGCCGACCGTCTCGAGCAGGTTGTACTTCACGGCGAACTCGCCGTATTTCTGCTCGGGCACCCGGCCGGCGGTCCATTGACAGGAGCGCCCGGCGAAGCGCGTGCCGTAGATGGCCTCGCCGTTGACGCGCAGCCAGTCGCCGATCTCCAGCAACCGCTGCTGCATGATCACCGGGATGCGGCCGTCGCCGGTGGGGCCGATGTCGAGCAGGAAGTTGCCGCCGCGGCTGACCAGATCGCACAGCACCAGGATCAACTCGCGGGCGGTCTTGTAGTCGTCAATGTTCTCGATGCGGTTCCAGCCGTAGGAATAGGCCAGGCCGCGGCTTTCCTCCCAGGGATGGGAATCGTCCTGGAGCCCGGCGGCGTACTCGGTGGTGTAATAGCCGCCGTGCTTGTGG
>CAYXPA010000056.1:0-26992 GCA_964466945.1 uncultured Verrucomicrobiota bacterium | reverse complement strand
CGGTGCCGCTGCCGCGCGGGTCCTTGAGGTGGACGTAATCCATGTCGCGGTCCACGCGCAGTTCCAGCCGCACCACCAGTTCATCGCCCACGGCCACCGGCCCGGTCACCGCTTCGAGCACCGGGCCCCGGGCGGTGAAGCGGCGCACAAACAGGCGCTTGGTCAACCGCAGCGGCGTCTCGGCGAAGGGCGGGATGCGGCTCAGGTCCTCGAAGTACTGCCAATGGACGCTGCCCCAGGCCACGCCCGGGTCGGTCTTGCGCACCGTGATGGCGCTCCACTCCGGCCGCACCGCGGTCCCGGGCAGGCGCACCTCGTAAAAGCCCGTGCCCGGCTCGACCGCGGGGCGGGGCAGGCCCGGCCCGGGCGACGGTGCGGCGCCGGGGGTCAGGTCAAGGTCGCCGAGCGCGACGCCAACCAGCGCGTCGCTGCTCAGGAGGTTGCGTCCGCGCAGGAGCAGCGCGTACACGGCGTCGGCGGTGGCCTTGGTGGACTTCCAGTGTTGGGTTTGCTTCTGCTTGAGCAACCAGACCTGGCATTCCTCGAGGGCGGCGGCGTCCTGCGCGATTTCGGCCAGGACCTCGATCATGAGGGCGTGGGTCTCGAGGGGCGCGTGGTACCACCACCAACTCGGGGCGGGGTCGCGCCAGAACCGGCCCAGTTCCTCACTGGTCACGCTGCGTTCCTTGAGCGAGCGGGCGATGGCCTGCGCGGTGGCGGCGTCGCCGAAGCGTTGCAACGCCAGCGCCAGGTGGCCCTGGGTCTGGCGGCTGCCCGTCTTGAGCCAGTGCGCGCGCGCCCGGGCCAGGAAGAAGTCCACGGCCGTCTGCGTCTCGGGCGCGAGCGGTTTGTCCCGCAGGAAGAAGCTGCGGCCGTAAAGGTACAGCGCCTCGAGGGCGTCGGGCACGTGGTCCTCGGGTGGCGAGGTGTGCTCGAGGATGCGCCGGTGCCGCTCGCGCACCCAGCGGTCCACCGCGTCCAGTTCCGCCACGGCCAGGTCCACGGGCGCGTCCACGCCCAGATGGCGCAGCCGGCCGAAGCCGGTGACGATGTACAGGGTGATGTAGTCATCGCGCGGTCCGCCGGGGAACCACGCCCAGCCGCCGTCCGCGCGCCGGGTTTCGCGGAGCTTGTCCAACGCGGCGGCCAGCTCGGCCTCGAGGCGGTTGTCGTCGAAGAGCACGCCCACGTTGCGGCGCGCCTGGCTTTCGGCCTGGGCCTGTTGGAGCCACGGGGATTCTTCGAGCGCCACGGCTTTCAGCTCGGGGTTCTTTTCCAGCGGACTGTCCAGAGCCGGCGTGGCCTTCCAGAGGTCGAAGATGCGGCGGATTTTCGGGTCCGACCGGGCGATGTGCCGGGCCAGGGCGTTGGCGTAATAGCGGTTGAAGACCTGCTCGGCGCATTCGTGCGGGAACTCCATCAGGTACGGCAGCGCCAGCACGGCGTACCAGGCCGGCTGCGAGACCATCTGCACGGTGAGGCTCTGGTGAACGAGCGTGGGCGAGCGGCCGGACCCGGCCAGCGCGGTGAACTGGAACCGATTGGTGGCCGGACCCCGGATGGGCAACGGCAGGGACTCGGTCACCAACACGCGCCGCGCCAGCACCGGGACAAAGCCCTCTTCGCCGTCTTCGACCGCCTCGCCGGCGGCCACGGCGCGATAGGTCAACACCGCCAGGCCGTCCGGCACGGTGAGACGCCAGGCGAAGCTGCGCGACTGGCGGGCGGGAATGTCGAAGTCCTGCTCGGGCGTGAGGTTGCCCAGCCGGGGGTCGGCGGGCTGGTCGTTCAGGCCGTCGCGCAGGTTCAACCGCACGCGGCCGCGCCGGGGCTGGTCGCTCTGGTTCGAGACCTTGACGGTGAACTCGACCACGTCGCCCTCGCGCAGGAACCGCGGCGGGTTGGGTTGCACCATGAGGTCGCGGCTGGTCACCGCGCGCCCCTCGAGCCGACCGGCGCGCAACTGGCGGTCGTGGGCAAAACCCAGGAAGCGCCACTCGGTCAGCGCCTCGGGCAGGGTGAACTCGAGTCGCACCACGCCGTTCGAGTCGCTGCGCAGGTGCGGGAAGAAAAACGCCGTTTCGTTCAGGTTCTTGCGGGGCGCAACCCGGCTCAGGTCCGGCCCGCGGGACGCGGCGCCGCCCGCGCCGGACTCGCCGGGCGCCGCCTTGGCGGCGTCCGCGGCCACAGCAGCCAAGCGGTCACTGGCGCCGCCTGCTTCCGGCACCATCGCGGCCATTGCCGGCGCTGCCGGGGTCATGGCCTCCGGCGCCACCAGGCCGTAGCGCATCATCATGCGAAGCGGGCTGAAAATTTCTTGGCGCACTTCGAGCGGGAAGTCGCGGTAGGTCAGTTCCACCGGCCGCGGCGCTTTCCGGGCCCAGGAAACCAAGGCGCGAAAAGCCTCCCGCCGGTTGGCGAAGGTGGCATTGACCAGCAGCGGTTCCTCGCGAAACACGTCAAACCCCGCCGGCCAGCTCAGCGGCGCGAAGGCATCCAGCGAGGCGTCGTAAAGGGTGGCGACCAGCTCGGCGACGCGGCGTTCGGCCTCGGCGGCCCCCGAGCCGCGGACCTCGAGCGTCCAGGTCTCCTTCTGGCCGGGCTGGAGTTTCGAGGTGAAGTGCACCCAGCGCAGGCTCAGTTCGCGGTCGCGCCAGGGCACGCGCACCGGGCGCAGGGTGAAGTGGGCGCGGTTGTCGTGCACGAACGTCACCAGCAGGTTGAAGCCGCCGCGCATGGCTTCGGTCACCGCCTGGCGGATGCGGGCCTGCGTGGCGCCGGGCGCGGTCCAGAAACGCTGGAGCAGTTGGCCGCGGTGCTCGATCTCGACGAAGGCACGGCCGGCCGGGTAACCCGTGCCCCAGAGGGCCAGGAACTCCTCGCCGGGCTGAACTTCCCACCGCGGCGCGGACAGGTGGTACGGGACCTTGATGCCGAAGCGCTCGCTGGCCGGGTCCACCACCGTCAACGGCAGGCGGGCGCTCACGCGGCGGCCATAGCGGTCCTGCGTCTCGAGCACCGCGCGGTAAACTCCGGCGGGCAGGCGGAAGTCGAGCGCGGCCAGCCCGTTGGTGTCCGTGCTGAAGGCGCGTTCTTCCAGGACCGGCCCGAGCGGCCACTGATTGGGGTCGGACCAGTCCGGGGTTTCCGGGCCGTCGTCGTCCCCGGGGTCAGCGTCCGGCCCGGGCAGCCAGCGCCGCGGCACGGGGCCGAAGTCGCCGCCCAGCCGCGGGCGTTGCACGCGCTCGGGGGCCTGAAGGGTGTGCAGCCGCAACACCCCGGCGGCGACCTGCGGCTCGCCGTCGAGACTGGTGGTGCGGACCTCGAGGCGGACCGGCCGGTCCGCCGTGAGCCACTCGTCGGCGGAGAGCCGCGCCTCGAGCGCGGTGTAGCCCAGGCGCAGCGTGCGCGCGTCCGAGCGGGTCTCGCCGGCGCTGTCGGTGACGTCGGCATGGACCGTGAACTGGAAGGTGGGCTCGTCGCTTTCCGGCACCGTCGGGTCGGGGCGGGCGAGGAAGGCGATCTCGAACCGGCCGACGGCGTCGGTGCGCAGTTCGCCGTGGGCGATTTCCTGGTCGGCCGACCGCGGGCGGGGGCGCCGGAACCAGCCCCAATCCCACCACCAGGGCATTTGCACCTGGCGCACCACGCGGTAACGCACCAGCACGTGGTCAATGGCCGCGCCGGTGTAGGCGGTGGCCTGGCCGCTCAGGCGGACCTCGGCGTTGAGCTTGGCGGCGACCTTGGGCGCCTCGATCGTGACCTGGAACTTGGGGCGTTTGTATTCCTCGACGGAGAAAGCCACGCTGCCGGCCGGGCCGCGCAGGGCTTCCAGGCGCATCGCCCCGAGCCGCCGGCCGCTCGGGGCGGTGAAACTGCCACTGAAGGAGCCGTAGTCGTTGGCCCGAACTTCCTGGCGGGCCAGCTCCTGGTTGTTCGCGTCGTAGAACACCACCGTCAATTGCTGGCCGGGCAGGACCTCGTAGTTGTCCCGGGCCGGGTCCGCGCGCAGGCAGATGCCCTTGTAACGGATGGTCTGGCCGGGCCGGTAAATGGCGCGGTCGGTGAAAAAGACGGTGCGGGTGCCGGCTTGCTCCGGCGGCGTGAAGCGCCAGGCGTGATGTTCCTCGGCGGTGGCCACCGCGCGGTCGCCGAGCGTGGCCTTGATCAGCACGCCGTGCTGCTCGGGCACGGCCAGCGTGAAGAAGCCCAGCGGGTCGGTCTGCGCTTCCGGCACGGCCACACGGTTGCCCTGCGGGTCGAGGTACCAGCCCTGGACGCGCGCGCCGGGCAAGGGCTCGCCGCGGTTGGCCTCGAGCACGAAGCCCTCGAGCCGGCCGGCTCGATTGCGCACCACCAACGCCAGGTCGCTCACCCAGCAGGTGGCCAGCGCGAGTTCATTGTCCTCCTGGCGAAACCCGGGGTCGTGGCTGGCCACGATGAAATAGAAGCCCGGCGGCAGGTCGGTGGGCGCGGGCCATTCGAGCGTGCGGGTTTTGAAGTCCGGGGTGGGCGGCAGAGTCACGGGCCATTCCCGCGCGGCGGGCCGGGCCAGAAGTTCCCGCAGCTCGCGCGGGCCGAGGTGTTCCGGCCGCGGGCGGTTTCGGGCCAGAAACTCGTCCCAGTCCCAGGCCACGGCGCGGAGCCGGAGCTGGGTCAGGTTGCGGTAGCGGATGGTGATGACCGGGCAGGGCGCCTCGTTGGTGGCGGCGAGGCCGCGGCCGCAGTTCCAGACCCGCTCGGTGGTCAGGTTGATTTCGGGCGCCTCGATTTCGGCGATGAGGTTGGCGCAGAGCTTGCCGCCGGGGCTATCGGGGTGGGTATCACGGCCGCGCGTGGCCAGGCGGTGCGCCTCGGCGGGGTTGCCTTCGTCGCGCCACTGGACGGCCAGATGGTACAGCGCCAGCGCGGACAGTTCGTGGGCGGCGTTTTCGTCGGCGAAGCGCCGCAGGGCGGCCTTAAAGCGCTCAGCCCGGCCTTCAGCGGCGGCCACGTTTTTGCCCCAGATCAACCGGGCCAGGTCCACGTCCAGAAACGCCGTGCGGTCGGGGTCGTTTTGGTGGAAGCGCAGCAGGTCCTGGTAAAGCTGCACGGCCCGCAGCACCACCGCGTTGGTGTCGGTGGTTTGCGGCCGCCAGGCCAGAAAGGTGTTGGGCGGGTCAAAGATCGGGTCCGTGGCGGCGATTTGGAAAGCGTCCTGCGGTCGGGCGCCGGCCTGCTCGCCGGCGGTGTAGAACGCCAGCGCCTGGTGGGCGAGGAAGTCGTAGAGCGTGGGCCGGTAAGTATCGGGCAGGGCGCCTTTGACCAGGAACTCGTCGAAGGCGCTCACCGGCGTGCGCTGGAGTTGGTCCCCCGCGGCCAGGGCCGCGGTGAAATGCCGGTCAATCTCGGCGAACAGACGCGGGAGGTCCCAGGTGGTGAAATCCGCGCCGGGCGGCTGGGCGGTGGGGGTGCGTTGCAGAAACCGCCAGCGGTTTTGTTGGAAGTATTGCCAGTACCAGTGGGCGAGGACGGTTTCGAGCAAGGGCCGGAGCTCGGCCGGGAGGGTGGGCAGGGCGGCCTCGAGGCGGGTGATTTTTTCCTCGGGCCGGCCGCCCTCGAGGTCGGCTTCGAGGGCGATTTTTTGGCAGAGCGCCCGGGCGGCCTCGGCCCAGGCGCGTTCGGCCAGGGCGGCGCGGAGGATGGGGTCGAGGGCCTCGAGGGCGGAGCGAGGCAGGCCCTGTTTCTTGGCGGCTTCGACCTTTTGCCAGAGGTCGGCGCGGGGCGCGGCGGCCAGGGCGGTCAGGGTGCACAAGAGCAGCGCCGGCAGACAGAGGGCAAGTTTCATGGCATACGGTAGGACACTGCGCCCGCCGGCAAGGTTCGGCAACCGCGGGCACGACCGCCCGGCTGGGCCGGCGCGCGCCGCGGCCGTGGTTTACTTGCCGAACAGGGTCTTGAGGCGGTCGCCGGTTTTTTCCTCCTGCTCGATGGTTTGCTCCATGTCGCGAATGCCGGGCAGGCGGTCGCGGGTGGCTTCCGCCTCGCGGGCGGCGTCGTCCGGGGTGCGCAGGACGGTGGGGCGGATCAGGACGATGAGCTCGCTGCGTTTGACGTCCGAGCTCTTCGATCGGAAGGCGGCGCCCAGCAGGGGGATGTCCTTGAGCAGGGGCACGCCCGAGCTGGTCTTGCTCTTGGAGGCGCGGATGTAGCCGCCGAGGACGACCGTTTCGCCGTCCCGCACGGAGATAGTGGAGGTGGCGGAGCGGTTGATAGTGCGGGGCTGTTTGCCCACGCCCGGGAACTCCTCGAAGCCGGAGATTTCCGAGATTTGCTGGGCGATTTCCATGACCACCAGGCCGTCGGGCGTGATAAACGGGGTCACGTCGAGCGTGGTGTCCACGTTCAACTGGGAGAAGTACGAGCTGGGCCCGTAGAACGAGCCGCCCTGGTAGGTGCCGGCGATGAACGGCACCGTCTCGCCCACGCTGAAGCTGGCCGGCGTGGCGTGGGTGGTCTGGATGCGCGGCCGGGCCAGAATCTGGCCGCGGTTTTTGCCGGAGAGGGCGGTGACGGCGACGTTGAGGTCGTCCCGGTACCGGGCCAGGTAGGTGAAGCCGCTGCTGCCGGCGATGTTGGTGAGGCTGGTGATGAGGTTGCCGTTGTTGCTGCCGGCGGCCTGGGTCCAGTTGCCGGTCTGCTGCGGCTGCATGAGCCAGGACACGCCCAGCGAGTAGGAGTCGCTCAACTGCACGTCCATGATGATCGCGTCAATGACCACCTGGGCCTGGAGCTGGTCCACCTTGGCCACGATGTTGGTGATCATTTTCATGTCCTGCTTGTTGGCGAAGACGATCAGCGAGTTGGACCGCTCGTCGGGCACGATGCGCGCGTCCTGGAGCAACTGCACCTGCCCCGCCTGCTGGCCGGCGCGGCTGAGGATGTTTTGGAAGCGCTGGTTGAACGTGGTGGCCGCGCTGCTGGCGCCGGTGGTCGGCCGGGGCGTGGTGGGGGTCAGCGGCGTGGTGGCGGCCTGCTGCGGGCGGTACTGGCCGGCCGCCAGTTCCTCTTGGACCGCCTGCTCGAGCGGCGTGGCCGCCTCGGCCTGGGGGTAATAACCGCCCGGTCTGTAGGGCGTGACCCCATAACCGCCATAGCCGCCGTAGCTGCCGTAACCCCCAAAGCCGCCCATGCCTATCGCGCCGCGCGTGGTGCGGGGGGTGGCCGTGCGTTGGACGCCGGTGGTGCGGGCCACGGCGCCGGCGGCCGACGGCGCGGCCCCGCCGCCCGCCCCGCCGATGAGCGAGCTCATGGTGTTGTAGATGTCCGTGACCATGCCGTACTTGATGGGGATGACCTCGAGCTTGTAGTCGTTTTCGACCTCGACATCGAGCTGCTCGATCATCTCGCTCATGCGCTTGATGTTGGCCGGGTAGTCGCGCAGCACGAGCGTCTGCGTGGCGTCAATGGCCAGAATGCCGTTGGGCGTCTTGGCGAAGGAGGCCAGAATCTGCTGCATCTCCGAGGGCAGGACGTGTTTGAGCTTGAGCACCTTGGTCACGAACTGGCCGGTCTCGGCCAGGTCCTTGAGGTCGCTTTTGGTGAAGGCGGTGCCTTCCTGGAGCACGGTGTTGGCGGGGACGGCGCTGACGAATTTTTCGCCGACGTTGACCATGGCGATGCCGTTCATGGCCAGCACGGTGTCCAGCGCCTGGATTGCCTCCTCGCGGGTCCACGGGGTCTGGTTGCTGAGCATGATCTGCACCTTGGGCAGCGAGGTGGCGCGCAGCACGGTGCGCTGGGTCAACTCGGCGTAAAGCGTCAGCACGACCTCGAGGTCGGCCATCTGCAGGGCGAGCACGCCCGGCGCGTAGGTGCCGTCCGGGCCGGCGCTGGGCGCGTTGGTCGAGCCGGGGGTGATGGTCTGCCCGAGTGTGGCGCCGCCGGGGAGCGCGGGCACGGGCGGGGAGGGGGATGGCGTCGGCACAGATGGGGCCGGGGTGGCGGCGGGTTGCCCCGGCTGGGGCGCCAGGCGGGGGGCCGGCTGGACCAGCCGCGGCGTGGGAGTGGGCGGCGCGGGCACGGTGGGCGTGGCGCCCACGTTGGTGCGGCCCCGCAACGCGGGCGGCACACTCGGCACCGGCGGGGGGACCTGCAGGTCGGGCACGGGTTCGGGCTCGACCGTGGGCGGGGTCACCTGGGCAGGCTGGGGCGGCGATTCGTCTTCGGGCGGTTCAGGCTCGGCGGCGAAGGTCGCGTTGGCGAAGCCGGCCAGGCACATCAGGCCGGTCAGGAGGAGCGGGAGGGTTTTCACGGCTTGCGAGGAAGGGCGGAGTTGGTCGGCGCGCGCGCGCTGGCCACGGCGGGCGGCGCGGTCGCGGGCGGCCGGGTGGTCTTGGGTTTTTTCTGGTAACTGGCGACGAGGGTGATTGTGCCGTTGAGGCGGAAGCGGGGCGGATCGGGCCGCAGGTCCATGTCGCGGACGCGGATGAGGGAGCCGCCGCTGCCCAGGGCGTGGAGGAACTGGACCAGTTCCTTCTCGCCGGTGTTGACGCCGATCTGGACGGTTTGCTCGTCGAAGAAGGCGTTGGTGCTGGTGGTCTGGCCCTGGAGGCCGGCGCGGGTGCTGGTGATGGCCACGTTGTGTTGCTGGGCCTGGAGCTGGACGGTGCGGAGCAACTGGAGCGCCTGCTCCTCCTGCAAGACGGCGGAGCCCTGGCCCTCGAGCTCGGCCAAGCGGGCCTCGTAGGTGGGGATGCGGGCGATCTCGGCCTCGTAGCTTTGCAGGGTCTTGCGGGATTTTTCGAGCGCCTCGCGGGCCTTGCGCCACTCGCCCAGCCGCGGCCAGACCAACAGGGCGCTCAAGACCACCACTGCCAGGGCCAGGCCGACCACCAGCAGGCGCTTCTCCTGGGGGCGCAGGTTGAGGGAAGCGAGGAAGCTCATGGCAGGTCGCGGCGGTTGAGTTCGCACTCGAGGCTCCAGGCCGCCGGCAGATCGGCCCGCCCGGCGGCCGGGCCCTGGATGGATTTGGTGGTGACCTGGCTGAAGAGCGGGCGCTCGCCAACCTTCACGGCGGCCAGGGCCTGGTTGAACTCGGTGACCTTGCCCTGCTGGTCGGTGGGCACGCTGCCGGTCAGGCTCAGGCGCTTGCCGCGTTGGAAGCTGAGCGAGTTGAGGGTGAGGCCCTCGGGCAGGGTCTCGGCCACGGCCTTCCAGCAGTCCAGGGCGGCGAAGCGGAGGTTGACCTGTTCCTGGAGGATTTCGAGCCGGGCCTTGAGTTGCAGGGCCTGGTTGTAGCGCGCCTGGCGCAGGGCGACCTGCTGGTCCACGCGCAGTTTCTGGTAATCGAGCACGCTCAACCAGGCCAGGTAGCCGAGCACGGCAAAGACGTACACCAGCGCCACCACGCCCAGCGCGCGCATCCAGAGCCGGTCCACGAATTCCTGGCGGTAGCGCGCCAGGACCTCGGCGGGCACCAGGTTGGCGTGGGCGGGGGCCGTGGCGCACACCGCCGCCAGTTCGGCCGGGGCGAGCCGCTCGCGCACCGTGAGCGCGCCGCCAGCGAAGTCGCGCAACGCCGGCTCGAAATGGGCGGCAACCTCGGCCGGCGCCCAGAGGGTCACGGGCGGCGTCGGCGTCGGCAACCAGCCTTCGATCTCCGCCGCCCAGGCGGTGCGACGCAACGCGTCGGCCAGGGCATCCCCGGCCCGGAGTTCCTCGGTGAACCGGGCCAGGCTGAGGTGGCGCAGCCGGCCCTCGGTCCACCACGCGGTGAGGCAGGTGAAGCCGGAGCCGCCTTCGCGGCCGGCCAGCACGTACACGCCGTCGCGCGGGGCGGGCAGGGCGAGCAGTTCGCGCAACAGGGGCAGTTCCAGACGGTCGGGTCGGTATCCGGCGGCTTCGAGTTGCTCGAGCCGGGCCTCGACGGCCGCGCGCTCGACCACGACGAGCACGGCGGTGAGCGGTTCGCCGGCGGCGGCGGGCAAGGGCTCGCAGGTCCAGAGCGTCTGGGCGAGGGGCAGGGGGGAGAGTTTTTCGAGCTGGAACTCGATGAGGGCCGGGATTTCCGCCGGGTCGCCGGGCGGCAGCTCGACCAGGCGCAGGAAGACCTTGTCCGCGGGCAGCCAGGCGATGTTGAAGCGGGGCTGCCAGGTGTGGCGGAAGGTTTTTTGGACGCGGTCGGCGGGCGGGCGCTCGTCCGGGCCCAGGCGGAGGTCGGCGGCGAGCTGGGCCTTGTCGCCCCGGCGGGTGAATTGCCACAGGCGCCGGCCCTCGCCCTCGGGGGCGAGCACGTTGCAGGTGGTCCAGCGGTGGGCTTTGGCGGCCATGTCAGTTTTTCTCGTCGCCCAGGAGGGCGGCGAGGTGTTCCTCGACCTGGGTGACGCGCAGGACTTCCTCGATGGTGGTGGGGCGCTCGGGGTGGAGCACCCGTTCCCAGCCGGCCATGCGGAGGGTTTTCATGCCCTCGGCGATGGCGTGGGCGGCGATGTTCGAGGCGGGCGCGCGGTTCATGATGAGCGGGCGCATGCTCTCGGTGACCACGAGCAATTCGTAGATGCCGGTGCGGCCCTGGTAGCCGAGGAAGCGGCAGGCATCGCAGCCGGCGCCCTTGAAGAAGCGGGCGGACTCGATGCGCTCGCGGGGGAACCCGATCTTGAGCAGGTAGCGGGGCTCGACCGCCTGGGGGGCGCGGCACTCGGGGCAGACCAGACGCACCAGACGCTGGGCCATGACCGCCTCGACCGACGAGGCGACCAGGAACGGCTCGATGCCCATGTCAATGAGCCGGGTGAAGGCGCTGGGGGCGTCGTTGGTGTGCAGGGTGCTGAAGACCAGGTGGCCGGTGAGTGAGGCGCGGATGGCGATCTCGGCGGTCTCGAGGTCGCGGATTTCACCCACCATGACGACATTGGGGTCCTGGCGCAGGATGTGGCGCAGGCCCACGGCGAAGGTCAGGCCGATCTCGGGCCGGACGGCGATCTGGTTGATGCCGGGGATTTCGTACTCGACCGGCTCCTCGACGGTGATGATGCGTTTGGTGGGGACGTTGATTTCGCTCAGGAAGGTGTAGAGCGAGGTGGACTTGCCCGAGCCGGTGGGGCCGGTGACCAGGAAGATGCCGTGGGGTTTGCGGATCAGTTGCTGGATGGCCTCCTCCTCGCGCGGCGGCAGGCCCAGGCTGCGCATGGTCCAGCGCTGGCCGCCGCGTTGCAACAGCCGCAGCGAGGTGCTCTCGCCGTACACCGTGGGCACGGTCGAGACGCGGATGTCAATTTCCTGGCCCTTGATGCGGACGTTGATGCGGCCGTCCTGGGGCAGGCGTTTCTCGGCGATGTTCATCCCGGCCATGACCTTGATGCGGGAGAGGATGGCGGCCTGGTATTTCTTGAGCTCCTCGGGCACCGGCGCGCGGTAGAGCATCCCGTCAATGCGGTAGCGGATGCGCAGGTCCGTCTCCATCGGCTCGAAGTGGATGTCCGTGGCGCGGCTGTTGTAGGCCTCCCAGATGATCTGGTTGACGAACTTGATGACGCTGGCCTCCTGGTCGTCGGCGGTGATGTCCTTGCTGGCGGCCTCGGTGTCCTCGGCCGCTTCGTCGGTGGCCATGCCGTCGAGGGTTTCGGCGCCCACGCCGTAGATGCCCTTGAGGCCCTTGTCCACCTCGTCCCGGGGCGCGAGCGCGAACTGGACGCGGTCGCCCGCCTCGAAGAGCACGGCGTTGACGAGGTCGGGGTCGAACGGGTTGGCGGTGGCCAGCCAGAGGTGTTCGGCCTCGACCTTGACCGGGGTGATGTGGTGGGCGAAGGCCACCTTGGGCGAGAGGCGGCGGCGCAGCTCGCGCTTGGCGTCCTCGTCCTGGGGCAGGGGCACGCGCTCAAGGAACGGCCAGCCCAGGGACGTGCCCAGACGGGCCAGGAAGACCGGCTCGGGCAACTCGCTGCGCCGTTGCAGGTGGCTCAGCAGGTTCGGCGCGCGGGCCTCGCCCTCGGGCTCGGCCAACCACTCGCGACGCCAGGCCTCGAACTGGTCGGGGCTGACCAGTCCGGCCTGACTCAACAGATTTTTGAGGCTGGGTACGGCCATCGGCGGCGGAACGACGCCGGGTGCTAAACAGCGCGCGGCGTCAAAAGTTGCGGTCCCGGACGCCTCCGGGCCGGCGCGGCGGCCGCGTCGGCGGGCGCGCCCGCGGCGGCGCCCCGTCCCGGACGCGGGGGCAGTCTGCCGCAGGCTCAGGCGCTTGGCGAGGCCGCTTGGAATTGGAGCTCGTAAAGCCGGCGGTACAGGCCGCCCCGGGCCAACAGGTCCGCGTGTCGCCCGGTTTCTACCACCCGGCCCTCGGCCAGCACCACGATCAGGTCGGCGTGGAGCACGGTCGAGAGCCGGTGGGCCACGCAGAGGGTGGTGCGCCCCCGCATCAACGTCTCCAGCGCCGCCTGCACCAACCGCTCCGACTCGGTGTCCAGCGCGCTGGTGGCTTCGTCCAGGATCAAAATCGGCGCGTCGCGCAACAGCGCCCGGGCGATGGCCAGCCGTTGCCGCTGGCCGCCGGAAAGGCTCACCCCGCGCTCGCCGATGACCGTGTCGTAGCCGACGGGCTTTTCGAGGATGAACTCGTGGGCGTGGGCGTGGCGCGCGGCCCGCTCGATCTCTTCCCGGCTCGCCCCGGGCCGGCCCAGCTCGATGTTGCGGCGGATGGTGTCGTTGAAAAGGATGGTTTCCTGCGTGACCACGGCCATCTGGCGGCGCAGTTCCCGGAGCGCGACCTCGCGCAGGTCGGTCTCACCGATGCGGATGCGCCCGGCGGTGGGGTCGTAGAAGCGCAGCAGCAAGTGGGTGAGGGTGGTCTTGCCCGCGCCGCTGGCGCCCACCAACGCCACCAGCCGGCCCGCCGGGAAGGTGAGGTGAATGTCCCGCAGCACCGGCTTGTCGTCGTAGGCGAAGTGCACGTGCTCGAAGTGGATGTCCTGTCCGGCGGCGCGCAGGGGCTTGGGGTGGGTCGGCTCGGGCAGGTCGGAGCGGGTCTCGAGGAGGGCAAACACCCGCTGGCTGGCGGCGCGGGCCTGGACCAGGCGGTTGTACACCTTCACCACCGTGCGGATGCGGGCGTACATGAGCATGATGGCGGTCACGAAGGCCATGAACCCCGCGGCGCTGGTGCGCTGGTCGCCGCCCAGGGCCACAAACCCCAGCAGCGCCGCCGCGCCCACCGTTCCGAAAAACTCGATCAGCGGCCCGGGCAGTTCACTGGCGCGGACCACCCGCATGTACTGGCTGATGAACCGCCGCATGTTCCGCCGGTAATCCTCCGCCGCGATCGGTTCCAGATTGTACGCCTGCACGATCCGCACCCCGCTCAACGCCTCGTGCAGGCCCTGGAAGACCGTGGCGGTCTCGTTTTGCATGGCCGCGGCCGACTTGCGGATTTTGCGGGCGTACACGATCACCGGCACCAGGCACACCGGGAAGATCAGCAGCGACAGCGCGGTCAGGCGCGGTTGCTGGGTGATCTGGTAAACCACAAACGCCAGCAGGGCCACCGGGTCCTTGATCACCGAGACCAGCGACTCGGCGAACGAGGCCTGGATGGCGCCCACGTCGTTGGCCAGGCGCGACATCAACTCGCCGGTGCTGGTCCGCGCGTGGAAACGCTGGGGCAGGTGCAACAGGTGCTCGAAGAGCCAGCCGCGCAGGTCGGCCACGGCGCGCACCGCCACCCAGTGCAGCAGGTACTGGTGGAGGTAATTGACCGCGCCGCGCCAGGCCATCACCGCGGGCAGCACGGCCACCACGGCCACGACCACCGGCAGCGTGGGGGTCGTGGCCAGGCTGTGCAGCCGCTCCCCCAGCCAGGTCGCCAGCCCGGGCAGGTAATTGCCGAGCCGGGCCAGGTTCTCCTGGATTTCCGCGCCGCCGGTCTGGGGGAAGATCACGGCGAAAATGAAATACACCGCCAGCACCACCAGCACCTCGTTCACCCCCGCCACCAGGCCCAGCAACACCCCCAAACCCAGCCGCGCCCGGTACGGGCGGGCCCAGGTCAGGAGCTGGCCGAGGAACTGCAACATGCCGGTGGCGGCATCCTGCCAAGCCGCGCGCGCCGCTCGCGAGGATTTTCTGGACGGGACCGCGTTCACCCAGGCCCCCGCTCCGGCGGAGGCCGCGGGATGAGCGGGGAAAACGATTCCGCGAACTTTCGGCCTTGCTTAAACCGGACTGTCTTGTAAGAAGCTGCCGTTCCCGGTACTCTCGGAAACGAAAACACCGGGCATGAAAACCACCAAAACAAACTCCCACCTATGACGACATCCCCCAAAACCCGACGGCTCTTGCCGTGGGTGGCGCTGGCTGCCGTGTGTCTCACCGCACGGGGCGGCTCCGCCTTTTACGACTTCAACACCGAGCCGCCCCTGCAGTTCGTGCTCTCCTAGGCCGACGCCGGCTGGCGCCCCAGCGGCGGGGTCGGCGACAGCGGTTACGTGGCGCTCTTCGACGCCCTCAACGGCCAGTACGCGGCGGTCATGCTGCCGGACTTTGACAGCGGCCTGATCGTCAAGGCCTTCACCTTCGAGGTGGACCTGCGCATCGGCAACGCCACCGGCAACGACGGCCGGCCGGCCGACGGCTTCAGCATCAACTACGCCCGGGCCAGCGACCCCGTGGTGGCCCTGTTGTCCCAGGACCCGCCCCAGGATCCGCGCAACGAATTCGCCATCCCTGGCGCGCCCGAGGGCGGCACCACCACCGGGCTTTCGATCTGCTTCGATACTTGGAGCGGCAACACCTACCCCAGCGGTGAGGGCGACCTCGAGGGCATCATCGTGCGCGTGGACAATGTGACCAAGGCCCGCGTGCCCATGCCCGTCCGCAACGGCGCCTGCGACAACCCCCAGAGCCTCCAGACCGGCCCATACAACCCCGACCTGGCCGGCGCGCCGGATGAATTGTGCTGGGCGCCGCTGAGGGTCGAACTGGCCGAGAACGGCGAATTGACCGTGACCTGGAAGGGCACGGTGATCGTGGACAAGGTCCAGACCGGCTTCACGCCCAGCGCCGGGCGTCTGGTCCTGGCCGGCCGCACCGGCGGGGCGAACGAAAACACCCACCTGGACAACCTGCGCATCACCACCATCCCGGCCGAAAAGGTGCTGTTCACCGGCGTGACCGGAAATCCTTACGGCTGCGTGGCGACGCTGGACGACGCCGGGGCCAGCGTGCTCGACCCGGCCACGGTGGTGTTCCGGTTTGACGGGACGGTGATTCCCAATGCCCAGCTCCAGTTCAGCAAGAGCGGCACCACCACCTCCATCCGGTACACCGCGCCCGCCCTGCTGGCCTCCGGCAGCCAGCACACGGTGGCCCTCGAGTTCTCCGACACCCGGGGCATCTCCAATACCGGCAGCGGCACCTTCACCGTGCCGCCTTACGCGGTGATTCCCGCGTCCTTCGCCGCCTCCGGCGTCAACAAGAGCCAGCCGGGCTTTCTGATGCGCCCCTACGGCACCGAGGCCAACAACCCCAACAGCCTCCAATGGACGGAAGACCAATTGGACGGCAAATACGGCCCGAACCTGGCCGACCTGTCCGGCGCGGACGCCAACGGCTTCTACGTCCGCGACACGGTCATCAACTTCGACATCGGCTCCGGCGCGGGCAACTTCCAGCAGCCCGACTACCCGGATGAGCCCTTCCCCGGATTCCCGGGCTCCCAGAGCCGCGATGGCGGCACGGGCAACGCGGCCGAAGAGGTGCTGACCTACCTCGAATTCCCCGCCGCCGGAGTCTATGTGATGGGCGTCAACAGCGATGACGGCTTCCGCGTCTCCAGCGCCAAGAACCCGCGCGACAAACTGGGCGTGGTGTGCGGGTACTTCGATGGCGGGCGCGGCGCCTCAGACACCCTGTTCACTATCGTGGTCGAGCAGGCGGGGATTTATCCCTTCCGCCTCATCTGGCAGAACGGCGACGGCGGCGCCAACCTCGAGTGGTTTACCGTGCGCGAAGGCCAGAAAATTCTGGTCAACGACACCACCAACCCGAACGCCATCCGGGCCTACCGCACCAGCTCCGCGACTCCCGCCTACATCAGCAGCGTGAGCCCGGGCCCCAACGCCACCGGCGTGGCCGCCGACGTGGAAATCCAGGTCGGCATCACTCGCGGCAGCGCCGCCCTGGACCCCGCCTCGATCCAACTGACCCTCGACGGCGCGCCCGTGAGCTCCACGGTGTCCACCGCGGGCAACGTCACCACCGTGCGGCACGCGGTCAGCAGCCTGCTGCCGCCCAACAGCTCGCACACCGCGACGCTGAGCTTCAAGGACACCGCCTCGCCGGCGACCCAGTACGATTACGCCTGGCAGTTCACCGTGGCCAACTACGTCATCCTGCCCACCGCGCTGCGCAGTCCGCTGGGCAGCGAGGACCGCAGCAAGCCCGGCTTCAACGTGCGCACCTGGCAGCTCGAGGCCCGCGGCAACACCCAGGCCAACAATAACGAATGGGCCGAGGGCGTGCTCGCCGGCCTGGTGGGCCCGAACGTGGCCGACCCGACCGGGTTCGTGAACGGCGTCTATGCCGAGAGCCAAACCATCAACTACGCCCACACCGCCGGGGACATGAACGGGAACTTCACGCCCGACCGTCAGCATCCCGGCATCCCGGGCCTCACCGGCAGCACGGACAACTACGAGTCCGAGTTCCTGACCTACATCGTCTTCGAGCAGCCCGGGTTCTACACCATGGGCGTCAACAGCGATGACAACTTCCGCGTGACCGTCGCCGAGCGGGTCGGCCGCCAATACCTCGAGGTGCTGGCGCCTGCGTCCATCGCCGGGGGCATGGCCGCCGTGGCCACTTCCAGCGGCCTGAACGTCAACCCGGGCTTTGGCGGCCCGCTGCCGACCACCCCGATCGAGGGGGATGCCGTGTACGTGGACCTGGCCTGCGGCACCGCGCCCAACCCGATCACCCAGGACCTCACCGGCAAGATCGCCGTCATTCTGCGCGGCGGTTGCACCTTCGTGGAGAAGTGCCGCAACGCGCAGGCCAAGGGCGCCATCGCCGTGGTCATCTGCAACCAAGAGGCCAACGCCGGCAACTTCCCCATCGTCATGGGCGGGGACGGCCCCGACATCACCATCCCGGTGATGATGGTGGATTACCCGGACGGCCAGAAACTCATCAACAACGCCAACGCCGGCCTGCGCCTGCGCATCGGCAAGGACACCAACTTCCAGGTCGGCGAATTCAACGGCAACGGCCGCGGCGCCAGCGACACGCTCTTCTCGTTCGTCGTGCCCCAGGCCGGTGTCTATCCGTTCCGCTGCTTCTATATGCAGGGCGGCGGCGGGGCCAACGTCGAGTGGTTCACCGTCACCCGTGACGGCGCCAAGGTCCTGCTCAACGACACCGCGCCCGGCGCGCTCAAGACCTTCCGCGCCCGCACCTTCGTGCCCACCCCCACCATCGCCATCGGCCGCCAGGCCGGCAACGTGGTGATCAACTTCACCGGCACGCTCCAGGCCGCTGACGACATCACCGGCCCGTGGAGCGACGTCGCGGGCAGCAGTCCGTTCACCACGGCGCCCAGCGCCGCCAAGAAGTTCTACCGGGCCAAACAGTAAAACGGCCCGCTTGGACATTCCCCAAGCCGGACGGGTCACCGTCCGGCTTTTTTGTTGTCGCCCCCGGCGCGGCGCTCGGCCACCGCCGCGCGACGGAAAAAGGGTTGAGTTTAACCCGGTCGGCCTCTAAACAACCCGCCGCGCACATGCCGCACGCCGTCGCCATCGCCTTCAGCGCCTGTCCGGTCTCCGACCTGTCCCGCGCCCGCGCCTTTTTCGAGGGCCGGCCGGGCCTGACCCTGGCCGCTGGGCTCGACCTCCCGGACGGCCACCCCCTCTGCCTCCACCAGCGCCACGCCGCGCCCGCCTGACCGCCCGCCGCCCCGCCGCCCGCTTTCACCGCCATGTCCATCCTGGTCACCCCCGAAACCCGCGTCCTTGTCCAGGGCATCACCGGCGGCTTCGGCGCCCGGCACGCGCAACTCTCCCTCGACTACGGCACCCGCGTCGTGGCCGGCGTCACGCCCGGCAAGGGCGGGCAGGTCTTCACGCACGACTCAGCCCGCGTGCCGATCTTCGACACCGTGGCCGAGGCGGTGCAGGCCACCGGCGCCACGGCCTCGGTCATCTTCGTGCCCGCCGCGTTTGCCGCCGACGCCATCCTGGAAGGTGCCGACGCGGGGCTCGAGCTGGTCGTTTGCATTACCGAGGGCATTCCCGTGAATGACATGCTGCGGGTCAAACGCGCCCTCGAGGGACGCCGGACCCGCCTGATCGGCCCGAACTGCCCGGGCATCGTCACCCCCGGTGCGGGCCGGGATTCGCACGGCGGCTGCCGGCTGGGCATTGCGCCCGGGTACATTCACCGGGCCGGCCACGTGGGGGTGGTCTCGCGCAGCGGCACGCTCACTTACGAGGCGGTCTGGCAACTGACCTGCCGCGGCGTGGGCCAGAGCACCTGCGTGGGCATCGGCGGCGACCCGGTGCCGGGGATGTCGCACCTGGACGTGATCCGGCTCTTCAACGAGGACCCCGACACGCACGGCATCATCATGATCGGCGAGATCGGCGGCAGCGCGGAGGAAGAAGCGGCCGCGTGGATCAAAGAGCATTGCCGCAAGCCGGTGGCCGCGTTCATCGCCGGCGCCACCGCCCCGCCCGGGCGCCGCATGGGCCACGCCGGGGCCATCATCAGCGGCGGCAAGGGGACCGCGGCGGCCAAGATGGCCGCGTTGCGCGAGGCGGGCGTGGCCGTGGCCGAAACCCCCGCTGTGATGGCGGACACGCTGCTAAAAATCCTGTGAAGCCCGCCGCCGCGGCCGGGCCGCCGGCGCCGCGGGCCGCCGGCCCGTGAACCTGCTGCATTTCCTGCTCAATTGCGTGGGCCTGGGACTCTGGCTGTGCTGGCGGCCGACCGGTCTGGAGCCGGCGGGTCCGTGGCGGGGCGGGACCGAGCGCTCCGGCAGTGCGCGGCGCGCGGGCGGGGGCTGGCTGTTTCTGGTGGCGCTGACGGTTCTGCTCTTCGGGCGGGCCTGGCTGTACTGGCAACTGGGGCGGGACGTGGACTGGGTCGCGGCGCTCGACCTGGGCGTGGTGCGGCTGGATTTCCACAGCGGCCGGTTCGGCCGGATGCTGGGTTTTTCTCTGGCCGGCTTTGCCGTGTTTCTAGGCGGGTACTTGGCGTGGCTGTTGTTGCTGGCGGCGGTGAATCGCGCCGGCGGTCCGCCGCATCCCTGGCAGCGGTTTGTCACCGCCCAACTGGGCTGGCTGGCCCGCCTGCCGGCGCCGGTGGGCCTGCTGCTGCCGTGCCTGGTCCTGGGCGGGTTGTGGGCGGCGGGGCATCCGTGGCTGGAAGAGGCGGGCCTGGCGGCGCCGGTGCGGAGTTCCGCCCACCTGGCCCAGCAGGCGGTGGTGGTGGGCCTGGGCGCGGTGCTGGCTTGGGAACCGCTCGTGGCGGGGCTGCTCGTGCTCCACGTGCTCAACAGTCACCTCTACCTCGGCGACCATGCCCTGCTGGGCGCGGTGAGCCTCACCGCGCGGAACCTCTTGCGCCCGCTGGCGCGCCTGCCCCTGCGCGGAGGCCGGTTTGACTTCACGCCCTTGGTCGGCCTGGGCCTGGCGTTGGCGGGTTTTGCGCTGATCCGCGCCGGGTTGTTCCGGCTGTTTCAACGGCTGCCCCTGTGATCCCTCCCTGCCTCCAGGTCGTGGGTGAGACCGAGCTGCTGCTGCACGTGAAGGCCCAGCCCCGGGCCGCGCGCACGGCCCTGGCGGGCTTGCACGGGCGAGAACTGAAAGTGCGCGTGGCCGCGCCGCCGGTGGACGATGCAGCCAACGCGGAGTTGCAACGGTTCCTCGCCCAGACCCTGGGCCTGCCCCGCGCCGCCGTGCGGCTGGCGCGGGGGCGCACCGCCGGGCACAAGGTTTTCGCCCTGACGGGCCTCCGCGCCGCCGAAGCCGCGTGGCGTCTGGGACTGGCCGCGTAAGGCCCCGCAGGCCGGCATTGCCAGCCGCCGCCCGGCATCGCAAATTACCGGCGTGCACGCCGCGTCCGGTTCCGGGCAGTGCGGCGGTGACCGGTCGCTATGGCCAAAGCCCACAAATCCCTCAAAGGCTACCTGCTCCTGGACGGGGGCAATCTGCGCGGCTCCTGGTTCCACCGCACCGTGGTACTGGTTTGCCAGCACGACGCCGAGGGCGCTTTCGGCTTGGTGCTCAACCGCGACAGCGGCCGCAAGGTGGGGGAGGCGCTGGTGGCCGACCTGCCCGAGCGCCTCAAAGAACTCAAGCTCTACATCGGCGGTCCGGTCCAGCCCACCGCCATGAGTTACCTGCACACCGACGACTACCTGCCCGACGCCAACGTGCTGCCGAACCTCAACCTGGGCCATTCGCTGGACGACCTCATCGAGCTGGGCGAGTCCTTTTCGCCCACCCAGAAAATCCGGCTCTTTGCCGGGTACGCCGGCTGGAGCCCGGGCCAGTTGGACGACGAGATCAAGCGCAAGGCCTGGCTGGTCCATCCCGCCTCGTTGCGGCTGGTGTTCGACGTGCCGCCCGAGGACCTCTGGCGGGTGGTCCTGCTGGAAAAAGGCCCCCCCTACGTGCTGCTGGCCCAGGCCCCGGAGGACCCTTCGGTGAACTGACCCGCGGCGGGACACCCGGCCGGGCGCCTGCCGAGACTTGAGGGAATTGGTGCCAGGGGAGGGAATCGAACCCCCGACCAAGGGCTTATGAGTCCCCTGCTCTACCGCTGAGCTACCCTGGCAGGTCCCTGTGGAGCGGGTGAAGGGAATCGAACCCTCGTCTCAGGCTTGGGAAGCCCGCGTTCTACCATTGAACCACACCCGCGCTGCCCGCAATTAACCCGCAGCCGCCCCGGCCAGGCAAGCGGGAATTTGACCGCCGCCGCGAGTGTCCCGTGAATCGCGGAGCGTATGAAGTGCGCCGGCCTGCTGCGCGCTTCGCTTGGCGCAGGCAGGCCGGCTGGCCGACGCTGTGGGGCGGGGGCGGATACCAGATGCCCGAGGCCAGATACCCGATGCCGGATATCGGATACCAAGGGGCCGGACTGTTGGGCTCCGGAGCCGACGGCGAGGCGCCGTCGGCGGCACGCAAGAGGCGTGCACCCTCGCACGCGCCCCGTGTGCGCTCCCCGAATCGAGTCGGCGGCGGGCAGGCTGTGCTGCTTGGAGCGCAAATCCAGCGGTCTATTCCCGCTCGAACGCGTGATGCGAGAACTTCAGCGTCCGACTGTTCTCGGACACGACGCGCACCACCGAGTCCGGGATTCCGGACGGAACGGTCGCTTCGATCTCCAGGGTGACCCGAACTTCCGACCCCGGCAGCCCCGTCAAGTGTACGATGACTTCTTCGGCCACCCGGCCCGCGTCCCGGCCCACGCGCATGGCGTCCAGGACCACGCTGCCGTGGAACCGGCGGTGCGGCGGTGACGGCGCCGGTGGTTTGCCGCCCGGGGCGGCGCTCCCCGTGTCAATGCCTGGCGGCGGCGCACCCCCGGCGCCGGCGACCGGCCCGGGGGCACCGGTTCCCGGGGGCGGCACTTGGCGCTCGGCCTCGAGCTGCCGTCGGGCCACGTCGGGCTTGACCACCAGCCCGGGGTCATCGGCCCCGATCTCGACGCGCTGCCCGGCCCGCAAACCGCGATACCGCCCGGCGGCCTCGTCGAAACTCTCCGCGTAGGCGAACCCATCCGTCGGCCAGGTGAGCAATGCGACACCTTCCCGCACGGCCTTGAGCAGCACCTCGGGCCCGGCCAGCCGGGGCAGGTAAATGTATTGGGCGAAATCCTCGACCAGTTGGCGCACGGCCACGTGGTCACCGCGCCAGAGCGGCACGGCATCCAGATGCCTCCGCAGAATCGTCGCGCCCAGCGCGCTCACCAGCAGCTCATCACTCTTGAGCTTGCGACACGCCCGCGCGGCCAGCGCCTCGCTGCCCTGCAGCCGGAGGGCCTGCCAGGTGATCGGCGCGGCGGGGCTTTCCTGGCCCGGCACCAGCAGCCAGCAATACGCCTCGGGCAGGCGCGCCGTCACCGCGCCGTCCGCCGCCTGGCACTGCGCCTCGGCCTGCCGCACCTGGTATGGGCTCAGGTTCAGGGTGTCCTTGTCGGCGAGGATGGATGCCCAGGCCAGAAACTTCCGCACTGCCTCGTCCAGGTCCTGCAGGCGCACCTTGTCGGCGGCCAGAAACACCAGCGCGTTCCGGTAAAGCCGCGGGCTGTTGCCGCGGGATTCAAGGATGTTTTGCGCCGCGGTCCGGGCCGGACTTTCGCCTTCCCTGGCGTGGGGATGCTCGGCAGGCAACACGACCAACCGGGCCTCCGGTTCGTCGGCCACGTCGGCGCTGCTCCGGGGCACGGGATGCACACCGGCCAATTCCCCGCGCCGCCTCAGCTCCTCCCGCAGCCGTCGCTCCAGCTCCTGCGTGACCTTGTCCGGCTCGCGCTTGAGCTGCTCGGCGCGGTCCTCGGCCAGCTTGGTCACGGTGGGCTGGGTGTCATACCAAAACCGGTTGCCGTCCTGGTAAAGGTAGGTGGCCGTGGCGGCCAGCCGCCGCAGGGCATCGCCAAAGACCGCCGGCGACTCGCCCGGCAGCACGCAGCCCAGCTTCACCCGCCGGTCCTCCAGGCCGCGGTGCGCCACGCCGGCGCGTGGCGCCGAGCCAAGGAAAATGGTGCGCGCCACCCGCCGGGTGGCGGACAACCGGCCCAGGTTGGGCTGCTCGGTATCCAACTTCACCGGCAGCGCGTCCGGCCCGTCCACGTCGCGCTCGAGGATCGGCGCCCAGTTGTCCGAGAGATACCGCGTCAGCTCGAACTGCACCCGCGAGTCGTCCAGCGGCAGGCTGGCCGGCAGGATCAGCGGGCTGCGGTCGCCTTTTTCCCACAGGCTGTGGATCACCGCCGCCATGAGCCGCAGCACGCCGCGGGTGCGCTGGAATTTCACCAGCGTGCTCCACGCGCCGTAGAGCTGGTCGAACACCTCCGGGTGGATCGGGTAGGCCGCCTGCAGTCGCCGCTCGTAATCGGCTGCCGCGCACTCTGGCGGGAACTCCGCCCGGTGCTGCCGGTAGAAATCCGCAAAGGCCCGCGCCGTCACGTCGCGCTGCTTGAAGGCCTCCGGCCCGGCCAATGGCTCGAACAGCCGCCGCCGCACAATCTCGAAGCTCTCCTCGGCCGTGGCCGGACGCCAGGACGACTCGAGCCGGCCGATGACATTGCGCAAGCGGTCCAGCGCCTCGCGCCCGCGCACCCCGCCCACCTCCACGTCGTCGGCCTGGATGTGCGGCGAGCCTGACGTGTCCGACGCCGGCAGCGAGATAACCACCAGGCAGTTGCCCGCCAGCTTGGCCGACTCGGTCAGCGCCTGGGCGAAGGTGAACTGCGTCTCGAAACTGCCGCCGGGCAGGTCGCCCTGGTCGTGCAACTGGCGGGCGTAGGCCACCCACTCGTCAATCAGCACCAGGCACGGGCCGTAGTGCTGGAACAACTCGCGCAGCCGGTCGCCCGGGCTGGTGGCCCGCTCGTCGTCGGCCCGGATTTGCTCGAAGGCTTCGCGACCGCCCAACTGCCAGGCCAGCTCGCCCCAGAGCGTGCGCACCACCGTGCCGTCGGGTTTCTTGACCGGGTTGCCCGGGGAAATCCGGTTGCCCACCAACACCACCCGGTGCACCGGGAGCGCCGGCATCTTGCCGGCTTCGCGAACCACCTCCTCCACGCCCGGCAATTCGGCGGGCGCGACTCCCGAGAACAGGTGATACAGCGCCAGCATCGAGTGGGTCTTGCCGCCGCCGAAGTTGGTCTGGAGCTGCACCACCGGATCGCCGCCCTGGCCGGCCAGCCGCCGCGCCGCCCCCACCAAGAGCCGTTTCAAACTCTCGGTCAGGTAGGTCCGCCGGAAAAACTGCGTCGGATCGCGGTATTCGTCGCTGCCCTGGCCCAGGTGCACCTGCCAGAGGTCGGCGGCGAACTCGGCCTGCTGATACTGGCCGGAGGTCACGTCCGGGTGGGGCGTGGCCACCTCGCGCCAGGGCTTGAGCGCGCCGCTGGCGGCGGCCTCGATGAGCGAGCCGCCGGCCTTGCGTTTCTCGCCGCGCACCTGTTCGTCGAAGACCAGCCGGCGCAGCTCCAGCTTCAGTTGCCGCGCCTCCTCCGCCTGCGGGGCGGACACCGCGGCCAGCAACCGCTCGGCCGAGTCCAGCGCCCGGTCGGCGTCGTCGCTCGAAAACGCCTCCTGATGCGCCCAGCGGTCGCGCGTGGCGCGCAGCTCGGACACCAGGGCGCGCTCGGCGTAGCCGAGGGTGCGCCCGAACACCTCGTTCCAGGCCTCCCACATCAGCCGCAGCAGCGCGGCGGCGTCCCACTCGGCGAGGGGTTTGTCCCCGCGCAAGCGGTCTGTGCCCAGCAGCCGGTGGGCTTCCGCCAGGGCGCGCGCGCCGTATTTGCTGTGGAACTCGCGCTGGACGTAATCGGCCAGCCCGGCCCGGAGCAGGTCCAGCCCCTTACCGACCCGTTGTTGGTTCGTCATCGCCATAAAAAAACCGCCAATGAACGCGAATGGACGCGAATGATTCTTGGGGAGAAAGCCAAACCGGCCGGACTCCGAAGATGAGCTCCAGCAGGCCGCGCCCAGCGGGTGCGGCGGCGCAGGGGACGCGCCGCAACCGGCGCCGGGCCGTGCAGCCCTTCCCTGGCTGCCACTCAATCCCCAATTCGCGTTGATTCGCGTTCATTCGCGGTTCGTCATTTCCGACGTTCATTCGCGGTGGGTTAGCACGATGCGTTCCCACTCCAGCTTGGCGCGCTTGAAGTTGAGGATCAGGCCCACCTGGTGGCCGGTGATGCGCAGGTAGTTGAGCATCTGCCCGCGCTCGTGGTCTGTGATGGCCTCAACGACCTTCGCGTCCACCACCACCGCGTCGAAGGCGATCAGGTCCGGCACATACTCGCCCACGCTCACGCCCTTGTAGCGCACCTCGAACCGCGGCTGCTGGGCAAAGGGGATGTGTTGCAGCCGGAACTCCACCGCCAGGGCATTCTCGTACGGCTTCTCGCTCAACCCGTGCCCCAGCGCCTTCAACACCTCCATCGCGCAGCCCACAATGCGGTAAACCTCCTCCTTCAAAATCAACTCGGTGTTCACGACCGCAGATTAACTGCCAATGGACGGCTCTCCCAGAAAAAACCGCCAATGAACGTGTTCTCGGGAAAGACCGCGAATGAACGCGAATGAACGCCAATGAGCAGAGAAAGGGGAGGCTCCGGGCCGTGGGCGTTCCCAAGGCGCGGACCGATCCGGTTCGCTCCAAAGCGCCCAATGCCACTTTCCCTCCCTCTAAATTCGCGTCCATTCGCGTTCATTCGCGGTCAAATCATTTCGGTCTGTTCCGGCTTTGCGGTCCGCTGGTCCTGCGCCAGGCGGGTCAGTTCCGGCCAGGCCTGGACCAGCGCGTTGTAGCTGAGGGCCTCGGCGGCGCGTTTCTTGCGCTCGCACGAGGTGTAGAGCCGGTAGCACAACTCCCGCGCCACGTCCGCCCGCCCGCCCAGCCGCGCCAGCAACGCCGCCGCCGCCTGCTCGCCCCCGGCCTCCAGCACCCGCACCAGGTGATGCACCATCTCCCACACCGTCAGCCGCGCGTCCGTGGCCGGGTCCCAGTCCGCCGGCAACTCGCTCGGCCGCAGCAGGCGCACCTTGCCGCGGCCTTGTTTGAGAATGCCCGCCTCCTCCAGCCCCTTCACGCTCGTGTTCTTGGCCTTGCTCAACGTCTCGGCCACGCCGAACTCACCCTCCTCGAAGCCGTGCTGCTCGAACCACGCCAGCGCCCAGCGGCTGTCCGCGTCGAAATCCCCCTCCTGCTCGGCCAGCGCCTCGTCCAGCGTCTGGTTGATGAGCGCCAGCGCCTCGCGCACGCCCACCAGCCGGCCCTGCGCGTCCAGCACCTGCGCGTAACGGGTATAGACCGCCATGCCCGGCCCGATGGCCGCCTGCGCCAGGTCCACCGGCGCGATGTTGGCCTTCTGCAACTCGGCCAGCGCCCCCGGCAACTCCGCCTTGAGCGCGGCCACAAACTCCCGCCGCGTCGCCGTGGGCGCGTGCGCCGACCGCGGCCGGCACACCAACACAATGCTCGAAGCCAGGGCGTTGGTGTTCTGCCCAATCATTCGGCTGCTGTTCTCCGTGCGCATCGGCCAGGTGCCGGTGATGGCGAAGCCGGAGCGAAGCACGGCATCCAGGAAGGTCTCCCAGCCAGTGCTGGCCGTGCCTGCGTCCGTCTCGCTCTCGGCCTGCTTGAAGGCGTAGTAGATGGTGACCGGGAAGGCCGGGTGAGCCTGCTCGGCCAGCCGGTGCATCGCCCGCGTCATGCCCTCGAGGAAGAACTTCTCGGCGGCTTCCTTGCTGCCGTGGCGGTAGGGCGTGGCCACCAGCTCCTCGGCCTTGGGCACGGCCAGCGTGGCGAACAGGTCAGGAAACACCGACCGCAACGAGCGCCGCAGCCAGACGTAGAAGAAGTCCGAGAGGTCCGCTTAGCCGACGTTGTCGTAGTAGGGCGGGTCGGTGGAGACGACGCGGTCGCACGCAAGGCTCTGGCTTCCAGCATCCATCTGCTGTGCCTGGCCTGATGCCTTGGACGGGATAAACTCGAAGGCTTTCGAGAACGCCTTGACGATACCGTCCACGAAGACAATCCATGCACCCGATCTGTCGCCAAGGGGGTTTCCCTCTGCGTAGTCCCAGATTATCGGGATAGCTTGTCGGGCGAAAAGGTGCCGTGGGCACTGGGCAATCGGTTCCCAACCGCACAGGCTATTGCCCAAATCGGCCTGCTTGCTCAGCGCGAACGCCAAATACACCCCGATGGCCTGGGCGTAGGCGGTGGGGCCGGAGCCGCCGTCGCGGAGGCTCCTGGGAGCGCCGCCATCTTGGCGGCGT
>CAYXPA010000055.1:0-27376 GCA_964466945.1 uncultured Verrucomicrobiota bacterium | reverse complement strand
ACTCGGCGCCGCGCTCGCGGTCGTACGCGGTGGCGGTCATGCCGTGGGCGCGGAGCAGCCGGGCGCGCGCGGCCAGGTCGGCGTCGCCGGTGAGCATCATACCGCCCTCGCCGGTGGTCATGTTTTTGTTGCTGTAAAAGCTGTAACAGGCGAAGTCGCCGAAGGTGCCCAAAGTCCGGCCGTCGCGCGTGGCCAGCGGCGCGTGGCAGGCGTCCTCGATCACCCGCAGCCCGTGCGCCCGGGCCAGGGCGCACAGCCGCGGCATGTCCGCGCCGAAGCCGCCGTAGTGCATCGGGATGATCGCTCTGGTGCGCGGCGTGAGCTTCCGCGCGACGTCCTCCGGCGACAGCGTCCAGTCGTCCAGTGAGGTGATGTCGGCGAACACCGGCGTGGCGCCCTGCATCCGGACCACGCTGGCCGTGGCCACGAAGGTCAGCGAGGGCACGATGACCTCGTCGCCCGGGCCCACCCCGCAAATCCGCAGCGCCAGGTGCAGGGCGGCGGTGCAGTTGGCCACGGCGATGCCGTGGGCGGCGCCGTGCCGGGCGGCGAAGCGCTGCTCGAACTCGGCGCAGCGCGGGCCCATCGAAATCCAGCGGGACTCGAGGGCGGCCACGACCGCCGCGGTTTCTTCCGGGCCGTAATTGAGCTCGAAAAACGGGACCTGCATGGCGGGGCAACGCGCGCGCCTACACGTTGGCGTACTGCGGGGCGTCGGGGTTGCTCAGCAGCCCGCTGCGGAGCAGGCGCAGGATTTCGGCGATGCCGTCAGGCACGCGCCGGCTGATTTGGAAACCCAGGACGCGCCGGATTTTCTCGAAACTCACCCGGTAGTCGCGGGGGTCCTCGGTGCGCGGCACGTACCGGATGCGGCCGTCGGGAACCTGCCGCAGGAGCGCCTCGGCGATCATCTTCTTGGTGTAGTTCTCGGTGGTGTCGCCCACGTTGAAGACCTCGCCGGCCACGCAGGCGGGGTCGGCCTCGAGGACGGCGAGGACCGAGGCGGCCAGGTCGCGCACATGGCAGTACGGCCGCCAGAAATGCTCGCCAAAGATCACCAGCTCCCGGCCCAGGGCCAGTTCGCGGGTGAATTCGTTGACCGTGAGGTCGAAGCGCAGGCGCGGCGAGACGCCGTACACGGTGGAAAAACGCAGCGCCGTGCCGACCAGGCCATTCGCCCGGCTGCACTCGAGCAGCTCGCGCTCGAAGGTGACTTTCGTCTCCGCGTACAGCGACACCGGCGCCAGCGGCGAGGTCTCGTCCACGTACTTCTCCGGGTCCGGCATCTTGCCGTAGTTCGAGCAGGTGGAGGCAAAGACAAAGCGCGGCACGCCCGCGCGCCGGGCCGCCTCGAGCAACAAGCGGCTACCGTCCAGGTTGGTGCTGCGTGCCAGCTCGGGCTGCGCGCGGCAGGCGGGGTCGCCCACGATGGCGGCCAGGTGGGCCACGCCGTAACAGCCGGCCACCGCGCGGGCGACGGTCTCCGGGTCGCGGATGTCGCCGCGGAGGAACTCGAAGCGCTCATGGTCGAACAGTTCGAGCAGCGATTCGCCGCCGGCCAGGAGGCGGTCGAGCACCCGCACGCGCCAGCGGCGAGCCAGGAGCAAGCGGACCAGGACCGAGCCGATGTAACCGGCGCCGCCGGTCACGAGGATGGTTTTTGTATCGTTCATGGAAAGGCGAGGCGCGATCCGCGGTTCAGTTCACAACCGGTGCGAAACGCCGCTGAGCCGCTGCGCCGGTGGATAACCGGCCTTGTCCCATGTACACCCCAAAGCGTTTTGGAATCCCGCGCTTCAAGGGCGGGATGGCGTGGACACCCCGGGACGAGAGTCTTCCAGCCGGGGGACAAACAAACTCACGGCAAATGACGGCGGGGCAGGGGCGGCACCGGCTCGACGCCCAGCACGCAGTGCCAGTAGCTCCAACTGCGCGCGTCAAACACCCCCGGGGGCGGGTCGCGCAGCACGGCGCGAAAGTCCGCCTCCGTCCAGTAGCGCCGCGCCACCTGCACATCGTCCCACGTGCCCAGGGTCATGACCTGGGCCAGGAAACGCCGCGGGTAGGCCAGCGCCTCTGCCGGGGATTTCCACCAGAACAACCGGCGGGCCAGCCGTTGCAACTCGGGCGGCCCCGGCGGGGCCTCGGTCGCGGGCGGGCTATTATCCGGCACAGTGTTCATGCCGCGCCGAGTAGTCCAAGTGGACGCGCGCGCGACTCAACTCGTCCAACGCAACCCGCAGCAGTTCGCGTCCTTGATCGGGCTTCACAACTTCACCCCGTGGCTCAGGCAGTCGGCGGCAAAGGGCTCATCGAGTTGGTCCCGACGGCGCACCGTCAGGACCAGTTGCTGCCAGCCGATGCGGTCCAGGATGGCCCGCCGCAGCCGCAACACCTCGCGAAAGTTGAGCACGTCGGACACCATCAACAGGTCAATGTCCCCGCCGCGGGCGGCATCGTCCAAGCGCGAGCCGTGCAGGTACACCTCCGCTGCCGGGTCCGCGGCCCGGACGGCGGCGCGAATGGCTTCCAGCGTTTCCTGGGACAATCTCATGGGCGGCATCCCTCAGGGAATTGCCCCCCTGTCCGCGCCCTTGCACTGGCAATCGTGGGCTGGTGTAAGCGCACCGGGCGTGTTCCGGTAAAACCGACCCTGCCGACGCCTGCGCGGGGACATGGCTCAGGTGGCGCCCAGGGCCCGCTTCAATTCGTCCACAATGCGGTCCTGGTCGTGCGCGCTCAAAAACGGGTGCATCGGCAGGCTCAACACTTCGCGACTGGCCTGCTCCGCCACGGGAAAATCACCGGGCCGATAGCCCAGCCCGGCGAAGACCGGTTGCTCGTGCAGGCAGCGCGGGTAGTACACCGCGGTGGGGATGCCGGCCGCCCGCAGCCGCGCGGCCACGGCGTCGCGCTCCGGCACGCGGATGGTGTACTGGGCATAGACGTGGGTGTTGCCCGGGGCCACGGCAGGCGTGACGCAAACGCCGGCCAGGGCGGCGTCGTAACGCGCCGCGATGCGCGCGCGCTCGGCCAGTTCCCACTCGAAGTGCGGCAGCTTGGCCAGCAACACGGCGGCCTGCAGGGTGTCGAACCGTCCGTTCATGCCCAGCCAGGGGTGATGATTTCGCTCGAGGCCGCCGTGGGTGCGGATGGCCCGCATGCGTTCGGCCAGGGCGGCGTCATGCGTGAACAGCGCGCCGCCCTCGCCGTAGCAACCCAGCGGTTTGGCCGGGAAAAAACTGGTGCTGCCGATGGTGGTCACGCCGCCACTGCGCCGGCCCCGCTGCGTGGCGCCGAAGCTCTGCGCGCCGTCCTCGATCACCGGCAGGCCGTGCCGCGCGGCGAGGGCGTTCAGGCGGTCATAGTCGGGCATTTGGCCGAAGAGGCTCACCGGCAGGATGGCCCGGGTGCGCGGGGTGATGGCGGCCTCGACCTGGTCCACCGCGAGGTTGTACGTGTCCGGCTCGATGTCCACGAACACCGGGCGCGCGCCGACCAGGGCGATGACCTCGGCGGTGCTGATCCAGGTGAAGGGCACGGTGATGACCTCGTCGCCGGGGCCGATGCCCAGCGCGCGCAGGGCGATCTCGAGGCTGTCGGTGCCGCTGGCCACGGTCAGGGCGTGGGGCACGCCGACAAAGCGCGCGAGCGCCTCCTCGAGTTCCGCGACCTCGGGCCCGAGGATGAACTGCCCGTGCTCGAGCACGCGCCGCAGCCGCGCGTCAATCTCGGCGCGGTATCGGTGGTACTGCGACTGGAGGTCAATGAAACGCATCGGGGTCGGGACCGGGCGGATCAGGAGCGCCGGGCATCGGCCAGGGCCCGGAGCGCGCGGTCCAGTTCGTCCAGCAACCGGTCAGGCTTCATAGAGGGTGCGCGCGCCGGCCAGGGCGTGCTGACGGAATTGCGGCGAGACCCGTTCCAGGTCCACCCAATCAATCGAATACAGCGTGGGCAATTCCTCGAGGGCGTCCCGCACCTCATAGTAGAGCGCCAGCGGCAACGGCCCGGGGCCCGTGACCCCCACGTCGAAGTCCGCCCGCGGACCGGCGCTGCCGGCGGCGCGCGAGCCGAACAGCACCACCCGGTACCCGCGCAGCCCGGCGGCGAACCGCTCGAGGCAGGCGCGGATCAGGCACAGAATTTCGGCTTCGCGGTCCATCGGGTAAGGCTGGGGCCGCCGGGTTAAACGCGGTAAAAGTCCCGGTACCACGCCACGAACCGGCGCACACCCTCCTCGATGGGCGTGGCGGGTTGGAAGCCCACGTCGCGGACCAGGTCGTCCACGTCGGCGTAGGTGGCGGGCACGTCGCCGGGCTGCATGGGCAGGAAACGCTTCTGGGCGCGGCGCCCCAGGGCCTCTTCGATCAGCGCGATCAGGCGCAGCAGTTCGACCGGGGCGTGGTTGCCGATGTTGTAAATCCGGTACGGCGCGCGGCTCGTGCCGGGGTCGGGCTGCTCACCGGACCAGTCCGGGTTGCCGGCGGGCACGCGGTCGGTCACGCGCACCACCCCCTCGACGATGTCGTCAATGTAGGTGAAATCGCGGCGCATCCGGCCCTCGTTGAACACGTCAATCGGCCGGCCCTCGAGGATGGCACGGGTGAAGAGGAACAGGGCCATGTCCGGCCGGCCCCACGGACCGTACACGGTGAAGAAGCGCAGGCCGGTGGTGGGCAAACCGTAGAGGTGACTGTAGGTGTGGGCCATCAGTTCGTTGGCCTTCTTGCTGGCGGCGTACAGGCTCAGGGGATGGTCCACGTTGTGATGCACCGAGAAGGGCATCCGGGTGTTGGCGCCGTACACCGAACTCGAGGAGGCATAGACCAGGTGCTCGACGCCCTGATGGCGGCAGCCCTCGAGGATGTGAAGGAACCCAACCAGATTGCTCTCGACGTAGGCGTGCGGGTTTTGCAGCGAGTACCGCACACCGGCCTGGGCGGCCAGGTGCACGACCCGCTGCGGGCGGGCGTCGCGGAACAACGCCTCGAGGCCGGCGCGGTCGGCCACGTTCAACCGGTGAAAAGCAAACCCCGGCCGACCCGAGAGCCGGGCCAGGCGCGCCTCCTTGAGGCGCACGTCGTAATAGTCGTTGAGGTTGTCCAGGCCGATCACCTCGTCCCCGCGCGCCAAGAGGCGCTCGGCCACGTGGTAACCAATGAAGCCGGCCACGCCGGTGAGGAGGATTTTCATCGGGTCGAACTCGCGAGGGCGGCCAGGAAGGCTTCGAAATCTCCCAGGTGCGCCTCCAACACCCGCTGCAAGATGGCGGGCTGGATGTCGCGGTAACTGTGCACGGCGAGGTTGCGGAAGCCCACCATGGCCTGCATGCGCCGGGACACCTCTGCGGGAATGACCCCCGCCTGCTCCAACAGCCCAAAGGCTTCGCGGCTGGTCTGGGGAACCCCCAGCCCGCGCCGCGCCACTTCATGCATGGCCAGGTCAATCGCCGCCTCACAGGCGCGGAGCAAATTCAGCACGAGCGCGTCCTGATGCGTCCGGTCCGCCAACCGTTCCGGCTGTCCGGCGTACTCCTCCCGCGCCCGCTCCAGGCAGCGACGGATGACGGCGGTCTTGTTGAGCCGGACGTCGTCAGCCACGGGAGGAAAGCGGCTCGCCCAGCGCGCGCAACACGGGGGCGCGCTCCTCGTTGAGGCGGGCGTAATCGCTGAGGGTGTACATCTCGAACTCGTCCGCCGCGCGCGGCCAGCGCGTGACCAGCCGCCGGCCGGTACGCAACACTTCCTTGCGCAGCACCGTGCTCGCGCGTTGCAGGTCCACCAGGTCCACCTCGCACCCCAGCCGCGCGGCCAGGTCCTGCGCGGCGAGGAACACCGCCCAGGCGTCGCACGGGGCCGGCGGCAGAAAGGCCACGTCCAGGTCGCTGTCCGTCCGCGGGAGCCCGCGCAGGGCCGAGCCGAACAGGTAAATCACCGCCGGGTCAAACGCCGCCAGCGCGCGGCTGACTTCTTCGGCCAGGGCGCCCAGGTGCGCGACCGCGGCCGGGTCGGCCGGCGCATCTGTCAACGCCTTCAGGGCGGCGCGCAGGTGCAGCTTTTGCCCGGGCCCGGAGGTCGAACCCGGCGCGGACCGGTCCGGGGTGGCGGCATGTTCGCTCCCGTTCATTCGCGAAGCGTGCCCGAGGCGCGCGCCGCCAGGAAATCCTGGTACGTGGCGGCCAGGCCTTCGGCCAGGGGGATGCGCGGCGTCCAACCCGTGGCCCGAATGCGCGAGACGTCCAGCAGTTTGCGCGGCGTGCCGTCCGGCCGCGTCGGGTCGAAGACCATTTCGCCTGTGAAGCCGGTGACCCGGCGGACCAGTTCGGCCAGTTCGCGGATGGTCAGGTCGCTGCCGGTGCCCACGTTGATCCAGTCCGGCGGGTCGGGCAGTTCAAGCAGGTGCAGGCAGGCGTCGGCCAGGTCGTCCACATGCAGGAACTCGCGCCGGGGAGTGCCGGTGCCCCAAAGCACCACGCGCGGCTGGCCGGTTTCGCGGGCCTCGTGGAAACGGCGCAGCAGGGCGGGGATGACGTGGGCGTGTTGCGGGTGATAGTAGTCGCCCGGGCCGTAAAGGTTGGTGGGCATCACCGAGTGAAAGAGCCGGCCGTGCTGGCGGCGGTAGTACTGGCAGAGCTTGAGCCCGGCGATCTTGGCCAGGGCGTAGGCCTCGTTGGTGGGCTCGAGCGGCCCGGTGAGCAAAGCTTCCTCGGGAATCGGCTGCGGAGCCTCGCGCGGGTAGATGCACGAGCTGCCCAGAAAGAGCAGCCGCGCGGTGCCGTGACGGAAGGCGCTCCGCAGGGTGTGAAGCGCGATGGCCAGGTTGTCCTCGAGAAATTCGACCGGGAAGGTGCGGTTGGCCTCGATGCCGCCCACGCGGGCGGCGGCCACCACGACCACCTCCGGCCGCTCGGCGGCGAAGAACCGATCCACCGCCACGGCATCGCGCAGGTCCAGTTGGGCGCGTTCGCGCAGTAGCAGCTCGCAATCGCCGCGGGCGCGGAGCCGGCGCACCAGGGCCGCGCCCACCATGCCGCGGTGGCCGGCCACGAACACGCGGCGGCCGCGCAGGGATGAGGCCCGCTCCGGCGCGGGCGGATGGGGCGGCGTCGGGTTCACGGCTGGCGCGGGCCGGCGGCGGGCACATCCGCCGCAGCCGGGCGGGGCGGTTCGGGGGATTCGCCGGCCTGGCGCAGCGCCAGTTCGCGCCGGGCCAGGGCGAGGTCGGCCTCGACCATGAGCCGGACCAGGTCGTGGAAGCGCACGCGGGGTTCCCAGCCCAACTGGCGTTTGGCCTTGGCGGGATTGCCGATGAGCAGGTCCACCTCGGCCGGGCGTTCGTAGCGGGGGTCGTGGCGCACGTAGTCGCGCCAGTCCAGGTCCAGCAGCCCGAAGGCGGCCTCGCAGAATTCGCGCACGCTGTGGGTTTCGTGGGTGGCGATGACGTAATCGTCGGGCCGGTCCTGCTGGAGCATGAGCCACATGGCCTCGACGTATTCCTTGGCGTAGCCCCAGTCGCGACGGGCGTCGAGGTTGCCCAGGTACAGCTCGCGTTGGAGGCCGAGTTTGATGCGCGTGGCGGCGCGGGTGATTTTGCGGGTGACGAAGGTCTCGCCGCGGCGGGGCGACTCGTGGTTGAAGAGAATGCCGTTGCTGGCGTGCAAGCCGTAGGACTCGCGGAAGTTCACGGTCAGCCAGTAGGCATAGACCTTGGCGCAGGCGTAGGGCGAGCGCGGCCAGAAGGGGGTCGTCTCGGTCTGCGGCACTTCCCGGACCCGACCGTACATCTCCGAGGAGGACGCCTGGTAAAAGCGGCATTTCTTGACCAGCCCGGCCTCGCGGATGGCCTCGAGGATGCGCACCGTACCCAGCCCCACGACGTCGCCGGTGTACTCGGGGATGTCGAAGGACACGCGCACGTGGCTTTGGGCGCCCAGGTTGTAAATCTCGTCCGGGGCCAGGTCGTAGAGCAGCTTGACCATCTGAACCGAATCGGCCAGGTCGCCGTAGCGCAGGAAGAGGCGCACGCCGTTGACGTGCGGGTCCTGGTAGAGGTGGTCAATGCGGCTGGTGTTGAAAGTCGAGGCGCGGCGGATGACGCCGTGCACCTCGTAGCCCTTGGCCAGGAGCAGCTCGGCCAGGTACGAGCCGTCCTGGCCGGTGATGCCGGTGATGAGCGCGCGCTTCAAGACAGGGAGGGCTTGCGGGCAGCCGCGCCGCGGGCGGGAGCGACGGGCGGCGGGTTCAGGCCTTCCACACCTGGCCGGGCCGGGTCTTCACGGTGGCCATGGCGTTGCGGGTGTCCACGATGCACGGTGCCCAGTCGGCCAGTTCCTGGTAGTTCACCGCCTTGTGGTGGGTGGCGATGAGCACCAGGTCGAACGACCCAATGCTCTCGCGTGTCCAGGGCACCGAGCGCGTGCCGGCCCAGTGGCCGTGCTCGCGGCTGGGGCGGATGACCGGCACGTGCGGATCGTAGTAGGCCACGTCCGCGCCGCGTTCCTTGAGCAGGTCCAGCAGCGTGTAACTGGGCGACTCGCGGTCGTCGTCCACGTCCGGCTTGTAGGCCAGGCCCAGGACGAGGATGCGGCTGCCGTTGACGGGTTTTTTGGCGGCGTTGAGGGCATCGGCCGCGCGGTGGACCACGTACAGGGGCATCGCGGTGTTGATCTCGCCGGCCAGCTCGATGAAGCGGGTGTGCTGGCCGTACTCGCGGGCCTTCCAAGTGAGGTAAAAGGGGTCAATCGGGATGCAGTGGCCGCCCAGCCCGGGGCCGGGGTAGAAGGCCATGAACCCAAAGGGCTTGGTCTTGGCGGCGTTGATGACCTCCCACACGTCAATGCCCATCGCGCTGTAAACGAGCTTCAGCTCGTTGACCAGCGCGATGTTCACGCTGCGGAAGATGTTTTCGAGCAGCTTGGTGGCCTCCGCCGCCCGGCAGGAGGACACGGGCACAATGGTCTGAATGGCGCGGCCATACAGGGCCCTGGCCTTCTCCAGGCAGGTCGGGGTGTAGCCGCCGACCACCTTCGGGATTTTGGCCACAACGCTCTGGGGGTTGCCCGGGTCCTCACGCTCGGGGCTGAAGGCCAGGTGAAAGTCCACCCCGGCTTTGAGCCCGGAACCCTTCTCGAGCACGGCGCGCAGGTCTTCGTCGGTGGTCCCGGGATAGGTGGTGGATTCGAGCACCACCAGGGTGCCGCGCTGAAGGTGCGGAGCAATCGCCTCGCCGGTCCGCAGAATGTACGAAATGTCCGGCTCGCGGTTTTTGTTCAGCGGCGTGGGCACGCAGATGATCACCGCCGCGACCTCGCGCACCCGGCCGAAGTCGGTCGAGGCCGTGAAACGCCCGGCGCCGACCTGCTCGGCAATGGCCGCGTCCGGGATGTGCTGGATGTAGCTCCGACCCGCCAGGAGCGATTGCACCTTGGCCGGGTCAATGTCCAGGCCCACCACCGGCACGCCGGAGCGGGCAAATTGCAGGGACAACGGCAGGCCGACGTAGCCGAGGCCGACGATGGCGATGGGCGATTCCGAGGAGGCAGACATGGGAGGTGTTGGGTTGTGCGGACTCAGAGCAGTTTTTCGAGCAACGGAGCGACCGACTGGAAATTTTTCTGGAACCGGGCCAGCGCCTCGAGTCGCTGCTGGCAAAAGGCGAATTCGTCAGGACCGATCAACTCCCGGTCGCGCTCGGCCTCGAGGTGCTCGATCACCTGCTCGACCCGGTGCTGCGCGGCGTCGAGGTAGGGCTTGACGATCTCGCGGTAGGCATTGCGCAACAGGCCGCCGACTTCCGGCACGGCCTCGAACAGATCACGACGGTTGCCCGGGACCCAGACCTTTTTGATGGCGCCCAGCGTGAGCAACTGGCGGGTGCCGGTGCTCGCGCTGGCCTTGCTGATGCCCAGCCCCTCGGCGATCTCCTCCAGCGACAACGCGCGCGGCGAGAGGTACAATAGCCCGTAAATCTGGCCCACCGTGCGCGGCAAGCCGAGCCGGCGGCACAGGTTGCCCACCGCCTCGATGAGCTGGAGCTTGCCTTTGGACTGAATGGGCATGGGCAGGACGGGACGGCTACAAGGGAGACACTTCGTGCCCGTCACTTCGCTCGGGGCGAAGGCGTTGGCACCGGCCAGCGAACAAGATACGCCGGTTCGTTCAATGCGGATTGAACAATCTGTCCAAAACGAAACCCGCGCAAGCTTTTTTTCCGCCTCAACCCTCCCACGCCGCCCCGCCCGCCCCCGGTGCTGGCCCCCCGGCCGGCTCCAAGTGCACCGGCACATCCGCCACCGCCGGCAACGCCGCCCGCACCCGGTCTTTCACTGCATGCGCTATCTCATGCGCCGCGCGCACCGGCATCTCCGGCGCCACCTCTACGTGGAGGTCCACGAAGTACTCGCCGCCCATTTTGCGCACCCGGCACTTCTCGATGCGCACCACGCCCGCCGTGCCGGCCGCCAGGTCGCTGACCCGGGCGTTGAACTCCGGGTCCGGCGCCGTGTCCATGAGCTCGGCCAGGGTGCCGCGGAGCAGTCGCCAGCCGTTCCAAGCGATGATGCCGGCCGCGACCAACGCCGCCACGTCGTCCGCCCGGGCATACGCCGGCCCGCCCACGAGGGCGATGCTGATGCCGACACCCGCGGCCAGGGACGTGATGGCGTCGCTGCGGTGATGCCAGGCGTCGGATTTGACCGCCAGGTTGTCCAGGGCTCGCCCCTCGCGCAGTACGAACCGAAACAGGGCTTCCTTCACCACCACCACCACGACCAACACCACCAGGGTGAAGGGCGCCGGCCCTTGATGGGGCTGCAGGAGTTCGACCGCCGAAGTCACGGCAATCCACGCCGCGGCCAGGAAGAGCATCGTGGCCACCACGGCCGCGGCGATGGGCTCGGCCTTGCCGTGGCCGTAGGGATGGTCGGCGTCCGGGGGCGCGGCGGCGACGACCAAACCGCGCCAGACGATGATCGAACTGAGCAGGTCGGCCAGCGACTCGATGCCGTCGGCCACCAGGGCGTGGCTGTGCCCGAGCACGCCGGCGACGGTTTTGCCCCCGGCGAGCAGGGTGTTCACGATCATGCCCAGGAACGTGGCCCGCAGGCTGCGTTGGAGCCGGGTGCGCCGCACGCGGGCAGTTAACCAAGCGGGCGCGGGCCGGACACTCGAAAAACGCGCGGCCCGGCCGCGGCGGGTGGATTTGCACTTCGGATTTGGCCCGGGCGGATTAGGCTCGGGGCGTGACCGCGTCCGAACGCGCCCGCACCACCTACCGCCTCGAGCTGCAACGGGCGGTGGCCAACGGCGTGCTCGAATCGGCCGGCAGCACCTTCCTGCTGCTGATTGCGCTGAAGTACTTCCAGGCCGGCGCGCTGGCCAAGGCGCTGGTGGCCGGCGGCGGCAGCGTGGGTCTGATGCTCACGCCGCTGGTGGTCTCGCTGGTGGCGCGCCGGGGCTGGCCAGCCGCGGCGGCGGCGGCGCGCTTTGCCTGGGTGGGCGCGGGCACGTTGGTGTTCATGGCGGCGGTGCCGTGGCTGCCGCTGTACGTGGCGGGCGCCATCGTGAGCATGGCTGCGGCGGCGGGCGTGATCCCGCTGCTGACGCAGATTTACCAGGACAACTACCCCGACGACCAGCGGGGCAAGCTGTTCGCGCGCGCGGTCATGTTGCGCATTGCCGTCAACGCCGCGTTCAGCGAGCTGGCCGGGCGGCTGCTGGCCGGAGACATCGGCCGCTCGCGGGGGTTGTTGCTGGTGTTTGCGGCAGCGTTTGCCTTCGCGGCGACACGGCTGGCGCGGTACCCCTCGCGGCCTCTGCACAACGACGGCGGCTCCCATCCCTTCCGCGCCCTGCGGTACGCGCGCGAGGACCGGCTGTTCCGGCACACGCTCATCGCGTGGATGCTGATGGGCTTTGCGAACCTGATGATGCTGCCGCTGCGGGTCGAGTACCTGGGCAACCCGAAGTACGGCCTGGCGTTGGACGCGCGCCAGATCGCCTTCATCGTGGGCGTGGTGCCGAACGTGGCCCGGCTGCTGATGAGCCAGGTGTGGGGCTGGTTGTTCGACCGGATGAACTTCTTCGCCCTGCGGGTGGTGCTCAACGTGGGCTTTGCGCTGGGCATCCTCACCTTTTTCCTGAGCGAATCCCGGGCCGGGCTGCTGGCTGGCGCGGTGATTTTCGGCATCGCCAACGCGGGCGGTGATGTGGCCTGGGGTTTGTGGGTGACCAAGCTCGCCCCGCCGGAGCGCGTGGCCGACTACATGTCCGTGCATACCTTCTTCACCGGGGTGCGGGGCGTGACCGCGCCGGTGGCGGCGTTTTACGCCGCGCAATCGCTGGCCCTGGGCACCATCGGCCTGGTGTGCGCGGGCCTGATCCTGGCGGCCAGTCTGTTGCTGGTGCCGGAAATCCGCTGGGCGCGCGCCGCCCGCCCGGGCCGGGTGCCCGGCGAGCAGCCGCTGGCCGAGTAGGGCCGCCCGCCGCCCGCCGAAGACGCACCACGCGTGGCGCGGCCGGCGAGAAGCGCCGCCGGTCCCCGGCCGCCAAGTCTCCGGCGGCGCGCGCTCAATACACGATGACCGCGTGGACCGGCAGGCCGGCGAGTTTTTCGCGGCCCTTGAGGAAGGCCAGTTCGATCAGGAAGCTCACCTCGAGGATTTCCGCGCCCAGGCGCCGAACCAGGTTGGCAGCGGCGCGGGCGGTGCCGCCGGTGGCCAGCAGGTCGTCCACCAGCAACACGCGGCTGCCCGGCCGGAGGGCGTCGGCGTGGATGGCCACGGTGTTCGCGCCGTACTCGAGGGCGTAGCTTTCCTCGATCGTCTGCCAGGGCAGCTTGTCTTTTTTGCGTACGGGCACGAAGCCGGCGCGCAGTTTGAGGGCGGCGGCGGCGGCGAAGATGAATCCGCGGGCGTCCACGCCCACCACGGCGTCCACCTGCCCGGGCGCGCAGCGCGCGGTCATGTGCTCGATGGCGCCGGCGAAGAGGCGGGCGTCGGCCAGCAGCGGCGTGATGTCCTTGAACTGGATGCCCGGCTTGGGGAAGTCGGGGATGTTGCGGATGGCGCGGGCCAGTTCGGCCGGGTCGGGGAGCGGAGCGGACATGGTTCAGGGAGCTTCGTTTTCGTTTTCCAGCTTGGCGATCATGCGGCGGAGCTTGGCCAGGGCGAGATTCTGAATCTGGCGGATGCGCTCGCGGGTCACGCCGAAGCAGGCGCCGACCTCCTCGAGGGTTTTGACCCGGCCGCCGTCCAGGCCGAAGCGGTAGCGCAGAATCTGTTGCTCGCGCGGGTCCAGGCGCTTGATCAGTTCGCCCAGCAGGTCGGTGAGCGTTTTTTCCTCGAGCTTGGCGTAGGGGTCTTCGGCGCGCTCGTCCTGGACGACTTCGGCGAAGGTGTTGGTTTCATCCTCGCCCATCGGGGCGTCCAGCGAGGTGGGGCGCAGGGCGGCCATGCGCAACTGGGCCACGCGGGCGGGGGACATGCCCAGCTCCTCGGCCAGTTCTTCGTCGGTCGGCTCGCGGCCGAGAATCTCCTGGAGGTGCATGGCCACGCGGCGCATCCGGGAAATTTTGTCCACCAGGTGCACCGGGAGGCGGATGGTCTTGGCCTGGTTGGCCAGGGCCCGCTTGATGGACTGCTTGATCCACCAGGCGGCGTAGGTCGAGAGCTTGCCGCCCTTGGCGGGGTCGAACCGCTCGACCGCTTTCATCAGGCCGAGGTTGCCCTCGTTGATGAGGTCCAGGAGCGGCAGGCCCAGGCCGTCGTAATCGTGGGCGATCTTCACCACCAGGCGCAGGTTGGCCTTGATCATGTGCTCGCGCGCCTTGCGGTCGCCCTGCTTGATGCGTGCAGCCAGCTCGATCTCCTCCTGCGGCGTGAGCAACTTCACCTGGCCGATTTCGCGCAGGTACAACTTGATGGCCGAGTCGGAGTCGTAACCTTCTTCGCGGCGCTCCGCTTCCTCCGGGACTTCCTCGCGCGGCACCTCGACCGGGCGGGCGGTTTCCGCCGGGCACACCGGCGCTTCCAGGGACGCCGGCGGCGAAACCGGCATCGGCGGGGCCGCGGCGGGCGTCGGGGCGGGTGTCGGCGGCGCAGAGACCTCCCCCGGTGCCGGAGCGGGTGAGGCGGGAGCCGGCGCGCGGGCGCGACGCGGGGGCGTGCGCCGGGCCGACACCCGGTCCTTGCGGGCAGCGCGGGATTTGCGAGAAACCGCCATGGACTTGGGAAGCCTGAACAGGCCTCGCGCGGGCATCAAGCAAATTGCCGACGCGCGGGCTTCGAGCCAAAACGCTTTCGCTGCCGGGCGTTGGCCGGCAAAATACCGGCGTGGCGATTGGCCGCGGTCTTGCTGATAAATCGCGCGTGGAACGAGTGTCTCAACGGGGCTCCGCGCGGCGCGCGGGCGCTGCCCTGGCCGCGCTGCTGGCGGCCGTGGCCCGCCCGGCCCAAGAGCCGGAGGCGCCGGGCTGGGAGGAGACCTTTCGACCGGTCTTCACCACCAGGCGCGACGTGGCGTTGCAGGCCCTGGCCTTGCAGGCGGATGGCCGGGTGCTGGTGGCTGGCAATTTCGATTACGTCGGCGGCCAGCCTCGCCGCAGCGTGGCGCGCCTGGACGCGCACGGGAATTTGGACCCTGGCTTCGACGCCGGGGCGGGCGTGGATGGCGCGGTGGCTGCGCTGGCGGTGCAACCTGCTGATGGCCGCATCCTCGTGGGCGGCCGCTTCCGCCAGGTGCAGGGTCAACCCCGCGCGGGCTTGGCGCGTCTCGAGGCGGATGGCCGGCTGGACGCCGCCTTCGCCCCGCGCCTGAGCGGGTCGCCCGAACCGGTGGTCAAGGTCGTGTTGGTCCAGCCCGACGGCCGGATTTTGCTGGCCGGGCGGTTCCAGGAAGTGGAAGGCCGCCCGCGCGACGGGCTGGCGCGGCTGTGGCCGGACGGGAGCTTGGACAAGAACTTTGACCCCGGCCGGGGACTCAACGGCGGGATGGCCTTTGATCTGGCCCTGGACGCCAAAGGCCGGGTGTTGGTCGCCGGGAACTTTTCCGTGGTGGATTCTTGGGCTTCCGCCGGCGTGGCGCGCCTGCTCCCGGACGGCCGGGTGGACACAAGTTTCAAGGGCAATCTCCAAACAGGCGGCATGGGCGGCGGCGCTTACACCGTCGCACCCGCGCCGGATGAGCGGGTGTACGTGGCCGGCACGTTCGACACGGTAGATGCCAAGCCGCAGACCCAGATGGTCCGGCTCGGCCCGGACGGGCGCCTGGACGAGACGTTCGCATTTAAGGACGGTGTCCTGGGCGGTCTGCAGGCCGTGTTCGACCTGGTGGCGATGGCCGACGGCGCGCTGGTGCTGGCCGGGAGCTTCGAGTGGGTCAACGACCTCGAGCACGCCGGCCTGGTTCGCTTGCGAGCGGATGGCGCGCCGGACGCCGCCTTCGATCCCGGTCCGGGCTTGCAAGCCGCCGATGGCGCTTACGGCTATCGCCTGGTCCGCCAGCCCGATGGCGCGGTGATCGTGGCGGGCAAGTTCACGGAAGCCGGCGGCGTGCCGCGCCATTGTGTGGCCCGGTTTCGGTCGGACGGCGCCTTGGACGAAAGTTTCGCCGGCCCGGACTTGCGCTTCGAAACGGCCGGCGAAGTCCTCGCCCTGGCGGTCGCACCCGACGGCGCGGTGCTGGCTGCGGGCCGGTTCGAGCGTGTCAACGGTCAACCCCGCCCCGGTCTGGCCCGGCTCTTGCCCGACGGCCAGCCGGATCCGGACTTCCAACCCGACCTGCCCGCCGAGGCCCGCCTTTACGCCGTGGCACAGGATCAGGCCGGGCGTTGCCTCATCGCGGGCGAGTTCGACCGCGTGGGCGACCAGCCCGCCCAAAACCTTGCCCGCCTCCGGCCGGATGGCCGGCCGGACCCGGCCTTTGCCCCGCCGCAGTTCAACCACGCGGTCCTGGCCCTGGCCCTGCCCCCGGGCGGCGGCATCCTCGCCGGAGGCGCGTTCACGCGGGCGGACCCCTTTCGCCGGTTGGGGCTGGTGCGCTTGCTCGAGGATGGCTCGGTGGACGACGGCTTCGATGTGCGCATCGAGAGCGCCCTGGGCGACCCCGAGGTGAAGGCGCTGGCGGTGGATGCCGCAGGGCGCGTCTGGGTGGGTGGCTGCTTCCATCTGGTCAATGGCGAAACCCGCCCGAACCTCGCCCGCCTGCGCCCGGACGGCGCGTTGGACGCCGAGTATGCCGAGCACCTGACGTGGGACGGCGACGCACCGTCGGTAAACAGTCTGGCGCTGACGCCCGACGGCCGGTGCGTGCTTGGTGGCACGTTCCTCGGGCTGCAAGGCCAACCCCGCCCCGGCCTGGCCCGCCTGCGTCCGGACGGTTCGCTCGATGCGGCGTTTGTGCCGGCTCTCCAACTGCGCGCGGGCGAGGACGCGGGCGGCGTGCGCAGTGTCGTGGCCTTGCCGGACCAGCGCGTGGCGGCGGTGGGCGCGCTGGCCGAGTTGCCCGGCGCGCAACCGGTGGCGTTGGCGGTCCTGGACGCGCAGGGGCGGCTGTTGGCCCGGGTGGCAAGCCTCCCAGAGACAGGGCCGGAACTCGCCGTGCTGGCGAGTGGCGGTTCCGACGAGTTGCTCGCCGGCGGCCATTTTTACCCCGGGGCGGCCACGCCCTGGACCGGCTTGGCGCGGTATCTCCTGGTGGGCCCGTACGCGCCCGAGTTTCGCGTCCACATCGCGCTCGAGGGCGACCAGGTCGTGGTGGATTGGCTGGGAGCCGGCCGTCTCGAACGGGCCGATTCACCCGCCGGGCCGTGGCGGGAAGTGTCCGGCGCGGCGCCGCATCGGGTGACACCCGAGCCGGGACAGCAATTTTTCCGGCTGGGCCGTTGAGCGGCCGCTGCCGCCCGCGCGGGTTCAAGCGGCTTCGGTTCAGCCGCCGCCCAGCCGGCGCGCCAGCGCCTCGAGGTCGTACACGCAGCCGCCCCAGGTGCCGCCACCGGCCGCCTGCAACAACGCCCACAGCCGCGTATCTTCGGGCAATTCCGGCTCGGGGCGCAGGTCCGGATGCGGCGGCCGCGCGGCCAGCACCGCGGCGCCTTCCTCGGGGGTGAAGGTGCGCGAGCCCTCGCCGATGAAATCCACGCGGCCCTCGAGCCGGCGGGTGTCCACCACCACGCGCAGGCGGTCACCATCGCGCACGCGGCCGATGGGCCCGCCCGCCAGCGCTTCCGGGCCGATGTGGCCGATGCACGCGCCGGTCGAGACGCCGGAGAACCGGCCGTCGGTGAGCAACGTGACATGGCGGCCAAACGGCAGGTGCTTCAACGCAATGGTGAGCTGCGCCGTTTCTTCCATGCCCGTGCCCATCGGGCCGGCGCCGATCAGCACCACAATGTCGCCCGCGCCGAGGCGGCCTTCCTTGAGCGCCCGCATGGCCGCGCGCTCGGAGGTGAAGACCTTCGCCGGGCCTTCGTGGCGGAAGACGCCCGCGGCGTCGAGCACGGCCGGGTCCAGCGCGGTGCTTTTGATGACCGCGCCCTCGGGCGCCAGGTTGCCGCGCGGAAAGGTGACGGTGCTGGCCAGGCCGCGCTCGCGCGCCCGCGCCGGCGGCAGGATCACCTCGTCCGGGTCCACGCCGTCGAGCTCCCGGAGGCGGGCGCGGAAGCGGGCGCGCCGTTCGCTGGCTGCCCAGGCGTCGAGCACCGCGTCCCAGGTCACGCCCGCAGCGGTGAGCACGCCGGTTTCAACCACGCCCAGCGCGCGCAGGTGGAGCATCACCTCGGGCACGCCGCCGGCCAGAAAGACCCGCACCGTGGGATGCCCCACCGGGCCGTTGGGCAACACGTCCACCAGCCGGGGCACGCGGCGGTTGACGGCGACCCAGTCCTCGACCGTGGGTCGGGGCAGGCCGGCGGCGTGGGCAATGGCCGGGAGGTGCAGCAGCAGATTGGTCGAGCCGCCGAAGGCCGCGTGCACGGCCATCGCGTTGCGCACGCTGGCCGGGGTAAGCAGGTCGGCGGTTTTCAGGCCGCGGGCCTCGAGGGCCGCCAGCGCCCGGGCCGAGCGGACGGCCAGTTCGGTCCAGACCGGTTGCCCGGAAGGCGCCAGCGCGCTGTGCGGCAAGGCCAGTCCCAGCGCCTCCGCCACGACCTGCGACGTGGCCGCCGTGCCGAGAAACTGGCACCCCCCGCCCGGCGTGGCACAGGCGCGGCAACCCAGTTCGGCCGCTTCTTCGAGACGGAGCAACCCGTGCGCGTACCGCGCGCCGAGCGTTTGCACCTTGCCCGCGTCCTCGCCGCGCTCCGGCGGCAGGGTCACCCCGCCGGGCACCAGCACCGCGGGCAGGTCGCGCGCGCCGGCCAGGGCCATCAGCATCGCCGGCAGCCCCTTGTCGCACGTGGCCACGCCCAGCACGCCGGCGCGGGTGGGCAGGGAGCGGATGAGGCGGCGGAAGACGATGGCGGCGTCGTTGCGATAGGGCAGGCTGTCGAACATGCCGGGGGTGCCCTGCGTGCGGCCGTCGCAGGGGTCCGAGACAAACCCGGCAAACGGCAGGCCGCCCAGCCGGCGCAACTCGCGCGCGGCTGCTTCGACCAGCAGGCTGATCTCCCAGTGCCCGGTGTGGTAACCCAGCGCGACGGGCCGGCCGTCCGGCTCCCGCAGACCGCCCTGGGTGGACAGGATGAGGAACGGCTTGCGCCCCACCTCGGCCGGGTCCCAGCCCATGCCGGCGTTTTGGGTCAGCCCGAACAGGTCGCCGCTGGGCCGCTCGCGCAACAGTTCGGGCGTGAGCGGCAAGCGGCCGGCGGGGCCGGGCGCCTTGGTGTGCACCTCGAAAAGGTCCGGGCAGACTGGCGCGAAAAGCTCGGCGTTCATGGCGCGCGCAGCCTGCCACAGCCAACTGGCCAGACACGCCGAAAAAGCGGCTTCCGCGTCAAGCTCGGGCAGAGCCTACGCCCTTGCGAGATGCAACTGGTGCCGCGGGGTCTGCGTCCCGGGGTCAGTGCCGCGTCTCGGGTTCTCAACCCACGGCTGGATCGCCAATACACCCCGGCCGCAATCATTGCGTTGCTGGTCGCGAGGGGTTGGTACGATGATCAACGACTGCGATTGCGGGGTGGTATGTTCGGGGGGGGCGGAGCGAACCGTTTCCAGCCACGAGGGTCGTGCCAAGGAAAAAGGGCCGTTTGCGCAAACGGCCCTTCGACCGAAACGAACGCGGTATGCAACTGCCGTTCAGCCTAGCCGCCGGGCCAGGGCAACCAGTCCCAGCAAGCCCACCCCCAAGAGTCCCAACGTGGCGCCACCCTCAGGGACGGCGTTGACGAGGATGGCTGCCCGCCCCAACTCAGTCCCTGTTGAAGCGTCTCGGAGTATGAGGGCGAAGCTGTATTCGCCGCTGACGTTGGGGTTAAACGATGGGTAAGTCGGCGGTGTCACCCAAGGGGGCACGCTCGTGTCCAGAAAACCCATCCCCAAGTTCCAAGAATCTTGAAGCAGCGTTCCGAGTGCAGGTGCTGGGCCAAAGGGTAACAAGATGCTTCCCAAGTCCGACTCGTCAGTTCCCGACCCGGGGTTAAAGTCATAACGCAAGTCCAGAAGATAAGTTTTAGAATCCGTGCTTGAAGCGTACCACCCGAAATTCCAGCGGGCCCACGTGGGTTGGGTGTTGGGGGCCGGGGTGTAGATGTCGCCACCCGCCACCGCGGTGAAAACCCCTGCGCCATTGTTCGAGACCGGCGGGTTCACGTAACGCGCGTGCGCAGTCAAGCCGAGCGTCACGTTGCCAATCGTCGTGATGGCCACGGCGTTATTGGGAATACCGGTACCTCCGAAGGTCGCACCGCTCAGAGTACCAAAGGTGGTGTAGGTGGGGGTAATCGGAGTCGCCAGCAAGGTTGCACTGGCCGCCACACACAACAGACTCGCACAGGTCAGACGTTTCATGGTTTTTCTTGTCGTGGGTTGAAGCAGTTTCTTGGATTGGGCTTCTTCTCAGGCGCGTAGTGGCCAGCAGTCTTTTTGCCAGCACCCCGAACAATGCCAGCCGGCTCGTTGATTCGTGCATTTATCTTGTTTTTCGGCAACAGGTTAAGGAAACTATCGCCACCGCAATGCCATGAGGAAAGGGCTCACAAAGACAGCCACCTGGAACTGTGAAAATGAAAAGCTGGCCGACAGGATAGCCGACTCGGGTGCCCCTGAACGCGCGTGAGACGCCCGCTCTGGAGTTGACAGTAGTTTGCGCGACAATGGTTTACGACGTTCGCTTGTGACCGTCTGCGACGCCGCCCGATGGCAAGTCAAGTTTGCCGACGCAAGGCGTCACCAAGCAGCACCACCCATCTGATTACGGCCTCAAGTCTCACGTTTCATGTTGAACAAAAACTTGTTGCGATCTTGTCTGTGCCAGGGCTTGGGGTTCGATACGTTGTAAAGTGTTCCGACTTCCGCTAGTTCAGACAGCGCGGCAAGCAGCGAATGAAACGGGAAGGCAGTTTGCCTCGCCAAGTTGCGCCAGGTCTGGAATGTTCTTCCTTCACAAGGCGCCGCCGGCGCCCGTGACATGAGCACCGTCCAAAGCACGCCGTCTTCGACCGGGCGGCCTCCCCCGCTGGCCCGGGAAACCACCGTTGGCAACTACTTCGTCTCCAACTACCCGCCCTTCGCCTACTGGAAGCCGGAGTTCGTGCCGGAGTTCCTGGCCGCGCTCGAGCGCCCCCCAGCCGTCGGCACAGCGGTCCCCGGGGCGACGGCACCGGCCCTGCCGCCGCTGGGCCTGTACGTGCACATCCCGTTTTGCCGCAAGCGCTGCCACTTTTGCTACTTCAAGGTCTATACCGACAAGGACTCGCAGGAAATCCGCGCCTACCTGGACGCGCTGCTCGCGGAGCTGGCGCTGTACGCCGGCAAGCCTTTCGTGGGGGGGCGGCGGCCGCGCTTTGTTTATTTTGGCGGCGGCACGCCCAGTTACCTGAGCGCCGACCAACTACGCCACCTGACCGACGGCCTGAAGCGGCTGTTGCCCTGGGACGAGGTCGAGGAGGTCACCTTCGAGTGCGAGCCGGGCACGCTCACCGATCACAAGCTCAAGGCCATCCGCGAACTGGGCGTCACCCGGTTGAGCCTGGGCATCGAGCACTTCGACGACCACATCCTCGAGATCAACGGCCGCGCGCACCGCTCGAAGGAGATTGCCCGCGCTTACGCCTGTGCTCGCGCGGTGGGTTTTCCGCAGATCAACGTGGACCTCATCGCCGGCATGGTCGAGGAGACCGACGAAAAGTGGCGCCTGGCCGTGGCGAAAACCCTCGAGCTGGCGCCGGACTCGGTGACCATCTACCAGATGGAGGTGCCGTATAACACCACCATCTACCGGCAGATGAAGGCCGAGGGCCGCCTGGTCGCCCCGGTGGCGGATTGGGACACCAAGCGCCGCTGGGTGGATTACGCTTTTGGCGAGTTCGAGAAGGCGGGGTACACCGTGGCCAGTGCCTACACGGTGGTCAAGGACAAGGCCCGCACGCGCTTCGTGTACCGCGATTACCTCTGGGCCGGCGCGGACCTGGTGAGCCTGGGCGTGGCGAGCTTCGGGCACATCGGCGGCACGCATTACCAGAACTACCACGAGTTCGACACCTACCTGGCGCCGCTGCGCGCGGGCCGCCTGCCCGTGTACCGCGCGCTCACGCCCACGCCCGAGGAACGCTACATCCGCGAGTTCATTCTCCAGCTCAAGCTCGGGGAGGTCAGCGCCGCGTACTTCGCCCGCGAATTCGGGGAAGACCCGCGGGTGAAGTTCGCCGAACCGCTGGCGCGGCTCAAGGCCCAGGGTTTTCTGGAAAACGGCGGCGACCGCATCGCCATCACCCGCGCCGGCCTGCTCCAGGTGGACCGGCTGCTGCACGAGTTTTTTAAGCCGGAACACCGCGGCCCGCGGTATGTATGAGCCGGGCGGCCGCGCTTGGCGGTTGGGCGATGACCTGCCGCCGGGGCGATTGCACCACCTCAGCCCGCGCGAGCCCGCGGGGCGCGGGATAAAAATTTCACGGGTAGAACCCGTTGTCGCATTGACGAAGCCCGACTGCCGCGCTTTTGATGAAGCGCACGCCGGGCCCGCACAACGCGAGACACCCACAGGCGCAGAAAATTCACAACGATCTGTCCCACAATCCAATGCCCCCCGCCGCCCCGCATCCCTCCGGTACCTGGTCTCACGAGTGCCGGCGCCCGCCCCGGGTTGTGAAGCTGGCCGGCTTTCTGGCGGTCACGGTCCTGCTCGAAGCCGCGGCGCGCGAGTTCCACGTCGCCCCCGGTGGCTCCGATGCCCACCCCGGCACGGCCGCGCAACCTTTCGCCTCGCTCGAGGCCGCCCGCGACGCCGTCCGCCGCCTCAAGCAGGCCGGCCCCCTGCCCGCGGGCGGCGTCACCCTCTGGCTGCACGGCGGCGATTACGTCCGCACCAACGCCCTCGAACTGACCGCCGCCGACTCCGGCTCCCCCGCCGCGCCCGTCGTCTGGCGCGCCGTCCCGGGCGAGACCCCGCGCCTGCTGGGCGGACGCCGGTTGACCGGCTTCACCCCGGTGACCGACCCCGCCGTGCTGGCCCGGTTGGATGAAAAGGTCCGGAGCGCCATCCGGCAATGCGACCTGCGCGCCGCCGGCCTCACCCAGTTCGGCGAGCTGCGCTCGCGCGGGTTTGGTCGGGCCACCACGACCGCTCACAACGAGTTGTTCCTCGGCGGCCGCCCCCTGACACTCGCCCGCTGGCCCAACGAGGGCGAGTTCGTCCACATCGCCGGCTTCCCGGAGACCACGGCCCGGGGCGACGACCACGGCGGCAAGATCGGCGCGCTCGAAAGCGGCTTCACCTACGCCGGCGACCGCCCCCGGCGCTGGCGCGAGCCGCGCGACCTGTGGGTGCACGGTTACTGGGCGTGGGACTGGGCGAACTCTTACGAGCGCGTGGCGTCACTGGACCTGGACCAACGCCTGGTGAAAACCGCTCCGCCGCACGGCTTGTACGGCTTCCGCGCGGGCCAGCGGTTTTACTTCCTGAACGTGCTCGAGGAGCTCGACCAGCCCGGCGAGTGGTACCTGGATCGTGAATCTGGCTTGCTGTTCCTCTGGCCGCCGGCGCCGCTGCCCGGGCCGGGCGCGACGGACGGACCGCCCGTCGAGGTGCTCTTGTCCGTGCTGGACCAGCCGCTGCTCCGGCTGCACGAAGTGTCCCACGTGACCTTCCGCGGCTTGACCTTCGAGGCCACCCGCGCGAGCGCGGTGGAAATCACCGGCGGTGCCAGCAACCGCATTGCCGGCTGCGTGCTGCGGAACCTCGGCAACTGGGGCGTGCAGGTGCGCGGCGGCCGCGGCCACGGCGTGGTGGGCTGTGACATTTTCGACACGGGCGACGGCGGCGTGGACTTCCAAGGTGGCGACCGCCAGACCCTTGAGCCGGCCGGGCACTACGTCGAAAACTGCCACTTCGCCCGCCAGGGCCGCTGGTCCAAATGTTACGTGCCGGCCGTGCATCTGGTGGGCGTGGGCCTGCGCGCGGCGCACAATCTGATCCACGACCACCCGCACTGCGCGATTCTCTTCGGGGGCAACGACCACACGATCGAGTTCAACGAAATCCACCACATCGCGCTGGAGACCGGCGACGTGGGCGCCATTTACACCGGGCGCGACTACACCTACCGCGGCAACCGGATTCGCCACAACTTCATCCACCACACCGGCGGCGTGGGCATGGGCTCGATGGGCGTGTACATGGATGACTGCGTCAGCGGCACGGAGATTTACGGCAACCTCTTCTTCAAAGTGCAGCGCGCGGTTTTTCTGGGCGGCGGGCGGGACCACCAGGTGATCAACAACGTCTTCGTGGACTGCAATCCGGCGGTGGCGCTCGACGGCCGCGGCCTGGACCAATCACCGGTCTGGCGCGGCATGGTGGACCGGACCATGCGCCAGCGCCTGACCGAAGTGCCGTTGCGCCTGTACCGCGAACGCTATCCGGCCTTGAAAACGCTCGATGCCTGGTATGGCCCCCCGGAAGGCCCGGCCCGCACCGGCGAGGCCTTCACCGGCGTGCCCCCCGAGGGCAACGTCGTGACCCGCAACGTCTGCGTGGGCCAATGGCTTCACGTGTACTGGCACGCCCGGCCGGAGTGGCTGCGACTCGAAAACAACCTCACCAACGCCGTCGCCAGCTTCGTCCGGCCGCCCGGCGAGGAGGCCCGGGCCACGGACTTTGCCCTGACGGCGGAGTCGCCGGCCTGGACGCTGGGCTTTGCCCGGATTCCCTCGGAGGCCATCGGCCTGCGCGATGACGAATGGCGCCGGGAACTGCCGCGCCCGAACTTGGTCCCACCATGACACCGCCGCTTGTCTCCCCGCCGCCCGCACCCGCTCCGGACACGGCCCCGCGCCTGGCCTACCCACTGGACGAGTTCTACGCCCGCGAGCGCATGCCGCTGCCGGTCATCCGCCCGCTGGCCGGCGCGGACATGCCCGAGCCGTACCGGACGCTCCTGGTGCACGAGCGCGACATGACCCCGACGCTTGAGGCGTGGTTTTACAGCGACATCCACATCGAGGTCTGGGGCCGCGAGCTTCGCGGCGGTCTCTATTCCCGCGAGGTGCTTCTGCGGCTGGACCGCGACCTGCGCCCGGTCGAGTTCGGCGCCAGCCAGATTTACCTGGACCGCTTCGCCCCGGAAGTGCGCCGGCTCATCCTCGACGAATACCTCCCCCTGGGCCACATCCTCAAAATGCGGGACGTGCCCCACCGGGGTCAACCACTGGGGTTTTTCGCGGTGGAATCGGACGCCCTGCTCAACCGCGCCTTCCACCTGCGCGCATCCCGCGTCCTCTACGGCCGGCGCAACGTCCTGCGCGACCCCGAAGACCGGGTGCTGTCGGAAATCGTGGAAATCCTGCCCCCGCTCTGAGCCCGGCGCCCCGGGCCGGTTTGCCCCGGGCCGAAACGCCGCTACCTTGGCCGGCGCAATACGCGTGCGTATGAACCACGACGAAACCCCCGAGGTGTTGATCATCGGTGGCGGCCCGGCGGGCGCCAGCGCGGCGGCCATTCTGGCCGAGCATGGCCACGACGTGCTGGTGCTCGAACGGGAAAAGTTCCCCCGCTACCACGTCGGCGAGTCGCTGATCCCCTTCACCTACCACCCCCTCGAGCGGCTGGGCCTGATCCCGAAGATGCGCGCCTCGGCCTTCCAGAAGAAGTACAGCGTGGTGTTCGTGCAGCCGGACGGCCGCGCCAGCCAGCCGTTTTACTTCTTCACCCGCTACGACCGCGCCACGGTGGCCCAGACCTGGCAGGTGCTGCGCAGCGAGTTTGACCAGATGCTGCTGGACCACGCCCGCGAGCGCGGCGCGCGCGTGCGCGAGCAGACCACCGTGACCGACCTCCTTCGGGAGGACGGCCGCGTGGTGGGCGTGCGCGCGCGGCACGCGGACGGCACGACCGCCGAGTACCGGGCGCTCATCACCCTCGATTGCACCGGCAAGGAAAGCTTCGCCGCGGTGCGGCACGGCTGGCGCCTGCGCGACCCGTACCTGAACAAGGTGGCGGTCTGGACCTATTACGTGGGCTCGAAGCGCGAGGCCGGCCTGGACGAGGGCCAGACCACCGTGGCCTTCGTGCCTGAGAAGGGCTGGTTCTGGCACATCCCGCTGCACGGCGACCGCGTGAGCGTGGGCGTGGTGGCCGAGGGCCGCTACCTCACCCGCGGCGGGGTGAAGGACCCGCGGGCGATCTTCGAGCGCGAAGTCCACGAGAACCTGTGGATCCAGGAGCACCTCTCCGCCGGCCAACAGGTCGGGCCGTATTACGTGACCAGCGAGTACACCCACCATGCCCGGCACTGCTACGCCCCGGGACTGTTGCTGGTGGGCGACGCGTTTTGCTTCCTCGATCCGGTCTTCAGCAGCGGTCTGATGCTTGCGCTCAAGAGCGGCGTGCTCGCCGGTGATAGCGTCCACGCCGCGCTGGCGGCGGGCGACCTCGCCCCGGACCGGTTCGCGGCCTACGGGGCCACGTTGCGCCAGGGCATCGAGAACATGCGCAAGCTGGTCTATGCCTTCTACAACCCGGCGTTCAGCTTCAAGGCCGTGATCGAAAAATACCCCGACGCCGCCGGCGACATCACCGATTGCCTCAGCGGCGACGTGAACAAGGACCTCTCCGGCCTGTGGGCGAAGATTCGCGAGTTCGCGCCGTTGCCGGACGACCTGCCGGTGGGCGCGCCGTTGCGGGAACTGCGCGCGGCGCCGGCGGAACCGGTGCCGGCGTAGGCGGGACGCGGCGGCCCCCGCGCGGAATCAGCCGCCGGGCGCCGGCTCGCCGCGGTACACACAGCGGGCGGTGCAGGTCTCGGCCACGACCACCTCGGTCAACAGCGGCAGGCGCGGCTTGAGCCGTTCCCAGATCCAGCGGGCGAGGTTTTCGCTGGTGGGATTTTCCAGCCCGGGCACCTCGTTGAGGTAACAGTGGTCGAGCTGTTCCCAGAGCGGGCTGAAGACCGCCTTGAGCTCGGCGTAGTCCACCAGCCAGCCCAGCCGCTCGTCACAGGCGCCGGCCACGGCGATCTCGACCACGAAGCTGTGCCCGTGCAGCCGCCAGCACTTGTGCGTCTCGGGCAAATGCGGCAGCCGGTGGGCGGCCTCGAACTGAAAGCGTTTGCGCAACTCGACATTCATCACGGAAAAAACGGCCGGCGGCGCGCCGGTTCGGGACGTTCACACCAGGTGCCGGTGGGCCTCGGATTGGGCCAGCTTGCGCACCAAGTCTTTGATCTGCTGCGCCCGGCCGCGGTCCGCCACCAGCACGGCGTCATCGGTGAGCACCACGATGGCTTCCCGCACACCCACCAACGCCACCGGCGTGCGCCGGGCCCGGGAGCGCGCATCATAGATGAGGTTGCGCGCGGCGTCCACGTGCACGAAGTCCGCCACGGCCGCGTTGCCCGCGGCGTCCGCCTTGAGGTGGCGGGCCAGGGCCGGCCAGGCGCCCAGGTCGTCCCAGGCAAAGGCGGCGTCGGCGCAGACCACGTTGTGCGCCTTTTCGAGCAGCGCGTAGTCAATGCTGATGCGCGGCACCTCCGGGTAGTCGCGGGCGAGCACGCGGGCGAGCGCGGTGGGGCCTTTGGCGGCGGCGGCAAACCAGCGCTGGCAGGCGGCGAACATCGCCGACTGGTGCGTCTCGAGGCCGTTGGTCAACGTGACAAACGACCAGACGAACATGCCCGCGTTCCACCGGTACCGGCCGCTGCTGACGTACTCGACCGCCGTGGCCAGGTCCGGCTTTTCCTTGAAGTGCGCGGCCTTGAAGAACGGGGTCTTGTAGCGCCGCACCCCGGC
>CAYXPA010000054.1:0-27480 GCA_964466945.1 uncultured Verrucomicrobiota bacterium | reverse complement strand
ACGTGGTCATCGCCTGCGGCGGCGGCAAGATGGGCACCAAGTCCGGCGATGCCTATGTGGCCTTTGCCCTGCCGCGGTAGGTCAACGTCAACGGCGGCTCTTGCGCGGCACCCAATCCTTCACCGAGACGATGTGAAGCGGATCGAGCACGTCTATAAACCCCTGCGCATCGGCCACCGCCACACTCCGTCGCGTCACCAAGACCAATTCCGGGTGCGGCACGTCATACTTGCGTCCGTCGGAAAGGTGCAAGGTGAACGGCTTGAAACCACCTCGCAGTCGTCTGCGAATTTCTTCCAAGTTCACGCCCCTGAATGACACACCCGCCCGCGCCAGCGTCAAGCCGGGGCTTCACCCTCGTAGAATTGCTGGTCACCCTGGCGGTCATTGCGCTGCTGGCCGCCCTGCTCCTGCCGGCGCTGGGCCTGGCCAAACGTCAGGCCAACGCCACCGCCTGCCGCGCTCACCTGCGCCAAATGGCCCTGGCCTGGGAAAGTTACCTTGGCGACCAGGCCGACCGCTTTCCCGACCGGCGCGACCTCAAGACCACCCTGCCCGGCGGTTACAGGCCCTGGACCACCTGGCCGCGCTCCGACCCCCGCGCCGGCTGGGCGATGGTCGTACTGAACCACGAACTGCCCGCCGCCGAAGTCTGGCAATGCCCGGCCACGCGCCGCCCGCCCTGGACCGGCGTGACCGCCGTGTGGCAGGCCGGTTGGCCCGCAACCAACGCCCCCCAGGTCAGTTATTGGATGTGGCGCTTTGACCGGGCCGATGAGCCGGTACCGCCGGACAACTTCTGGGCCAAGACCCGCGCGCAGGCCGTAGCCGACCTCGCCGCCGCCAACAATCCGCAAGTCGGCGCAGTTCACGGCCCGGCGGACGTGGAACTGGTAACCGACGCGTACTTCCCCGCCACGGCGCCGGGCGTCGAGGAAGCCCTGGCCGGCCGCGCCCCGCACCCGCGCGGTCGCAACCGGCTTTACCTGGATGGCCACGCCGCCTGGTGGCGCGATGCGCGGCTGCATTGAACCGAAGCAGCACCGCGGCTCCGCTCCCGGTGTCGCGCCGGCAGCCCCGACTCAAGTCCCGGCGGCCGCCGACCAATCCGTCAACGCAGCGTACCGCAAGCTGCGGGTGGTCACGCGCAGCGTCGCAAAACCGAACGTCGCCATGACCGTGTCGTAGATGAGCACGCCGGTCAGCATCACATCGGCGCGCTCGGGCGGCAGACCGGGAATCTGCCGTCGCCGGGCCAGCGGCAGGGACCAGAGCCGCTCGAGCCACTCGGCCACCTGACCGCGGCTGAGGGCGCAGCCGTCCACCCGCTCGCGGTCGAATCGAACCAGGCCCTGCGTCATCATTGCCAGCACGGTGGCCGTGCCGCCGGTGCCCACCAAGCTGACGGCCTCTCCGGCAAACTCCGCCAGCCGCGGGCGCAAGGCCGGCGCCAGCTCCGCTTCCAACAACTCGCGCACGCGGCGCTGCCCGCGGGCCAGGTCCGCGGCCGCGGGCGGATCGGCGGGCGCCAGTTCGCTCAAAAGGCGCACCGCCCCCAGGGCGAGGCTCTGATGAAAGCGCAGGTCGTGGCGGCGGCCCAGGGAGAACTCGGTGCTGCCCCCGCCCACGTCCAGCAGCAGCAGCGGTTGGTCGTGCAGGCGCGGGTCGGAAGTGACCCCCGCGAACCCCCAGCGCGCCTCCTGATCGCCGGTGAGGATTTCGACGTCCAGCCCGCTGGCGGCCCGGACCGCCCGACGGAGGTCCTCCGAGTTGACCGCCTCGCGCGCCGCGCTGGTGGCGATGACGCGCACGGCCACGGCGCCGAGTTCGCGCGCCCGCCGGTGGAAGTCCGCCACGGCGGCGGCGGTCTCGGCCACGGGCCCGGGTTGGAGGCGGCGGTGCGGGTAAAAGTCGCGGCCCAGGCGGGTCTGGCGGCTGAGTTCGAGTACGGGGAGGACCTGCTCGCCGGTAAGCTCTCCCACGAGGAGTTTGACCGAGTTGGTGCCGAGGTCCACGACCGCGCGGCGGACCGGCGCCGGGACGTCAGCCGGAAGAAGGGCGGGCGGCGCCACGGGTCACTTTTTGGTCTCGCGCCGGGCGAGGACGGCCCCGCCGGTGATGCCCGCCTCGTCGCCGAGCCGGCTGGCGATGATTTCGATGCCGTCGGTGGTGCCGTTCATGGCGTAGTCGTGGGCGGTCTCGATGATGATGGCGAGCATTTCGTCCTCGAGCGCGTCCATGACGCCGCCGCCGAGGACGATGACCTCGGGGTTGAGCAGGTTGATGATGTTGGCCACGGCGATGCCGGTGTACTCGGCGGCCTCCTCGACGAGGCGCTCGACCAGTTTGTCGCGGCGTTTGATGGCCTTGCGGAGGTCGCCGCTGCGGAGGTCCTCGAGGTTGGCCCCGAGCATCTCGGTGAGCACGGTTTTCTGGCCGTCCCTGAGGGCGGCCTCGAGGCGCTTGAAGATGGCGGTGCGGCTGGCCAGGGCCTCGAAGCACCCTTTGTTGCCGCAGCCACACTTGGGACCGCCGACTTCCAGGACCATGTGGCCGATCTCGCCCGCGGTGCGGTTGAACCCGCGGTAGAGTTTGCCCTCGAGGATGATGCCGGCGCCGATGCCCGTGCCCAGGAAGATGCCGACCATGTTGCGGGGCCGCGCCTTGAGCTCTTTTTCGTACACGCCCAGGGTCTGGATGTTGCAGTCGTTTTCCACGAACACCGGAAAGGGCAGGTGTTTTTCGAGCTCCTTTTTGAGGGGGAAGTTTTTCCAGACCAGGTTCGGCGCGAAGATCACCACCCCGGTGTCGGGGTCGCAGGCGCCGGGGGCGCCGATGCCCAAGCCCCGGATTTGCCTGGGCTGGAGGTCGCACTCGTCAATGGCCTCGAGCACGGTGGCGGCGATCCGCTCGACCACGGCCTCGGGCCCGCGCTGGGCCTTGGTGCTTTTTTTGGCGCGTCCCAGGCACTCGAGTTTGTCGTCGAAGACCCCGGCGAGGATTTTGGTGCCGCCCAGGTCCACGCCCATCACGTAGTCTTTGTCTTTGAGATTGTCGGCCATGGCGGGAGGAACCGGCCGGGGTCACGCGGCCAGGAGTTCTTGGATTTTTTGGCGCAGTTCGGCGTTGATCGCCTCAATCGAGCGGGTGCCGTCCACGATGGTGAAGTCGTAAATCTGTTGCAACCGCTGGAAGGTCTCGGCCATCCGCCGCTGGTAAAGGATGAAGCTGTCGAACATGTCCCGGGCCAGGCCCAGGTCCATGCCGCTTTCCCAGTAGTCCAGCGCGTGGCTCTTGGCGAAGGTGCGCTGAACCAGCTCCTCGGGCGGCACCTGGAGGTAGAAGACCGCGTCCGGGACCAGGGCGATGCCGTAGAGGTTGCGCAGCCAGGCCTCGTCCGAGCCGCGCACCAGGTCGCGCGCCATGAGGGTGTAAATGTACCGATCGGCCAGGACCATGAAGCCGGAGCGCAACGCCGGCAGCATGACGTTTTCGAGCTGGTCGGCAAAGTCCGTGGCGTAAAAGAGGCTCAGCGTGGTATGGCTGAGGATGTTGCCCTGCTGGGCGCGCTCGAGCTCCTCGGCCACGAGCGTCGAGCGCTTGAGCCCCACCTCGACCGTGGGATGGCCCTGGCTTTCGAGCCATTGCACCAGCCGGGCAATTTGAGTGGACCGGCCCGAGCCATCCGCGCCTTCCACCACGATCAGCCGGCCGGTCAAGGTACGGGGGTCCACCCCCGGGATGCCGTGGCCGTAAAAGCGCTTTGGGTGCGGCATCGGTACGCGCACCTGCAACCCCGGCAGCTCGGCCCGGGCGGCGGCGGGCGGGCGGGCGGGACTTCGAGGCGTGGCTGGGCGGCGGGTCATGGCGGTCAAGCACGGGTGGTGGCCCGGAATTGCTCGAAGGGGATGCGGTCGGCCACGATCTGCCGCACCACACGCTGGCTGGCTTCGACCGGTTGGTTGGCGTCCACTTCGTAAAACTTGAACTCGGCCGACATCGCCAGGTACTGCTCGAGCAACCGACCTTGAAAAATCCGGTAACTCTCCTGGGGGTCGGACGCCAGCCGCAGGTCCATCCCGGCCTCGAAGTACTTCAACTCCTCGCGCCCGCTGAGGATGCGCTGGAGAGACACCTCGAGGTGGGCCTTGAAGAAAAACACCAGGTCCGGCATCGCCGCGAAACTGTAAAGCCCGCGCACCCACGCCGGCGGGCAACCGCGGACCACATCACGCGCAAAAGCGGTGAAGACGTACCGGTCGCACAACACCAGGTAGCCCGCGCGCAACAAGGGCAGGAGCTGGCGTTCGTAGCGGTCGGCAAAATCCGTGGCGTGGATCAGGCTGAAGGTGGTGGGCGTCAGCAGGTGGGCCTTCTTGCCCCGGGTGGTCGCGCTCTTGACCAGCTCGGAAGAGTTCCACGCGCTCAAAAAGACCTTCAGGCCCAGGTCCTCCAGCCAGCGCCGCAACAGGTGGACCTGGGTGCTCTTGCCCGAGCCGTCAATGCCCTCGACGGCGATCAGGCGCCCGGAAAACCCCAGCTCGGCAAAGGTCTTCATGCGCTCCGGTGCAAGGCTACGAACCGCCCGCCGGTTGACAACTTTTTTCCCAAGCCGGCGGTCGCGTCGCGCACCGGCCAAGCATGCGTCATTGCCGGCGCCACGCCGCCCGGGTAAAAACCGGCCATGCACACCACGCGACGCGAGTTCCTCCGCACCCTGGCCGTGGGACTGACGGCCGCCGCCACCCGGCCCGCCCCGGCCGCAGAGGCCACACCCGCCCCCCAAGTGGGCTCGCAGCTCTACGGCTGGGGCCAGTACTACGAGCGCGAGGGCAAAAAACTGAACGACCACCTCGACGAAGTTTTTTCCGCTCTGCGCGATGCCGGGTACGATTTTGCGGAAGGTTTTTTGGACGTGGCCAACCCGGAAGCCAACCTGCGGTTCGCCGAGCGGCTCCGCGCCAAGGGCCTTCGTCCGGTGACCCTTTACACCGGGGCGCGCTTGCACGACGAGCAGGCCGGCGAGGTGGTCCAGCGCCTCTTGACCGCGGCTCGGGCCTGCCGCGAGGCCGGCTTTCAGGTCATCAACTGCAACCCGGACCCCATCGGACGCGAGAAAACCGAGGCCGAACTGCAACGCCAGGTGGCCGCGCTGATCGAGCTGGGCCGGGGCCTGCAAGCGCTGGGCCTGAAACTGGGCATCCACCATCACACCCCCGAACTGGCCCACCAGGCGCGCGAATTCCACTACAACTTCCAGCACAGTCCCCCGGAATTGGTGGGCTTCAACATTGACACCCACTGGATGTACCGCGGCGGCCTGCCGCCCCTCGAGGCCCTGCGTTCCTACGGCTCCCGGGTGGTGTCCTGGCACTTGCGCCAGAGCCGCGACGGCGTGTGGTGGGAAGACCTGGACACCGGCGACGTGGACTACGCCGCCATCGCCCGGTACGCCCGCGAACACCGCCTGGCGCCGGTGTACGCCGTGGAACTGGCCCTGGAAGCCGGCACCCGCATCACCCGCAGCGTGGTCGAGAACCACCGGCGCAGCCGCGACTTTGTCCGCCGGGTTTTCGGGGTCTGAGCGCGGAAAAAATTCACAAAGAAAGGGTTGACGCCCGGCGGGAGTTTGGCTAACTGGACAGCGTTTATGAATCCAAAGCAACTCGTTCCCTTGGCAATCTTGGGCGCTTGCGCGGCGGGTTGGGCGCAACCGGCGCTGGAACCGTTGTGGAGCATCGCGCCGGGCACAACGCTGGCAACCGGCGTGACCTTGGGCGGCGTCAACTCTAACACCGAGCGCGGGCTGGCCTACAACCCCTTCACCGGCCACGTGCTGGTGGTCAGCCGCAACGAGAGCACCAAAATCATCGTGCTGGACGGCGCGACCGGCAGCTACGTGGGCACGATGGATGTGACCGGCGTCTCGGGCGGGACTTTTGCGCTGAACATGATTGACGTGGCCGAAAACGGCCAAATCTACGCCGCCAACCTGACGACCAGTTCCAGCACCAGCCCCTTCAAGGTGTACCAGTGGGCCAACGAAGCCGCCGCGCCGGTGAATGTGTACAGTGGCGACCCCGCCGGCGGCACTTACCGGTTCGGCGACTCCTTCCGGGTCCGCAGCGGCAGCGTCATGGTCGAGGTGATCGCGGGTGCAGGTGGTACGGCCAACGTGGACAACATCCTTGCCCACATCCCCTCCTTCGACGACGGCGCGACTTTTGACCCCGCAGACGTCAAGGGCATTCCCATCACGGGAATCGGCGATGGCGACATGCGGCTGGGGCTGTCCTTCGGCTCGGAGTTCACGATCTACGCCGATCAGAACAACACCCTTCGCAAAATCGCCTATGACCCCTTCGCGGGAACGGGCAGTTTGCAGGAATCCTACACCTTGGTGAGCGGCGCGGGCACCCCGGGCCCCAACGCGTATCACCACGCCAGCGGACTTTTCGCCAGCCTGACCTTCCGCACCACCGCCGGCGAACAGCGGGTCAACCTGTACGATGCCACCCAGTTTGTGGATGGCGGGTCCGTCAACCCGATTGACTTCGAGGCCCTTCCCACCCAAAACGCCAACGCCAACGGCGTGGGCAACCTGGACTTCTCACCCGACGGCTCGATGCTGTTCGTGGTCAGCCCGAACAACGGCATCATGGCCTACAAGGTCATCCCCGAGCCGGCGCCGCTGGCCCTGCTCGCTCTGGGTGGGCTGGCCCTGTGGCTGCGGCGCCGTTGAGCCCAGACTGGATACTCGGTCTCCCGTAAATACCGGTCGCTGTTCGCGGCCGGTTTTTTTCTTGCTACGCGCCCTGGGCCTAAGCTTGGTGGAACCCGATTCGGCCAACCTGCCTGCCCCGGTAACCGCAGCTCGAAGCACATGCAGCCGGCGTCCCGCGAATCCCTGGCCGGGCGACCCGCGGGCAATCATTGACCGCGTCGCCGCCACGCCGTCGGTGATCAGATCGCGCTTGCTGGCCCGGGCGAGGCAGCAAACCCGCATCGTCTTGAACGGCACCGGATGGGTTGGGGGGCCCGCGCAGGCCCTCTCTCGGCAGTGTTGGCGTCGCGGGCGCCTTTTCCGAAAACTCGCCGGAAGATTGGGCCGTGGCTGTCCGGCACAGCGGACGAGGGCCGTTGACGGAGCCGCCAGTTGCCGTAGAGTGATTGCGGTTTTGGGGGCGTACTGGTTTCGACCTGAGATGGGCCCCAGACGCGGCATGCCGAGGACGATGCGTGGGCCTCGTAAAACATCGCATCAACCAAAACTGCTAACGAAGAGTTGGCTCTCGCGGCCTAAAGTACCGCGACGTTCTCCGGCGGACGCCTGCTAGGCCGGAAGAACGCCACAGCAGGCAGAGGCGGTGGCGGAGTCAGCGCGCCATCGCCCGACCAACTTCATGCTGGCTGGGCGGCGGAACAGCAGGCCGGAAGGCGTTTCCGCCGCCGAGATGAACTTCCGGCTAAGCATGTAGGCGCGGCTGGGGTTCGTTTCAGGGACAGGGGTTCGACTCCCCTCGCCTCCACCATTTTCTGCCGGAGCGGGGCCGGGCCTCGCTCCGGCACACCCGGGCGCTCAATAAACGCCGGCTGATCCGCTTCAACCAAGGTACCCAAAACTCGAGGGTGGCCTGTCAGCGCCTTCGGCTCGCTGGCCACCGCGAACCCGGCCATCCGCGCCAGCCCGACGCCGTACGCCAAGGTTGGCGGTCAGCCTTCGGAAGCCTCGGCGTCGCCACTTTCAGCAGCGGCTTCCGGCTCTTCGTAAACCAACGGTGGGGCTTCGGATTCCTCGGCGGCTTCGGTCACCAGGACATTTCCTTCGGCCGCGGGCGCCGGTTCTTCCTCGGCGGGCAGTTCGACCAGCGGCTTGACCCGGATGTTGCGGTGCAGGCTGTAACCGGTGCCGGCCGGGATGATGTGCCCCATGATGACGTTCTCCTTGAAGCCACGCAGGTAGTCCACCTTGCCCATCGTGGCCGCCTCGGTGAGCACCCGCGTGGTGTCCTGGAAGGAGGCGGCGCTGAGGAAGCTTTCCGTCTCGAGCGAGGCCTTGGTGATGCCCAGCAAGACGGGCTGCGCTTCGGCGGGCTTGCCGCCCTTCTCCTCGACGCGCTTGTTCTCCTCCTCGAAGACCAGCTTGTCCACCTGTTCGCCCCACAGGAAGTGGGTGTCGCCCGGCTCGGTGATGCGCACCTTGCGGAGCATCTGGCGGATGATGATCTCGATGTGCTTGTCGTTGATGGTGACGCCCTGCATCCGGTACACCTCCTGGATTTCGCTGACCAGGCGGGACTGGAGCTCCTGCGGGCCGCTGACCTCCAGAATTTCATGGGGCACCACCGAGCCCTCGGTGAGCTGCTGGCCCTTGTCCACGCGGTCTCCCTTGAAGACGATGACGTGTTTGCCGATCGGAATGAGATGCTCTTCCTCCATCCCGGTCTGCGGGTCGCGGATGATGATGCAGCGCTTGCCACGGACACTGGGACCGAAGTCCACGATGCCGGCGATCTTGGAGATTTCGGCGGCGTCCTTGGGGCGGCGCGCCTCGAACAATTCGGCCACCCGCGGCAGGCCGCCGGTGATGTCCTTGGTCTTGACGATGCGCCGGGGCGTCTTGGCCAGCAAGGCCCCGGGCTGAATCCGGTCGCCCTGGTCCACGGTGAGGTGCGCGCCGGCCGGGATGGGGTAGCTGGCCGTCACGCCGGACTTTTCGTCCTCCACAATGACCTGCGGGTGGAGGTCCTCTTTGTGCTCGATGATCACCATGGATTCCTGGCCGGTGGCTTCATCGGTGACCTGCTTCATGGTCACATTTTCGATGATGTCGTGGAAGCGAACCCGGCCCGCCTTTTCGGAGATGATCGGCACGTTGTAGGGGTCCCACTGCACGTAGGTCTCGCCCTTGGCGACCTTCGCGCCGTCGGCCTTGGAAATCACCGCGCCGATGACGACGTTGTGGCTTTCCAGTTCGCGCCCCTGGGCGTCCACGATGGACACGGAGCCGTTTTTGTTGAGGACGATGTTCGAGCCGTCCGCGAGTGGAACGTGGCGAATCTCGTTGTAGCGGACGATGCCGTCGAACTTGGCCTTGATTTGCGGCAGTTTGAAGACCTGGGAAGCCGTGCCGCCCACGTGGAAGGTGCGCATGGTGAGCTGGGTGCCCGGCTCGCCGATGGACTGGGCGGCAATGATGCCCACCGCCTCGCCGAGTTTGGCCAGAGTGCCGGTGGCGAAGTTCAACCCGTAGCACTTGATGCATACTCCGTGCTTGGACTCGCAGGTCAGCACCGAACGGATCTTGATGCGATCCACGCCCGAGTTTTCGATCTCGCGGGCCAGGACCTCGTCAATGTACTCGTTGGCGCGCACCAGCATCCGGGTGCCGTCACGCGGGTCGGGCATGTCATCGCAGGCAAACCGTCCCACGATGCGCTCGCTCAGTTTGACGATCTCATCCTCCCCCTGCTCGATGGCCCGGACCCAGATACCGTTGGTGGTGCCGCAATCCTCCTCGCGGATGATGACGTCCTGCGCCACGTCCACCAGCTTGCGGGTCATATAACCGGAGTCGGCCGTCTTGAGCGCGGTGTCGGCCAGGCCCTTGCGGGCGCCGTGGGTGGAAATGAAGTACTCGAGGACCGAGAGGCCCTCGCGGAAATTGGCGAGGATGGGTTTCTCGATGATCGAGCCGTCGGGCTTGGCCATGAGCCCCCGCATGCCGGCGAGCTGACGCACCTGGGCCTTGTTGCCACGGGCACCGGAATCCACCATGAGGTACAGCGGGTTGTACTCGCGCTTGCTCTGGTTCTCCTGCAGGGTGCGGAACATGACGTTGGAAATCTGGTCGGTGCAGTGGGTCCAGATGTCCACGATCTTGTTGTACCGCTCGCCCGGGGTGATCACGCCCTTGCGATACTGCTTTTCCACCTCGGCGATCTGTTTCTGCGCCTCGCGGATTTCGTGGTCCTTTTCCTTCGGGACAATCATGTCCTCGATGCCGATGGAGACCCCGGCCCGCGTCGCCTCGCGGAAGCCCACTTCCTTGAGGCGGTCCAGGCTCAGAATCGTCCGTTCGTGGCCGCAGTGCTTGTAGCAGTTCCAAATGATGTCCCCGAGCTGGGTCTTGCCGGCCACCTTGTTGAAGAATCCCAGCTCCGGCGGCCAGATTTCGTTGAAGATGACCCGGCCAACGGTGGTTTCGATGGCCGTGCTCTTCGGGTCGCCGAAGACCGTCTTGCGGCCGCGGTCGGGATTGGCCAGGCGGATACGGTCGTGGGTCCGCAGCGTGCCTTCGGCATGAGCGAAGAGCACTTCGTGCTTGTTGCCGAAGAGTTGAAGACGCTCCCGCTCCTTGCGCGGCGTGCGCGGTTCGGCCGTGAGGTAGTAGCAGCCCAGGGTGATGTCCTGGGTGGGCGTCATGATGGGCCGGCCCGACGAAGGGCTGAAGAGGTTCAGGGAGGCCATCATGAGCAGACGCGCCTCGAGCTGGGCCTCGACCGAGAGCGGCACGTGGACCGCCATCTGGTCGCCGTCGAAGTCCGCGTTGTAGGCGGTGCAAACCAAGGGATGGATGCGGATGGCCTCGCCCTCGATCAGCACGGGCTCGAAGGCCTGGATCGAAAGCCGGTGAAGCGTGGGCGCGCGGTTGAGCAGCACCGGATGCCCCTTGATGACCTCCTCGAGTACGTCCCACACCTCGGTGGTCTGCCGCTCGATCAGTTTTTTGGCCGAACGCACCGTGTGGACCAGGCCTTTTTCCTTGAGGCGACGGATGATGAACGGCTCGAAGAGCACGAGGGCCATCTTCTTGGGCAGACCGCACTGGTGGACTTTGAGTTCGGGCCCGATGACAATGACCGAGCGCCCGGAGTAATCCACGCGCTTGCCCAGGAGGTTTTGGCGGAAACGGCCCGACTTGCCCTTGAGCATGTCGGACAGGGACTTCAGGGCGCGGTTGCCGGCACCGGTGACCGCGCGCCCGTGGCGGCCATTGTCGAAGAGCGCGTCCACGGCCTCCTGCAGCATGCGCTTTTCGTTGCGGATGATGACCTCGGGGGTCTTGAGCTGGAGGAGGTTCTTGAGCCGGTTGTTGCGGTTGATGACGCGCCGATAGAGGTCGTTGAGATCGGAAGTGGCGAAGCGACCGCCCTCGAGCGGCACCAGCGGTCGCAGGTCCGGCGGGATGACCGGCAGCACCGTGAGGATCATCCACTCGGGGCGGGTCTTGGACTGGAGAAAGCCCTGAAAGAGCTTGATGCGCTTGGCGAGCTTCTTGCGGATTTGCTTGCTCTTGGTCTGCTGCATCGCCAGTTGGAGCTCCTCGATGCTCTTGGCCAGATCAATCTTCTCCAAGGCATCCCGAACCGCTTCGGCGCCCATTTTGGCGACAAAAGCGTCCGCGCCGTAGGTCTCCCGGGCCTCGCGGTATTCGATTTCACTGAGCAACTGGTGCTTTTGGAGCGGGGTGTTGCCCGGGTCTATGACCATGTAGTCTTCGTAGTAGATGACCCGTTCCAACGCCCGGGCCGTTATGTCCAACATGAGGCCGATGCGGGAAGGCATGCACTTGAAGAACCAGATGTGCGAAACCGGGACGGCCAGGTCAATGTGGCCCATACGCTCCCGGCGCACCCGGGAGAGGGTGACCTCGACCCCGCAGCGATCGCAGACGACACCGCGGTGTTTGATGCGCTTGTACTTGCCGCAGGAGCATTCCCAGTCCTTGACCGGGCCGAAGATGCGCTCGCAGAACAGGCCGCCCTTTTCCGGCTTAAAGGTGCGGTAGTTGATGGTTTCGGGATTTTTGACTTCTCCCTTCGACCAGGAGCGGATGGTTTCGGGCGAGGCGATGCTAATCGCCACGTAATCCACCTGGTTCACCTTGTCGAGCCCGAGCAATTCGCGAGTGGTCTCTTTCGAGTTCATGGGGTTGTGACCGGAGGCTGAGGTTGGCAGTGGGGAGAGCTAGCCCAAAAGGCCCAGTTGACTGGCCGCGCTGGTGGCCGTGGTGGCCGGTTGTTCGGTCGGGTGCGCATAACCCACTTTCACGTCCAGGCCGAGGGATTGCATTTCCTTGACCAGGACGTTGAAGGATTCCGGAATGCCGGCTTCGAGGGCATTATCGCCCTTGACGATGCTTTCGTAGATGCGGGTGCGGCCCTGGACGTCGTCGGACTTGACGGTGAGCAGCTCTTGGAGCGTGTAGGCGGCTCCGTAGGCCTCCATGGCCCAGACTTCCATTTCGCCGAAGCGCTGGCCGCCGTACTGGGCCTTGCCGCCCAGCGGCTGCTGGGTGACCAGGGAGTACGGTCCCACGGCGCGGGCATGAATCTTGTCCGCCACCAGGTGCCCGAGCTTCATCATGTAGATGTAACCAACCACCACCTCTTGATCGAACGGCTCGCCGGTGCGGCCGTCATAGAGGACGGTTTTCCCGTTTTCACCGACCAGTGGCGTCTCTCCGTGGCTTTTTTGATGCTCGGCCGCCTGGCGGAGGTACGCGCGGATGTCCTTTTCCTTGATGCCGTCAAAGACCGGCGTGCAGAACTTGAGCCCCAGAATTTGCGCCGCCCAGCCAAGATGGGTCTCGAGCACCTGGCCCACGTTCATGCGCGAGGGCACGCCCAGGGGATTGAGCACGATGTCCACCGGCGTCCCGTCCGCGAGGAAGGGCATGTCCTCCTCGGGCACGATCTTGGCCACCACACCCTTGTTGCCGTGGCGACCGGCCATTTTGTCGCCCACCGAGAGCTTGCGCTTGGAGGCGATGTAAACCTTGACGGACTTGATGACCCCGGTATCGGTCTCCTCGCCCGACTCGACGCGCTCCATTTCCTCGTCGTGCTGCATCTGGAGGTCGTCGAACTTCTTTTTGAAGCCGGCGATAATTTCGTTGATCTTGTTGCGGATGGGCGAGGGATCAATCTCGATCTTGTCATAGACCTGCGCCAGTTTGCGCAGGAGGGTCTTGGTGATCTTGCGGTTGGCCGGGATGATGATTTCGCCGGTTTCGCTGTTGACCACGTCGAGCGGGATTTTTTCGCCGAGCAGGATGTTGCTGAGGGCCTCGGTCAACTGATCCCGGAGCTCCTCGTGCTTCTTCTTGTATTCCTCTTCAACCTGCTTGGCGTGCTTGCGGGCGTCGCTGCTGGCAGCGCTCTTCTCTTTTTCGCGCTCGGAGTCCTTCTTCGAGGAAATCTTGACATCCATGACGATCCCGTAGGTGCCCGAGGGCACTTTGAGGGAGGTGTCCTTCACGTCCGCGGCTTTCTCACCGAAGATGGCTCGCAAGAGCCGCTCTTCCGGCGCCAGCTCGGTTTCGGACTTGGGCGTTATCTTACCTACCAGGATGTCGCCGGGTTTGACTTCGGCGCCCACCCGGATGACGCCGTCGAGCCCGAGGTTTTTGAGCGCTTCTTCACCCAGGTTGGGAATGTCCCGGGTGATCTCCTCGGGACCGAGCTTGGTGTCGCGGGCGCTAACCTCGAACTCCTCGATGTGTATGGAGGTGAAGACGTCATCCTTGACGATGCGCTCGCTGATCATGATGGCGTCCTCGAAGTTGTAGCCGTTCCAAGGCATGAAGGCCACGAGCACGTTGCGCCCCAGGGCCAGTTCACCGTGGTGCGTGCAAGGGCCATCGGCAATGACCTGCCCCTTCTTGACCGTGTCGCCCCGGTGAACAATGGCGCGCTGGTTGATGCACGTGGCCGCGTTCGAGCGCATGAATTTGCGCAACGAGTACACGTAGATGCCGGCGGCGGGGTCGTGTTTGATCTTCTTTTTGCCCTCGGGCAGCTTGCCGTCCGGGGTGATGATGATCTGGTTGGCCGTCACCGAGGCCACCTTGCCGGCTTCCTCGGCCACAACCACCGCCCGGGAGTCGCGCGCCACGCGCTCTTCCAAACCGGCCGCCACCAAAGGCGGCTCGGTCTGCAACAGGGGCACGGCCTGGCGCTGCATATTCGAGCCCATCAAGGCCCGGTTGGCGTCGTCGTGTTCGAGGAACGGAATCAGGCCGGCCGCCACCGAGACCAACTGCTTGGGCGAGACATCCATGTAGTCCACCCGCTCGGGTTCGACATCGAGGAAGTCGCCCTTGTGGCGGCAGGTCACCTTCTCAGTGAGGAAGTGGCCCTTTTCATCCAGGGGCGCGTTGGCTTGGGCGATGACGAATTGCTCTTCGCGGTCGGCGGTGAGGTACTCGATTTCGTTGGTGACGCGACCTTTGACCACCTTGCGGTAGGGCGCCTCGATAAAGCCGAAGTCGTTGACGCGGGCGAAAGTGGCCAGCGAGGCGATCAGCCCGATGTTCGGCCCTTCCGGGGTTTCAATCGGGCAGATGCGCCCGTAGTGCGAGGGATGCACGTCCCGCACCTCGAAGCCCGCCCGGTCCCGCGACAACCCGCCCGGCCCCAGCGCCGAGAGGCGCCGCTTGTGGGTCAGCTCGGCCAGCGGGTTGATCTGGTCCATGAACTGGCTGAGCTGGCTGCGCCCGAAGAAATCGCGCACCACCGCCGAGAGCGCCTTGGGGTTGATGAGCTTTTGCGGCGTCATCGTGTCCACGCTCTGGTCGAAGAGGGTCATGCGCTCCTTGACCAGGCGCTCGGTGCGGGCCAGCCCCACACGGCACTGGTTGGCGAGCAGTTCGCCCACGGTGCGGACCCGGCGGCTGCCCAGGTGGTCAATGTCGTCCACCGAGCCTTCGCCGCGCTTGAGCTGGATGAGGTATTTCGTGGCGGCGACCAGGTCACGTTTGGTCAGCACCCGCGACTCCTCCTTGTCGCTGAGCCCCATTTTCTCGAGCTTTTGGTTGATCTTGTAGCGGCCGACCCGGCCCAGGTCGTATCGCTTGGGATCGAAGAAAAGTCGTTTGATCAACGCCCGCGCGTTGGCCGTGGTGGGCGGGTCACCCGGCCGCAGGCGGCGGTAGATTTCCTTGAGGGCATCGTCCTCGTTCTTGGTGGGGTCCTTCTTGAGGCACTTGATGATGAGGCCGTCATCCAGCGAGGTGTCCACCACGCGGATTTTGGTCAGACCGGTCTCGGCAATCTGCTTGAGCACGGTCTTGGACAGCGGCTCGAAAGCGCGGGCGACGACGAGGTTTTTCTCCGCGTCCGACACATCCTGGATCAGGACCAGGTTGGGCAGGTTTTCGAGGGTTTCAGCCTGCTTGAGGCTGATTTCCTTGACCTCGTAGAAGAGCTTGATGATGTCTTCATCCAGCCCCCGGGTTTTTTCGATGTCCTTGCCCTTGGTTTCACCGTCCAAGAAAGCCAGCGCCCGGAAAAAAGTGGTGGTAAGAAACTTCCGACGCCGCTTTTTGCGGTCGAGGTAAACGTAAAGCAGGTCGTTCGTGTCGAACTGGGCCTCGTACCAGGAACCTCGGTCGGGGATGATCCGGAACGAGTGCAGCATCTTGCCGTTGGCGTGCTGCGTGGCCTCGAAGGCAATGCCCGGGGAACGGTGCAACTGGCTGACGATGACGCGCTCGGCGCCGTTGATGACGAAGGTGCCCTGGGGGGTCATCAGGGGCAGTTCGCCCATGAACACGTCCTCTTCCTTGGAGCTGTTTTCTTCCCGCAGGCGGAACTTGACGTGCAGGGGAGCGCCGTACGTCAGCCCCTCGCGCAGGCATTCCAACCAGCTCACCTTGGGCTCGCCGATTTCATAGCTGACAAATTCGAGCCGGGTTTTGCCGTCGTAGCTCTCAATCGGGAAGACCTCGGTGAAGACGGCCTGCAGGCCGATGTTTCGTCGCTTGGCCGGCGGCACGTCTGCCTGGAGGAACTCCCGGTACGAGTCGCTTTGAATCTCGATGAGGTTCGGGGGAGGAGCCACTTCGCGAATCCGGCCGAAATTGATGCGTTCTGTTCCTTTCGCAGGCATAGGTTGGTTCAACTTACCGCAGGTTCAACGGACGGTCCGCTCCGGACCAAAAAGCAAAAAGCACCCACCCGCCGCGTTGGTTCCCAGGCCAACTCCGGCTCACTTCCCAACCAGTGGTGGTGTAATGGTGTCTTGATGTCGTTGGGCAAAACCGCACGGGGGAGACGGGGGACGGCCCGGCGGGCCGCCCCCCGTTCCCGCCACGAGATTACTTGATTTCGACCTTGGCGCCGGCGTCCTCGAGTTTTTTCTTGGCCGCTTCGGCATCCTGTTTGTTGGCGCCCTCGAGCACGGGCTTGGGCGCTTCTTCGACCAGCTTCTTGGCCTCGGCCAAGCCCAGGCCGGCCTTGATTTCGCGTACCGCCTTGATGACGGCAATTTTCTTGTCCGCCGGGGCGGAGGCCAGGATCACGTCGAACGTGGTCTTGGCTTCCTCGGCCGGCGCCGCCGCGGCGGCACCGCCGGCGGGCGCGGCGGCAGCGGCCACGGCCACCGGCGCGGCGGCCGTGACGCCCCAGGCTGCTTCAAGTTTTTTAACCAGCTCGGCGGTTTCCAGAACCGTGAGCTTGCTCAACTGATCCACCAACGCTGCGATGTCTGCCATTGTTCTTGCCTTTCAGTCTCGTCGCCCTTCGCGGCCGCGAAGGCTTTCAGCCCGCTGCCCGCGGGCCCGACGATTTACTTTTTTGGGTTCGTGTTGTGTTCGCCCCCGCGCCAAAAGCGGCGGCGAAATTTGCATGGGACTAGGCCCCTTTTTCGGCACGCGCCTGGAGCACCCGGGCCAGTTGCGTGGCCGGGGTGTTAAGCAGGCGCACCAGTTGGGCGGCGGGCGCCTGCAACAAGCCCAGCAGCCGTCCGCGGAGCACTTCCAGCGAGGGCAGTTCCGCCAGGGCCAGGACGGTTTCCCGGTCCAACCGCTGATTGCCCAGCCCGCCAAACTGGATTTTGGGTTTGTCGAATTCGGCCTGAAAGGTTTTGAGCACCTTGGCCGCGGTGCTGACGTCGCGCTGACCGGTGACCACCGCCAACTGGCCCGCCAACAGGCCGCTGAGGTCCGGCAAGCCCGCCTCGCGCGCGGCAATGCGGAAAATGGTGTTTTTGACCACGTGGATTTCGGCCCCCGCCTTGCTCAGGCGCCGGCGCAGCTCGCCAAACTGGGCCACGTTCAGGCCCTTGTACTCCACCACGATGAAGAAGGGTGAGGCGTTGAGGCGGGCGAGGTACTCGCGGGTCAGGAATTGTTTCTCAGGTCGCATGGCATCCTCCGGGTTCAGGCGTGGCCAAGGGTCCGCACATCCAGGCGTATGCCCGGATTCATGGTGCTGGTGAGCACGCAGGAGCGCAGGTAAGTCCCGCGCACGCTGGCCGGGCGGGCGCGCACCACGGCGTCAATCACGGCCTGCGCGTTTTCCACAATTTGCTGCGGCGTAAAGGACAACTTGCCGATGGGCACATGGACGTTGCCGGCCTTGTCAATTTTGAACTCGACGCGCCCGGCTTTGACTTCGCGCACCGCCTTGGCGGTGTCGTCGGTCACCGTGCCGGTCTTGGGGTTGGGCATGAGACCGCGCGGGCCGAGCACTTTACCCAACTTGCGCACCTCAGTCATGGCTTCGGGCGTGGCAATGGCCACGTCAAAGTCGGCCCAGCCTTCCTGGCACTTTTTGATCAGGTCTTCGTAGCCGACAAACTCAGCTCCGGCGGCTCGGGCGGCATCCGCCGCTGCCCCGGGTTTGGCGAAAACGACCACCCGGACGACTTTGCCGCTGCCATGCGGGAGCGGCACGGTGCCGCGGACCATTTGGTCCGATTGCTTGGTGTCCACGCCCAAGCGGAAGGCCAGTTCGACGGTTTCGTTGAAGCGGGCGCGCGGGAAGGCGACCAACAGGTCCACCGCCTGGGGCAGCGGATAAACCTTGGTGGGGTCGTACATGCCGAGCGCCTTGCGGTAACGTTTGCTGGGTTTTCGAGGCATAAGCGTGGCGGTGCTGGCGAGCCGGCCGGCTCTCCCGCGTTGCAGTTAGTTGACCACTTCGATGCCCATGCTGCGGGCGGTGCCGGCAATGACCCGCACCGCCGCTTCTTCGCTGGTGGCATTGAGGTCGGCTTGCTTGATCTTCACGATGTCGAGAATCTGTTTGCGGGTCACCTTGCCCACTTTTTCCTTGTTCGGGGTTTTGGAACCGGTGGCGATCCCGGCCGCTTTTTTCAACAGGACGGCGGCCGGCGGGGATTTGGTGATGAAACTAAAGGACTTGTCCTGGTACACGGTGATGACCACCGGGACAATCATGCCGGCCTGGTCCTTGGTGCGGGCGTTGAACTCTTTGCAAAAGGCCATGATGTTCACGCCGTGTTGCCCCAGGGCCGGACCCACCGGGGGGGCGGGATTGGCCTGCCCGGCGGGAATCTGAAGTTTGATCTGGCCAACTGCTTTTTTTGCCATGGTGTGTGGAAGCGGTTGCTGGTTTCTCGGCGGGGGAGTCCCAAGGCGCGGCTCAAACTTTTTCGAGCTGCCAGTACTCCAATTCGACGGGTGTGCTCCGGCCGAAAATGTTCACGGTGACCTTGACCTTGCCGCGTTCGGGGTCCACTTCCTCGATGACCCCGTTGAAATTGAGGAACGGACCGTCGTTGATCTTGACCGTCTCACCCACTTCGAAGCTGACCTTCGGCCGCTCGGACTCTTCGGACTCCGAAATCTGGGCTTTGATGTGGTCAATTTCTTCCTGGCTGGTCGGAGTGGGCCGGTCTCCGCCCACGAACCCGATGATGCCGGGGGTTTCGCGGATGAAGTACCAGGGCTTTTCAATCAGGCGCTGATTTTCGTCCAGCAGGACCATGTTGATGAACACGTACCCAGGGTAGAGTTTGCGCGAAGTCACGGTCTTCTTGCCGCCCCGGACCTCGGCCACTTTTTCAATCGGTACCAGGACCTCGTGAATATATTCGCCCATTTCTTCGGCCTTGAGGCGTTTTTCAATGCTCTCCTTGACCTTCATTTCCTGGCCGGAAAGCGTATGGATGACAAACCACTGGCTGCGCATGTTGGTGGGGGTTGGCGTCGCGCCGTCCGGGCTCAAAGTTTGGGCAAAATCCCCCGCACAATCTTCAGGATGAGGAAGTCCGAGAGCATGGTGAAAACGGCTAAAAGAGCGATGGTAATCATCACCACCACCGTGGAACCCTTGAGCTCGTCCACCGAAGGCCAGGTGCATTTGCGCAACTCTTCCCGCGTCTCGGCCACGTAAGTGCCCAAGCGCATCAAGTGGCCTTTGCGCCAAAGGTAGGCAAAGGCGCCCCCAATGACCAAGACCCACAGAATCAATGTGATGTATTCTCGCACAATCGTTCAACGTTGGCGGAGGGGGAGGGATTCGAACCCCCGGTGGGACAAACCCACAACGGTTTTCAAGACCGCCGCATTCGACCACTCTGCCACCCCTCCAAACTGGCAGGGCGGGAGGGACTCGAACCCACAACCGACGGTTTTGGAGACCGCTACTCTACCAATTGAGCTACCGCCCTGACTGCCGGAAAACCGTCCGCCATGATGTTGCTTTGAATTGGCCGCTTTGGCAACCGGGTTATTCAAGAATCTCGGTCACCCGGCCGGCCCCAATCGTCCGCCCACCTTCGCGAATGGCAAACCGCTGCCCGCGCTCCATGGCGATGGGGGCAATGACCTTGACCTCCACCGAGACATTGTCGCCGGGCATCACCATTTCGACTCCCGGGGGGAGGGTAATCGTGCCGGTCACGTCTGTCGTACGGAAGTAGAACTGCGGCCGGTAGTTGCTGAAGAACGGCGTGTGACGGCCGCCTTCTTCCTTGGAGAGCACGTAAACCTCGGCCTTGAAGTGGGTGTGGGGAGTAATGGTCCCCGGCTTGGCCAGCACCATGCCCCGCTCCACTTCTTCCTTCTTGGTGCCGCGCAGCAACACGCCGACGTTGTCGCCGGCCTGGGCCTTGTCCAAGAGCTTGCGGAACATTTCAATGTCCGTGGCCACGGTCTTGCGGGTTTCCCGCAAGCCGACGATTTCCACTTCCGACATCCGCTCCAAGACTCCGCGTTCGACGCGGCCGGTGACCACCGTACCCCGGCCTTCGATGTTGAACACGTCCTCGATGCTCATCAGGAACGGTTTGTCCACTTCCCGCACCGGCAGCGGGATGAATTCATCCACCGCTTCGAGCAGTTTTTGGATGGACTCCTCGCCTTTCGGGTCCCCCGCCAGAGCCGCCTTGGCACTCCCCCGGATAATCGGGGTCTTGTCGCCGGGGAATTCGTACTTGGTCAAAAGGTCGCGCAATTCCATTTCGACCAGGTCCAACAATTCGGGGTCATCCACCAGGTCTACCTTGTTAAGGTAAACCACGATGGCCGGCACGCCCACTTGGCGGGCCAGCAACACGTGTTCCTTGGTCTGCGGCATGGGGCCTTCAGCGGCGTCCACCACCAAGATGGCGCCGTCCATCTGGGCAGCACCCGTGATCATGTTCTTGATGTAGTCGGCGTGCCCGGGGCAGTCCACGTGCGCGTAATGCCGCTTTTCGCTTTGGTACTCGACGTGGGAGATGGCGATGGTGACCGTCTTGGTCTCGTCACGCACCGTGCCCCCCTTGGTGATGTCCGAGTAGGAAATCGGCGTCGCCAACCCCTTGCGGGCCTGAGTTGCCACAATCGCTGCGGTCAGAGTGGATTTACCGTGGTCAATGTGGCCGATGGTGCCGATGTTGACGTGCGGCTTGGTCCGTTGGAATTGCTCTTTAGCCATTTTCGCTCGCTGTTGTTGTGTGATGCTGGATCGCTGGAGCCCATGACCAGGTTTGAACTGGTGACCTCGTCCTTACCAAGGACGCGCTCTGCCGACTGAGCTACATGGGCATCGTGTGTCTCGCAAAAGCCTTGTTTTGAACGAGAACGAACCGTACGCACGGCACCACTTGCCGTTGCGTACGGCACGTCCGATCAATAACAAGACGCACAAGCTAGAAAGCCAGATTCGGGTTGTCAACGCTTTTTTTTAGGATTTTTTGACTCGTTATCTTGATCCTATATGGTTTGAGATCAATGCGTTACGATGTAAACCTGAAACTCTAGCATTGAATGGGGCACCATCCCGTCAACGGACCCATGCACGTACTCAGATTGCCATGCGGGGGCCTTTTGGGTCGGCCAGACAAGCCACCAATTCTTCCGGAACGCATTGGTGACCTGCAGTTTCAGCAACGTCTGCCGCGGCCCCGTGCCGCCAAACAGCGTATCGAAGCGCGATCTCTGCCTGATTTGCCAGGTCGGGTTGCGCCAAAAGCCCCGCCAAGTATCCGGCCAGGATATCGCCGGTCCCGCCTTGGGCCAATGCGGCGTCGCCCGAAGAGTTTACCCAAATTGCACTCCGGTCTTGTCCGATCAAGGTTTGATATCCCTTCAAGACCACCCAACATTCGCCAAGGCCTTTCGAAAGTGCCCGCAGCGCGGCTGGACGGTCTTGTTGAACCTCACCTGCCGAACATCCCAGCAAGCGCGCTGCTTCCCCCGGATGCGGAGTGATGACCCGCAGGGCAGGTACCGCTGAGGAACTCTGGGGCAACCAGTCAAGGGCACTGGCATCCACAATCACGGGAATCGGCGCTGTTCGCCATAATGTCACTGCCATATCCCGCAAATCCGCAGGCACATCGGTCGAGGCCAAACCCGGCCCCACCAAACAGGCCGTTGCCTGCGGCATTTTCGCCAGGACCGAGCGCCAATCGTTCACCATCACGGCCTGCAACTGGCTGGCGACCGGGACATAAACTTCCGGCATCGTGCCCACCGTAATCAGACCCGGCCGGGCACGCTGAGCTGCCCGAGCGGCCAAGACCGCCGCCCCGTGGTAACCCCGAGAACCGGCGAAAATCAAGAGGTGTCCACGATGGCCCTTGTGGCTGGCCACCGGAGCCGGCGGCGGGAAGTCCGTGAAATCTTCAGGGATCGTCCACCAAAGTTCAGCCTCCTGCGGTATCGGTACCAAGCCAATTTCCGGCTCAACCACCAGCCGCCCGGTGAAAGGCCAGGCCTCAGGTCGCAGCAAGCCGACTTTGGGTGCTCCCACAGTGACTGTCAGGCGGGCTTGCACCGCTGCCCCCCAGGTTTCACCGGTTTGCGCGTTCAATCCCGACGGGACGTCCACAGCCAAAACCGGCTTTTTGGAAGCATTTACGGCTTGGATCAAGCGGATCCATTCGAGACTTAGCGGGCGATTCAGCCCAATCCCAAACAATCCGTCCACCACCCAGGCAGGTCGCCGGGATAGGGCCGAATTCAGGGGTGTCAGTGCCTTGTCGGGGTCATTCACCTCCATCAGGTCAATTTGGCGATCCCCCCAATCCCGGAGTTGATCTGCCGCGGCGCGCGCGTCATCGCCGTTATGCCCCCGGCCCGCAAGCACTAGAATCCGATCCCCGGGAACGGTCAGTGCGCGCAGTCGGGCGGCCAACAATTGGCCCACCCGCGCGATGACCTCGGATTCTTTGCGGCCGGCCTGCCAAGAAGCCGCTTCCCAAGCACGCATTTGTGCCACGGTTAAAACCGGTACAGGCATGGCAGACAGTTTGGTCCCAGCCAATTCGAGCAGCAAGCTTGCACCGGGGCTTCCCTTCCGAAAAGAGAACTGGCGGCCCCGTTTCCGGGACCGCCAGGCGACGTTGACAAGGTGGGTCGGCAGCCTTACGACCGCCGAAAGTAGGCCACAGAGGACCTTTTGCGCCTGCGGTGATCGCAGGAGCGGCGGGATTCAGCCGATTTCCGTCGCAGAAACCCGACGCTGGTTCTGCCTTAAAGACTAGCAAATTTAATGCCGACGTCCGCTGCACCCCAGATTCGGCCGAAATCCCGGTTAAATCCTGTAACAACCCCCTTTTGAGTGAGCCTCGCAGCGAGTCAATGCCAACGGGATTGGCTCGTTTTGTCCACACTGGCACAAATCGAGACGGCCGGGGATGCGGCTTCTTCATGCCCTGCCCTGAAATTGGCTTTTGGCACAAGACCGAAAATGTCTAGGCTTTGGGCGTCTTGATGCATGAATTTGTCACTGTTTTTCAGGCGGTTCTTCCTGTGTTCATTCTAATCGGCGCGGGATTCGTTCTGCGTCGGTTGGGCTGGCTGACCGAGGTGGCCGACACCAGCCTCTTGCGCGTGACCATCAACGTGATGATCCCCTGCCTGGCGGTGGATTCCCTGTTGGGCAACCCCGCTGTGGCTGTCCTGAGCAACGTGGTGTGGGCTCCGGTGGTGGGATTCGGAACCGTGGGGCTTGGTGTCGCGGTGGGCCTGTGGGCGGCGAAATGGCTCCCGTCCCCCCACCCTGCCGGCCGAAGGACCTTTGCTTTCACGGTCGCCGTTTACAACTACGGCTACATCCCCCTCCCTTTGGCCGTCAGTTTGTTCGACCAAGCCACTGTGGCGGTGCTCTTCGTTCACAACTTGGGTGTCGAGCTGGCTTTGTGGCTGTTCGGACTCCCCTTGCTGACCGGCACGGACCCGCGCCGGCAATGGCGCAAGCTGCTTAGCCCACCCGTGTTGGCCATCTTGGCGGCAGTTTTCGTCAACGCCCTGGGTGCCGACCGGTGGATTCCTACGTTCGCCCGAGAAGCCGCGCACTTGTTGGGGCAATGCGCCATCCCGTTGGGAATGCTGTTGATCGGAGCTACCGTGGCCGACCAACTCCCGGCTTTGCCCTGGTCCCAAGGGATCGAGACCGCCGCCTCAGCCTGCCTGTTGCGACTCGGCCTGTTGCCGCTGCTGTTTTTGGGGTTGGCCTGGCTGCTGCCGCTTTCGGTGGAGCTCCGGCGCGTGGTCGTGTTACAAGCCGCCATGCCGGCGGCGGTGTTCCCGATTGTGATGGCCCGACACTACGGCGGTGACGTGGTTACCGCCTTGCGCGTGGTGGTGGCCACCACGGCCCTTTCGCTGCTGACCATGCCCGGATGGATTCAGGTGGGGTTGAGGTGGCTAACCCCCGAGATGCACCAACCCTAAATCCGCCGTTTCACTCATACGGCACGGTGGCCGCCACGGGCGGCTGTGGCGCAACCACGCGGGATAGTTCGATCAGGTCCAGCAAAATGCGCCTGGCTTCCCGCAGCGCCACGTCGTGGTTGGCCAAAATGTCCGGCGTTTCCACCTCTACGGCATCATCGCCAGAGCCGGTAACGGCTGCCGCCACAGCTTTTTGGTCTGTTTCGGCGCTTGCTGTCGGCGCGTTGGTGCTGCCCAGCGGCGGCGGGAGGCCGGGCTGGCTCGCCAGGCTCAAGGTGATTTCGTAGATTTTTTCCTTGCTGTCGGCCCGGGCGGCTTGGTCGCGTTTGCGGGCCTTGTTGCGGGCCTCTGCCTCTTCGCGCTCCTTGAGGCGTTTTTCCAAATTAAGCGAGATGCTCTTGTCCGCCTGTGCCTTGAGGTAGGTCTGGATGTCCTCGCGGACGTAATCCCAATCCGGGTCGGTCGCCACGCGGGACTCGGTGCGACGCCGCAGCTCGGGCAAATGCGTTTGCACCCGCCCCAGCCGGTCAAACTTCGCGGCCGGGATGGAATCCCAAGCCAGGGCGAACGGCTGGGAACCTTCGCCCACGTCCATCTCGTTGTTGACCGACGGCAAGACGATGTCAGGAGTGACTCCCCGAAGCTGGGTTGAAGCTCCATTGGCGCGATAGAACTTGCGGATGGTCACCTTGAGGGCCCCGGGATTGTAGCTTTCCGGGAAGCGCCGGGTGAACCGCCCCAGCTCGTAAATGGTCTGCACCGTACCTTTGCCGTGGGTGGACTTGTCCCCCACCGCCAGCGCGCGGTCGTAGTCCTGCAGAGCCGCCGCCAAAATCTCCGAGGCCGAGGCGCTGAACCGACTGGTCATCACCACCAAGGGACCGTCGTAAACCACGCCGGAATCGGTGTCCCGCTCGACGTTGATTTCGCCGTTGGCGTCGCGCACTTGCACAACCGGGCCCTCCCGGATGAACAAACCCGTCAACTTGATGGCCTCTTCGAGGGAGCCACCGCCGTTGCGGCGCAGGTCGAGGATGAGCCCCGCGATGCCTTCGGCCTCGAGCTTCCGAATCAGGCGGGTCACATCCGCGGTGGTGCTGCGCGGCTCGGTTTTCTCGCCGGTCTTTCCCAACTCGAAGCTGGCGTAGAAAGACGGCAGATCAATCACCCCCACCCGCACGGGCGCGCCTTCCCCGTTGGGTATCTCGTACAGCCGCGCCTTGGCCGCCTGGTCCTCGAGCTTGATCTCGTCGCGGACGAGGGTGACGGTGCGTCGCTCGGACGAATCGGCGGCGTCGGCAGGGATGATGGTCAAGGTCACCTCGGTGTTTTTCGGGCCGCGGATCATCTCGACCACTTTCGACAACTTCATGTCCACCACATCCACCGGTTCACCTCCTGCTTGCTGCACCGCGATGATGCGGTCCTTGGGTTTGAGCTTCTTGCTGCGGGCGGCCGGGCCGCCGGGGGTGAGGCTTTCGATGGTGCAGTAGCCGTCCTCGGAGCGCAGCAGCGCGCCGATGCCGAAGAGCGACAACCGCATGCTGATGGCGAAATTGTCGAGCTGAGCCTTGCCCATGTAATCCGAGTGCGGATCATAGGCGTTGGCCAGGGCGGAGAGGTAAAACTGGAGGATATCCTCGCGGTCAAACTCGCCCAGCGCCCGAAGCAGGCGTTTGTAGCGCTGGGCCAGCTTTTTCACGATTTCCCCGGGCTTCTGCTTGTTGAGCAGCTCCAGGAGGTATTCGTGACGCAGGTGCTGCCGCCACAGGGCCTGCGCCGCCTCGAGGGTCTCCGGCCAGGGCGCGTCCTTGCGGTTGGGTGTGTAGCGTTCCTCCGCGGAGAAATCAAACTCGCCGGCTTGCAACAGTTTGGCTACCAGGGTGGCGCGTTGGTCCACGCGTTGCAGGTACCGGGCGAAGATTTCATTGGCCGGGCGGGTGTCCCCCTGGCGCAAGGTCAGCTCCGCCAGACGCTCCCGGTATTTCTCGAACTCCTTGAGGTCTTCCTGGTTGAAGTGGAAATGCTGCGGATCGAGCACCTCGAGGTAACGGTTGAAAAACCGCTCGGCGTACTCGGCGTCCAGCGGGTGGCGCGAGTAGTGCATGTTCTCGAGGATGCGCGCGGTCAGGCGCGTGACGTCCGCGTCGTACGCCCCCGGCAGCAACGGCACCACCTGGTCGTACTTGGTGGTGAAGGTGATGAGGTCCCGCAGGGGATCCCCGGCCGGTTCGGACTGCGCCACCTTGGGCGCGGGGGCATCGGCCGGCGAGGCTTCCGGCGGCGCCACATCCGCGCGCAACAACATCAGCAGGCTCAGGCCCAGCCAGGTCGGCAACCCGGGTCGGGGCCGGTACCAGCGCGGAAAAAGGGGAGATTTCGATGTTTTCACAACTTGCACAGCGGCCGCAGCCGACAGTGGGGCCAAGATAGAGGATTCCCCCACTCAGGCAAGCCCATGTCCCGCACTGGACGCGTCGGCCTGCCTAGCTTCGGCTCGCTGTTTGGCGAAACCCTACGCCGCGCGCCCGGTCTTCAAATGGCGAAGTCCTCGAACTCGGGCTTCCACACCTCCCGCGGCGGCTCGAGCATCCCCGCGCCCACGGTGTGGTTGGTACCTTCTTCAATGAGGATGAACGAGCCGGTGAGCCGGTTGACGCGGTAGCTGTCGAAGACCAGCGGCCGCGTGGTGCGCAGCCGGATGCGGCCGATGTCGTTCAAGCCCAGTTGCGCCGGCGGCTCGGGCTCCGGCTCGAACGTCTCCAGGCTGATTCGGTTTTCGAGCGCCGTGACCACCGCCCGGCAGTTGGCTGTGGTGTGCTTGAGGTAAAATTTGCGCCCGGCCGTCAACGGCCGCGGGTGCATCCAGACCACGCGCGCCTCGAGCTCCGCGCTGCACCCGGGCAGGTTATCCAGCCCCACGATCATGTCGCCGCGGCTGCAATCCACCGGGTCGGCCAGCCGCAAGGTGACGCTTTGAGGGCAAAACGCCTCGCCCAAAACGCTGTCGTAGGTCCAGATTTCCGCCACCGTGGTCCGCAGGCCGGCGGGCAGCAGGATCACCTTTTGCCCCGCGCGCACGATGCCGCCGGCGATCTGGCCGCTGTACCCGCGGAAGTCGTGCAGCGCGGGATCGGTGGGGTGGGCCGGACGGTTGACCCACTGCACGGGAAAGCGGAACTGGGCGAGGTTGTAATCGCTGGCGATGTGCACGCTCTCCAGGTGCCCCAAGAGCGTGGGCCCCTCGTACCAGGGGGTGTGGCGGGAGGGCTCGACCACGTTGTCGCCGTGCAGGGCGCTGATCGGGATAAACTTCACGTCCTGCAACACGTCCAGCCGCGGCAGGAAGGCCTCGAATTGGCTGCGAATTTCCAGGAAGCGCGCCTCGCTCCAACCCACCAGGTCCATCTTGTTGACCGCCACGACCAGGTGCGGGATGCCCAGCAGCGCGGCGATGAAGGTGTGCCGGCGGCTCTGCTCGACCACGCCCTTGCGCGCGTCCACCAGCACCACGGCCAGGTTCGCGGTCGAAGCGCCCGTGGCCATGTTGCGCGTGTACTGCA
>CAYXPA010000053.1:0-28514 GCA_964466945.1 uncultured Verrucomicrobiota bacterium | reverse complement strand
AAGCCGACGTTGATGAGGTTGCCCGGGGCGGCGGCGCCCAGGAGCCGGGCGGGGACGATTTGCGGCAGGGTCAGCGCGCCGGCCAGGGTGGCGCCGGAGCGCAAGAAGGCGCGCCGAGACAGGGGACGGGAAAACGGGATGGCTTTCACGCGCCCTCTTTAACGCCGTGGCGGCGCCGGCTCCACAAAAAATCTCCCCGCCAGGCGCGCCGGGTCGCCCGGGCGGACGCGGTCCGGCGGAGGGTGTGCCCGGGCGGTGGCGGCGGGGGATGGGTAGGACCGCAGGCACGGGCGCGGCGGTCTTTGCGGTTTACAGGGCGGGGCGGGTTGTTAGGCTCGCGCCATGCCGGAAATCGTTGATTTTGTGAATCGCGGCGCCGCGCAGATCACCCCCCGCCTGGTGGAGACCCTGTTGCGCAAGCTGCCGCTGTGGAAGGCGGAGTTCACGCAGATTCAGGCACCCAAGTTCCCGCACCTGGTGGGGCAGCTCGAGTTTCTGGCCAACCTGGTCGAGGACGTGGCCGAGGGCGCCTACAAGGACCTGCCCTACGTGGCGCTGGCGGCCGCGGTGTTCGCCCTCATTTACGCCCACCGCAAGGTGGACCTGATTCCGGACTCGCTCGGGGACCTGGGCCGGGCGGATGACTCGAGTGTGGTGCGCGCGGTGTTGATCCAGCACGAGAAGGCGCTGGCGATGTACGCGACCAGCCAGGGCGTGGACTGGGGGCGCATCACCAGCAAGGCATGAGCCGGGCCACGCTCTGTTTGCTGCATCCGCCCGGGGCGGCCGCGGGGAGCAAACCACCGGCGGCCGCGCCGACCCGGCCGCTGCTCAGCACGCACGAGAAGGCCATCCAGATCAACCTGGACCCGGCCAGTTTCGGGACCTTTGCCGAGATCGGCGCGGGGCAGGAGGTGGCGCGGTGGTTCTTCCGCGTGGGCGGCGCCGCCGGCACCGTGGCCAAGAGCATGTCGGCTTACGACATGACGGTGAGCGACGCGATCTACGGCCCGTGCGAGCGGTACGTGAGCCGGCAGCGGTTGCAGCGGATGCTCGAGCACGAGTACGAGCTGCTGCACGCCCGCCTGGTGGCCCGGCGCGGCGAGACAACGCGTTTCTTTGTGTTTGCCGACACCGTGGCGGCGCGCAGCTACAGCCGCACGGAGGATTGCCACGGCTGGCTGGGTCTGCGTTTCCAGCACCGCCCGCTGGCCCCGCCCGCGGACATCCTGGTGCACGTGCAATTGCACGACCGCGAGAACCTCCAGCAACAGGAGGCCCTGGGCATCCTGGGGGTGAACCTCATCTACGCCGGGCTGTTTTACGCCGACCAGCCCGAGCTGATCATCCAGTCCCTGCTGGACAACCTGACCCGCGACCGCGTCGAGGTGGACCTCGTGAAGTTCACCGGACCGGACTTTGCGGCGGTGGACAACCGCCTGGCGGCCCTCCAACTGGTGGCCCACGGCTTGACCGACGCGGCGCTTTTCACCGCCGACGGTGAGGTGGTGCAGGCCGGCGAGATGCTCTACAAGAAGCCCATCCTGGTCCTGCGCGGCAGCTTCCGGCCGGTCACCCGCACCACCGTGGACATGCTCGAGTGCGCCCGGGCGGCGTTTCTGAACGAGCCGCCGGTCCAGGGCGAAAAGGCGGTCGTGCTTCTGGAAATGACCCTCAAAAACCTGGCCCAGGACGGCGTGATCGAGCACCGGGACTTTCTGGACCGGGTGGACACGCTGGCCGCGCTGGGCCGGGACGTGCTCATCTCCGACTACGGCGAGTTCCATCGCCTGGCCGGGTACCTGTTCCGGTACACCCGCAAGATGATCGGCCTGGTCATGGGCGTGCCCACCTTGCAGGAGCTGTTCGAGGAGAAGTACTACACCGACCTCGAGGGCGGGATCCTCGAGTCCTTTGGCCGCCTGTTCAAAAACGACCTCAAGCTCTACGTGTACCCGTACCGCGACCCCTTGACCGGCCGGCTCGAGACCGCCGACCAGCTCCGCGTGGCCGCGCACCTGCGCCACCTGCACGCCTACCTCAAGGAACGCGGCTGCATCCAGGCCCTCCAGGACTATTCGCCGGACTGCCTGCCCATCTTCGCCGAAGAAGTCCTGGCGCAAATCCGGTCCGGCGACCCGCGGTGGGAGGCACAGGTGCCGCCGCAGGTCGCCCGTCTGATCAAGCAGCGCCGCCTCTTCGGTTACACCGAGTAACCCGCCCATGCCGTCCCTGCCTCCCGAGGAACGCCGCTTGTGGACCGTGGCTGCGGCCGTGTACCTGGCCGACCAGCTCAGCAAACTGGCCGTGCTGCGCTACCTCGGCCCGTGGGACGAGCGCGAGGTCGTTGCCGGCTTCTTCAAATTCGTGCACTGGGGCAACACCGGCGCGGCCTGGAGCCTGTTCACCGGCAACAACGGCCTGCTGGCCCTGGTCTCTGTGGCCGCCCTGGTCGTGCTCTACCTGACCCGCGAGCGCTTCGAGCCGCAAACCCTCACCGGGCAGGCGGCCCTGGGCCTGATGTTCGGCGGCATCTTGGGCAACCTGACCGACCGCCTCCGCGTGGGCCACGTCATTGACTTCCTCCGCTTCTACCTGGTGCGGCGCGGCGACGGCGCCGAAGTGGGCTTCCCCGCCTTCAACCTGGCCGACAGCGCCATCTGCGTGGGCGTGGGCCTGCTGCTGCTGCGCACCTTCCTCCCGCGTCCGCCCCGGGAGGCCTCGCTCTCCCGCCCGCTATGAGGGAAAGCGCCGCGCCGCGCGCCCTGTACCTGACCGGCCCCACCGGCACCGGCAAATCCGCCGTGGCCCTCGCGGTGGCCGAACGCCTCGGCGGCGAAATCCTCTCGGTGGATTCGATGCAGGTCTATCGCGGGCTGGACCTCGGCACCGCCAAGCCCGGCCCTGCCGAGCGCGCCCGCGTACCGCACCACCTGCTGGACGTGGCGGACCTCAACCAGCCCTTCACCGCGGCGGACTTTGTGCGCCTGGCCCAGACGGCGGTGGAAACCATTCTGAGCCGCGGCCGCGTGCCAATCTTTTGCGGCGGCACCGGCCTGTACTTCAAAGCCTGGCTGGCCGGCCTGGGCGAAGCGCCCGCGCCCGACCCCGCCCTGCGCGCCGCGCTCGAGGCGACCCCGCTGCCGGCGCTGCTCGAAGAACTGCGCGTCGGCGACCCGGAGACCTACGCGCGCATTGACCGCGCCAACCCGCGGCGGGTGGTGCGCGCCGTCGAGGTCCTGCGCCTGAGCGGGCGACCCTGGAGCGCCCAGCGCGTCGCCTGGCGGGCGGAAGCCGGCGGCGCGGTCCGGGTGTTCGGGCTGCGGCGCGCGCCGACGGACCTGCGCGCCCGCCTGAACGCGCGCGTGGACGCCATGTTTGCCGCGGGACTGGTCGAGGAGACCCGGCGCCTGCTCGAGCGCGGGCTGGCCGGCAATCGCACCGCCCTCCAGGCCATCGGCTACCGGCAGGTGGTCGAACACTTGCGGGGCGAGCGGGGCTTGGCGGAGACGCTGGCCCTGGTCAAGCGCAAGACCTGGCAGTTCGCCCGGCGGCAAATGACCTGGTGCCGCCACCAACTGCCCATGCACTGGCTGGACGTGCCGCCGGACGAACCCCCGGAAGTCACGGCGGAACGCATCGTGGCGGTTTGGCATAAGCCCTGAGCCGCCGGCGACCTCAGCAAGAAGCAAGTGCGGTGAAAGCTCGCCCTTGCCTGACGCCCGGCAAAAGGCCCGGAACTTAAAACCTGGGCCGCACGCGCTCTGACCAGCAAGCCAGCAGTCGGCGAGCGTCTTCGGCGGACACCACACCCAGGCGGCGTCGCAACAGCACCTGCTCCAGACAATCCAGGCGCGACAATCGCACCGTGGACGGGACCACCAGGCCGGCCGCCGCCCAGTCTTGCAAGGCACATCCGTCGCGGATCGGGGCGTCGCCTTGGTCACCGCCGCCACCACGACGTCCGCTGCGTCTTCCCACAAGACCAGTACCGGACGCAGCTTCGCCGCTTCGCCGCTCGTGTAAGGAATGGCCGCCAGCCAAAACTCACCCGCGCGCGGCGTCATCGTAGAGCCCTTCGTCCTCGGGGGCGTAACTGTTCAGAAAGGCGCGATGATCGCGAACCGCCCCCGCGGGCAAAAGCGGCTCGCATCCCAACTGCGCCTGCCGTTGGGCCATCCAGGCAGACAACTGCCGGAACTCCTCGGGCGCCAGCTTCTCGATCTCGCGCTCCAATTCAACCAGCTTGCTCACGGTTTCAGCTTAAAGGTTGGCGGCTGCGCCGCAAGTCGGCGTTGGGCAGCCGGGATGGTTCACCGGCTCTGGCCGGTGCGTGGACGGCGGCGGATGGACAATTGGGCCGGCGGTACTTCGCCGCCGCCTTAAAACACCGCCTCGTACAGGGCGCGCAGGTCCTCGCGCGTGACCGGCACGGCGTTGGTGCGGTGGCAGGGGTCTTCCCACGCCTGGGAGGTGAGGGCTTCGAGTTGGTCGGCCCGCACGCCGTGCTCGCGCAAGCGCTGGTTCAAGCCCAGCCCGGCCAGGAAGTCCGCCAGGAAGGCGATGGTGCGCGCGTCGGCCTCGGCGTCGGAGGCGTGCAGCACGTCCAGGCCGCAGGCCAGGCCCACGCGCCGGTACAGGCCGGGCTTGTGGGCGGCGCAGAACTGGAGGCCCGCCACCAAGCACAGGGCATTGGCCAGGCCGTGATGCAGGCCGCAGAGCGTGGAGAGCGGGTGCGCCAGCGAGTGCACCACGCCCAGGTCCTTTTGAAAGGCCACCCCGCCCATTGCCGCCGCCACCAGCATGTGCCCGCGCGCCTCGAGGTCCCGGCCGTCGCGGAAGGCGCGGGGCAGGGCCGCGACAATGAGCCGGATGCCTTCGAGCGCGATGCCGTCGCACAGCGGATGAAACACCGGACAGGTGTAGCTCTCGAGGCAGTGCGTGAGCGCGTCGGCGCCCGTGGCCGCGGTCAGGTGCGGCGGCAGGCCCACGGTCAGTTCCGGGTCCAAGATCACCAGCCGGGCCAGGAGTTCGGGGTGGAAGAGCACGGCCTTGCGGCGCGTGGCCTCGAGCGTGATGACCGCGCTGCGGCCCACTTCGCTGCCGGTGCCGGCAGTGGTGGGAATGGCCACCAGCGGCGCCAGACTGCTCCAATCCGCCTCTTGTTCGTAAAATTTTGCCAGCGGGAAGTCCGGGCGCCGGGCCAGCAGGCGCGCCGCTTTGCCCACGTCCAGCGGGCTGCCGCCGCCGAAGGCGATGACGCCATCGCATTGTTGCGCGCGCATCAATTGCGCGGCCAGGCGGACGTCGTCCTCGACCGGATTGGGGTGGACCTGGCCGAAGAGGAACCACCGCTGGTTGCATCCGGCGGGGTCGAGCACGGCGCTCAGGGCCCGGAAGGCGTCGGTTTCCACCAGGCCCGGGTCGGTCACCACCAACGGGCGGCGCAGGCCGAGGCGCTCGAGCTGGGCCGGCAACTCGCGCAGCGCGCCGGGGCCGAAAAGGATGCGGGTGGGAAAGGCAAAGGTCGTCAGGCTCATGGCTTGAAATATGTCGCGCGGCGCGTGCCCGCCGTCTCCGGCCAAACCCGCAGGTTGCTGTGTCCGGTCGGGCGAAGCGTCGGTGGCATTCTTCCCGCGCTGCGCGCAGGCGGTCGAGACTGAAGAAAGCCCGGCGCCGACAGACTGCGGTTGTGAAAACCGGCAGGTGAAACCCGGGAGCCGATGGCTGAAAGCGGTGCGTTGCCCGGGGCCGGACAGGCCCAAGCCCGGGAAGCCCGGGTCATCTGACCGATGGTCAGACCGGCGGTCCGTGGCGGCGCGCCTGCTCGGGCCAGCGCCGTGCCGGAGCGGGCGCCGGACGCGCGGTTGGTCTGCCGAGCCGCCTTACTTGGCGGCCAGCGCCGCCTCGATGGCCTGGATGACCTGCGGCGAGTCCGGTTCGTCGCCGGACTGGAAGCGCGCCAGCACCTTGCCGTCGCGCCCGATGAGGAACTTGCCGAAGTTCCATTTGACCTCCCCGGGGAAGGCCGCGTCCTTGCCGGTCAGTGCGGCGTAGAGCGGATGCTGGTCCGGCCCGGGCTTGACCCGGACCTTTTCCATCAAGGGGAAGGTCACGTCGAACTTCGAGCTGCAGAACTGTTTGATCTCCTCGGGCGAGCCGGGTTCCTGGCCGCCGAAGTCGTTGCTGGGCACACCCACGACCACGAAGCCGCGGTCCTTGTACTTGCGGTAGAGGGCCTCGAGGGGCTTGTACTGGCGGGTGTAGCCGCACTGGGAGGCCACGTTGACCAGGAGGATCACCTTGCCCTGGTAGGCCTTGAGCGAGGTGGGTTTCCCGTCAATGTCCTTGAGCGGGATGTCGTAGAGCGAGCCGGCCAGAGCGGCCGAGGCGGCGAGGGTCAGAGCCATGAGACAACGCGCGATTGATTTCATGGCCGTGAAATTGCCCGCGAAAGCCGGGCTGTCAACCGCGGGGTAAACGCTTCCCCCTGCCCGGCGTGGTCCGCCTCCACCAAATGGGTGAAAACAAATTGCCCCGGCGCCCTGGCTCCGAATCGGCTCTTGACGCGCTTAGCTCCCTGCGTAACGTGACCCGGAAACTCCCACTGAAAGGCAACCATGAAAACGAAAGTTCTCGCCTGGGCCGCCGGCCTGAGTCTGGGCATCGGCACGGGGGACCTGTTGGGTCAAGGGCTCCGGGCCGGCGATCCCGTTCCCGGAAGTTACATCGTGCAAGTCCGCGTGGGGGTGTCCGCCCCGGCGGTGAGCCAACGGCACGGACTGCCGGCACGGCAGTTCTATCGGCTGGCCTTAAACGGCTTTGCGGCGGATGTGCCGCCCGGTCGGCTCCGGCAGTTGCAACAGGACCCGGAGGTGCTGCGGGTGGTGCCGGATCGGGTGGTCACGCTGGTCGCGCAGCCGGAGAAAGCCGGCAAAGGCAAACCCGGCGGCGGTGGTACCGCCGGGCAGGTCAAGCCGGCGGGCGTTGTCCGCGTGGGCGCAGACCAGGTCTGGTCCGCGGTCACCGGCGCCGGCATCGGCGTGGCGGTGCTGGATACCGGGATTGATCTGAACCACGCGGACCTGGGCGTGGCCGGTGTCCTATACGACCCGTTCGACGGCGACGGCCAGGATCGCCACGGACACGGGACCCACGTGGCCGGCATCATTGCCGCCCGGAACAACAGCCGGGACGTGGTGGGGGTGGCTCCCGGAGCGGCGCTGTATTCTGTGCGCGTGTTGGACGCGAGCGGTTCTGGCACGGATGCGACCGTTATCGGCGGATTGGAGGCGGTGTTGGCCAATGCCGGTTTGGTAAACGTGGCCAACATGAGCCTGGGCCGGCCCGCGGCCGGCGCCGATGACCTCCCGATGCAGGAGGCCATCCAGAACGCGGTCGCGGCAGGCGTCACGGTGGTCGTGGCCGCAGGCAACGATTGCGGCACCGAAGTGGATCAACAGGTGCCGGCCCGTTTTCCCGAGGTCATTGCCGTGGCCAGTACCACCGCGACCAACGGCAAGGCCAATCGCCGGGGCTATTACATCCCGGCGGACACGGCTTCCTATTTCACCACGGACGGGAACTATGGCGACGACGGCGTGGGAGTGACAATTTCCGCGCCCGGCGAGGAACGGGAGGATGTGAACAACGGCGGTTTGATTCAGTCGGTGGGCATCCTTTCGACCGCCTTGGGCGGCGGGACCACCCGGATGTCCGGCACCAGCATGGCCGCGCCCCACGCGGCCGGCGCGGTGGCGTTGCTCCTGCAAGCCAACCCGGCGCTGGGGCCGGAGGAGGTGCGTGCGGCCCTGATGGGGGGTGCCGACCGTCTCGGAACCGCACCCCTCAACAGCCCGACCGCTTGCTACACCTTTGACGGAGAGCGGGAAGGCATTCTGTGGGTGCCCGGTGCGCTGGGGCTTTGAGCTCCGCGTGGCGGAATCGGTGCCATCCTCCCGAGTCTGTTCGCGGTAACTCCCGCGAGCCGAGCCGGAAGCCCTCACCTTGAGCCATCCGCCGGCTGGCGGGTGGAGTGTTGGGGTGTAATGCGTGATTGTCCGGCCGCGGCGGGCCGCGTTAGGCTGGCCAAAAACCACGCATCACCCATGAAGCTCTCCCGCCGCAATTTCCTCGCCGCCGCCGGCCTGGCGGCTGCCGCACCCTGGACCGGCCGCGCCGCCGCCCCGGGCACTTCCCGCGCGCGAGCGCGCCTCAAGCTCGCCCTCGCCACGTACTCGTACTGGCACTTCAAGACCGCGCGCGTGCCGGTCGAGACGGTCATTGACAAGGCCGCCGCCCTCGGCGTCGAGGGTGTGGACATTCTGCACCGGCAGATGGACATCCCCGAGAAGGAGCCATTGACCCCGGCGCACCGCGCCTACCTGCGGCGGCTCAAGCGACACGCCTTCCGGGCCGGAGTGGACCTGGTGGCATTGTCCATCCACCAAGACTTCGTGGACCCCGACCCGGCCTATCGCCGGCAGCAGGTCGAACACACCCACAAGTGCCTCGAGATCGCCTACGAGCTGGGCGTGCCCTGCCTCCGTCTCAACTCGGGCCGCTGGAACACCATTCCGAACTTCGACGACCTCATGCAGGCGCGTGGCGAGGAGCCGGTCCTGCCCGGCTACACCGAGGAGGACGGCTTCCGGTGGTGTCAGGACTGTATCGAACAATGCCTGCCCAAGGCCGAGCTGTGCGGCGTGATCCTGGCGCTGGAAAACCATTGGGGCCTCACCCGCACCCCGGAAGGACTCCTGCGCCTGGTCAACGCCCTCCCCTCGCCCTGGCTGGGCGTGCTGCTGGACACCGGCAACTTCCTCGAAGACCCCTACGACAAAATCCGCCAGGTCGCGTCCCGGACCGTGTTTGTGCAGGCCAAGACCTACTACGGCGGCGGCGAGTGGTACACGCTGGACCTGGACTACCGGCGCATCGCCCGCATCCTGCGCGAGGCCGGCTACACCGGCTACGTCTCGCTGGAAATGGAGGGCAAGGAAGACCCCGAAACCGCCGTGCCCAAGAGCCTCGCCCTGCTGCGGCGCGCCTTCGGGAACTGAGCCCCGGGCGGATTGTGGGCGCGGAGGCCCGCTCAAGCTGAAAGCCAATCGGGGCCGGCGCGGCGCCGGCGCAGCGGCGCCCTACCCCATGGTCCGCTGTGTTCGCTCGGTAGCGCCACGCTGTGGCGGCTTTGGCGTCAGCGCAGCGGCCCGTCCCTATTGCGCGCGGGCTTGCCAAACCGCACGCGGGGCCTGCTTTGCCGGCAGGCGGCGCTTGCACGCCCCGGGTGATTCAGCTTTTCGCCTTTCAAATCTGCTCGAAGTACCGGCGCTTTTCCCAGTCGGTCACCGCGTCAAGGAAGGCCTGTTGCTCGAGCCGGGCGTGGTGGACGTAGTACTCGACCACCGCGTCGCCGAAGGCCGCCCGCGCCAGGCGGGATTGCTCGAAGAGGTCGGCCGCCTCGCGCAACGTGCCCGGCAGGCGCGGCAGGGCGGCGTCCACGTAGGCGTTGCCGTGGTATTCCTCGCCGGCGTCCAGGTCTTCCTCGAGGCCGGCCAGGCCGGCGGCGAGCATGGCGGCCAGGGCCAGGTACGGGTTGGCGTCGGCGCCGGGCATGCGGTTTTCGAGACGAAACGAGGGGCCGTGACCGACCACGCGGAAGCCGGTGGTGCGGTTGTCCATGGCCCAGGCCAGGCGGGTGGGGGCCCAACTGCCCGGCTGAAAGCGTTTGTAGCTGTTGACGGTGGGGGCGAACCACAGGCACAGCTCGCGCGCGTACCGCAACAGCCCGCCCAAGAACCGGCGGAAGAGCCGGGAGCCGCCGCCGGCGCGGGCGTCCCAGAACAACGGCCGGTCGCCCCGCCAGAGACTCAGGTGCAGGTGGCAGGAATTGCCGGCCTCGCCGGGCGCCAGCTTGGCCATGAAGGACACGGCCTTGCCGTGCTGCTCGGCCAGTTCCTTGACGCCGTGTTTGAAGACCACGTGCCGGTCGGCCATTTCGAGCGGCTCGGCCGGGCGGAAGTTCACCTCGTGCTGGCCGCGACTCCACTCACCCTTACTGCTCTCGACCGGCACGCCCGCGGCGGTCATGCCGTTGCGGATGGCGCGCAGGAGCGGCTCGTCGCGGGTGGGCTGCATCAGGTGGTAGTCAATGCGGTAATCGCTGGCGGGTTGGAGGTCGCGGTACCCGCAGGCGAAGGCGGCGTGGTAGGTCTGGTTGAAGAGGTAGAACTCCAGCTCCGTGGCGCACCGGCAGGTGAACCCGAGCCGGCGCAGCCGCTCGACCTGGGCGCGCAACACCGAGCGCGGCGCCTCGGCCACGAGCGAGCCGTCCTCGCGGGTGTAGTCGCAGAGCACCAGCGCCGCGCCCGGTTGCCAGGGCAGCACGCGCAGGGTCCGAAGGTCCGGCCGGAAGGCGAAATCGCCGAAGCCGGCGGCCCAGTTGGCCACGGCGAAGCCGTCCAGGGGGTCCATGTCCAGGTTCACGGTCAGCAGATAGTTGCAGCCGTGCGTGCCGTGCCGGGCGACGTGATCGAGGAAATGGGCGGCGCAAAAGCGTTTGCCCACCAGCCGGCCAAACGGGTCGGGAAACGCAGTCAACACGGTGTCAATCTCACCGGCCCGGACGCGGCGTTTGAGTTCGGGGAAGGTCATGGGCGGAGAGTCAAACACAGCCGCCAGGACGACTCAACCCGCGGGCGCCTCCCTCCGCGCTGCCCCGCTCACTCCCGGCGCCGCCGGGCCAGGATCACGTCGCGCCCGGTCAGGTAGAGCAGCACGACCAGCACGCCGAAGGGCAGCAGCGCCAGCAGGTCCGACCACGCGCCGGTGACGAAGGGATTGCGCCCGGCCAGGGTGTTCACGGCCTGGTTGAACTGCGCCAGCCAGCGGGCCGGGCCGGCCCCGTTGGGGTCGGCCAGCCCGGCGATGAAGGCGATCAAGATGCCCGCGATGGCGCCACCGGCGATGTAGCCGGAAGCCAGCAACACGCCCGCGCTCTTGTCGCCCTCGGCGGTCAACTCCTCCGCGGTGAGCCCGGCGTGGGCGAACTTGCGACGCAGGTAGCGGTCCACGCCGGCGCGGACCAGGCCGCCGATGAAGATGGGCATCGAGGAAGAGATGGGCAGGTACACGCCCGTGGCGAAGGCCAGCGAGGGCAGGAAGGACATTTCCAGCACGATGGCGATCATCGCGCCGATGAGCACCAGGCCCCAGGGCAGCTCGCGGCTGAGGATGCCCTTGATGATGTAGCTCATCAACGTGGCCTTCGGGGCGTCGAACTTTTCCACCGTCGTGCCGTCCGGCCGGGTGCGCCAGGTGCCGTTGATGCCCGGGTCCACCAGGTACACCGGCCGGCCGGCCGCGTCCACGAGGTAGCGGCCGGGAGGGCCGAGCTGTTCACGGGTGTTGTGCCAGACCAGGTAGGTGTTGGTGTCGGTGGTGCCCTGCGGGCCGAGGAGTTTTTCGCGGCGGCTGAGCGTGGCGGGGTCGGCGCGCAGCGTGGGCGGGAGGTTTTGCAGCCGGGCGACCGGCACGTACACGGTCTTGCTGTCGTTGAGCAACGTCAGCACCGGGCCCAGGATCAGGGCCGAGGCGAGCGCGCCGATGAGCAGGGCGATCTGCTGGTAGCGCGGCGTGGCGCCGACCAGGTAGCCGGTCTTGATGCTCTGGGCGGTGGTGCCGCCGTTGGAGGAGGCGATGCACACGATGCCGCCCACCGAGAGCGCGGTCACGTAGTACCGCGCCTCCGTCCAGTCCAGCAGCAGGAAGATGAGGCAGGTGAGCAGGAGCGTGGCCACGGTCATGCCGGAAATCGGGTTCGACGAGGAACCGATCTCGCCGGTCAGGCGCGAAGACACCGTGACGAAGATGAAGCCGAAGACCACGATCAGCAGCGCGCCCAGCAGGTTCATGTGCAGCGGCGTGGCCAGGGTGATCGCGGCCAGGAGGCCCAGCACGCCGATCAACACCACCTTGAGCGAGATGTCCTGATCGGTGCGCGCGGCGCCGGCGGTCAGGTCGCGCGCCCCGCTGAAGTCCCGCAACCCGCCCCGCAGCGCGTGCCAGATGGTGGGCAGCGAGCGCAGCACGCTGATGATGCCGCCCGCCGCCACCGCCCCGGCCCCGATGTACAGGATGTACGCCCCGCGAATGGCGTGCGGCCCCATCTCGCGAATGGGCTGGCTGCCGGGCGGCACCAGGTCCGCCGCGTGTTCGCCGAAGAAGGTGATCGCCGGGATCAACACCAGGTACGAGAGCACGCCCCCGGCGCACATGATCGAGGCGATGCGCGGCCCGATGATGTACCCCACGCCCAGCAGCTCGGGGGAAATCTCGGCCGAGATCGAGCCCCCCTTGAACGGCGCGCCGAAGATTTTCTCGGGAATGTCCTTCCAGAGCCGGCCCAGGGCCATGAGGGTCTTGTAGGCCAGCCCGATGCCGAACCCGATGAAAATCGTGGCCGGGTTGGTCTCCAGCCCGCCGGCGCCGCCCGTGGTCCGGTGCGCCGCCGCCGCGGCCGCACGCGATTCGGCGGAAGCCCCGGCCTTGAGCACCTCGGCGCAGGCCGTGCCCTCGGGGAACTTGAGCACTCCGTGCTGGGCCACGATCAACGCCCGCCGCAGCGGGATCATCATCAACACCCCCAGCAGCCCGCCCAAAATCGCCACCAGCAACACCCGGCTCAGCTCCAGGTCAAAGCCCAGGATCAGGATCGCCGGCATGGTCACGCCCACGCCGAAGGCGATGGACTCGCCCGCCGAGCCGGCGCTCTGCACCAGGTTGTTTTCGAGGATGGTCGTTTCGCGAAAGCCGAACCGGGCCGCCAGCTTGAAGAGCGTGATGGCGATCACTGCCACCGGGATCGAGGCGCTGACCGTGAGCCCGACCTTGAGCACCAAGTACAGCGAGGAGGCGCCAAAGACCATGCCCAGCACGGTGCCCACCACCAGCGGCACGGGCGTGAACTCGCGCAGACGCACCTCGGCGGGGATGTAGGGTTGGAAGGCGGGAACACCGGCGGCCGTCAAGCCGGGCGCGGAACGGTCGGGCGTGCTCATGCGTTGGCGCGCAGGCTAGGGTCGCGCGCGCCAAAGGCCAGCGCAAAGGCGGCTTCATTGGTGGCTGGCGCTCTCTGAGGCGCGGGATGCGGCCGGTCGGCCGAGTCGCGGTTCCGGTTGCCAGCCCGGCGGCGGCGGGGCAAGGTCGGGGCGGTGGGCGCTTGGCGCAGTGGTTAGCGCGTCTCGTTTACACCGAGCAGGTCGGGGGTTCGAATCCCTCAGCGCCCACCAACCTTCCCGGCCGGTTCCAGCCGGTGGCGCGCGCCGCCAGTCGTAACCCCGCGCCCGGCGGCTGCGTCTGCTGCGGGCGTTGCTTTCCGGTCATGGCTTCCCCGAGCCAACTCCACCTCGAACCGCAGGACCACGCGGTCGCCCCGGCCTGTTCCTGCCCCGCCATCCCCCGCGGTGGCTCGCGGCGTGGGTGCCGGTTCCCCAGGTGGGTGGGCTGGGCCCTCGGCCTCAGTCTGGCGGTGGCAACCGCGCTGGCCCAGTTCCGCGGCGCGCGGCGCGGACCGCCCGCCTTCAGCCGCGGTAGCGTGCCCACCTGGACGCTCCCGACCGGCTTCGAGCGCGACGTCTTCACCTTCGCCCGCATCCGCTACACCTCGACGCAGGACCGCTCCAGTTACGCCTGGTGGACGGACTACCCGGACGCGGACGTGAACCTGTCCTGGCGCCTGCACCAGGTGACCGCCCTGGCCGTGGCGCCCGACGGCCACGTGTTGGAACTGACCGACCCCGAGCTGTCCCGGTACCCGTTCCTGTTCATGAGCGGCGTGCCGGCCATCGTGCTCAGCGAAGCCGAAGTGGCCGCGCTGCGCCGGCACCTGCTCAGCGGCGGCTTTTTGCTCGTGGACGATTTTTGGGGCGAAGGCCCCTGGGCGCATTTCGAGCGCGAGGTGTTGCGGCGGGTTTTCCCCGACCGGCGGGCGGAGGAATTGCCGCCGGAGCATCCGATCTTCCACTTCGTATTCGACCTGAAGGAAAAGCCGCAGATTCCGAACGTGTACCACGCCACCCGCTACCGGGGCACCGGCGTCACCTGGGAGGTCGAGGACGGCAAGACGCCGCATTACCGGGCCATACGGGATGAGCGGGGGCGGCTGCTGCTACTGGCCTGCCACAACACCGACCTGGGCGACGGCTGGGAGGAGGAAATGACCAACCCCGATTACTTCGCCGAGTTCTCCGAGCCCAAAGCGTATCCGCTGGCCCTGAACATTCTCCTGTACGTGCTCACGCACTGAGGGGCTCGCCGGTCAACCGGTCCGGCCGCACCCGCAAGAAGCGTTGCCGTCGGGCCTCGAGGGCCGCCACCCGCCGTTCGAGCGGGCGAAGTCCTCGAGCATCTGCCAGCGCTCTTCCGGCGTGGCGGCCAGGCCGAGGGCGTGCACGGACTTCTCGGCCGGGCTGAGCCCCCGCACCTTTTCCAGACGCCGCAACCTGCGCGCCGCGCGCACGGCGAGGGGGAGTTTTCGGGGCGTTTTCTTTTTCATGCGGCACGGGCAAATCATGACACCGCGCGTCACCGGCGTCACGCCTCCCCCGCCAGCTTGCGAAAGGCCGGGTGCCGGTAGCGGTACTGCGAGGCCACCAGGCTGAACAACACCCCCACCGCCGCGGTGAGCGCCGCGTAGAGCAGGAACCGCCCGGAGGTGACCGACCCCGCCTCGGCCGCGCCGCCCAGGACCTTGGTGATGGCGCTGACCAGCAGGTTGCCGAAGGCCACGGTCAAGAGCCAGAAGCTCATGATCGTGCTACGCATGTTCGGCGCGGCCTCGGCAAACGCGAACTCCAGCCCGGTCGTCGAGAGCAGCACCTCGCCGGTGGTCAGCACCAGGTAGGGTAGCACCTGCCACAGGATGCTGAACTGCTCGCCCGCCTCCAGACGCCGTTGCAGCCAGGCCACGATCAGGTACGACGCCGCGCCGAAGAACATGCCCGCGCTCATCCGCCGCAGCGGCGTGGCCCAGCGCCCCAGGCGCGGATACACGACCAGCGTCAGCAACGGCACCAGCACCATCACCAACGCCGGGTTGGCCGACTGCATCTGCTCGGCGCCGATGCGGAAGTTGCCGAGCATCACCGCCCGCATCTGCTGGCCCTGCAACACCCAGGTCGAGGTCGTCTGGTCGAACAACGCCCAGAACACCGGCACCAGCGCGAACACGAAGAGAATCGGCCCGACCGACCGCGCGGCGGCGATCTCCTCCTCGCGGTGCCGGTCGCGGGCCGCCGCCCAGAAGGTCTCCGGCAGCTCGATCCGGCCCGTGAGGCTGAGGCCGACGATCAACAGGTACCAAAGTCCCACCGCGGCCAGCGCGCCCTTGCCCAGCGCCCGCAACGCGGGGCTCAGAGGATGCGCCAGCGCCAGCACGGTGAACACCACCATCGTCACCACCGGGATGACCAGCGTGACCAGCAGGTTCACCAGCGGCGCCACGCCCGGAGTCGCCCGCCGGCGAAACGCCGTCATCAACACCGTCAAAAACCCCGCCGCGCGGCTGTGGCGCGCCGGGGGCACACGCACGTATTGGCGCGTGCCCAGCACAAAGATCACCACCGCCACGGCCATAAACACGCCCGGCACGCCAAAGGCCGGCGCGTAGCCGTAATGGTCCTTCACCCAGGGCACCACCAGAAACGAAAAGAACGAGCCGAAGTTGATGGACCAGTAGAAGGCGCCGTAGGCCTTTTGCAGCAGGTGGCCCTGCTCGGGCTTGAACTGGTCGCCCATGAAGGCCGAGACGCATGGCTTGATGCCGCCCGAGCCCAGCGCGATCAACCCCAGCCCCGCGGCCAGGCAGGCCAGTCTCGCCGGCACGCCTTCAAACAGGCCGCTGCAGGCCAGCACGCCGTTGCCCAGGCAGTACACCAGCGAGAGGTACAAAATCGTCGAATACCGCCCGATGAGCCGGTCCGAAAGCCACGCCCCCAGCAGGGGCAGGAGGTAGTTCCCGAAGATGAACAGATGGACAATCGTGGTCGCGCTGTCCGCGGTCAGGCCCAGGCCGCCGCGCGCCACCTCGGCCGTGATGTACACGGTCAGGATGCTGCGGATGCCGTAGAAGCTGAAGCGCTCGGCGGCCTCGTTGCCCACGATGTAGGCCACGCTGCGCGGCATCCGGTCGCGGGCCGCCGCGGGCGGGGCGGAGACAAGCGGTTCACTCATGGTCCAAGCGGGAGGGGCGAGGCAGTCGGACTCACGCGCGGCGCCGGGCGGCGCGCCCGGTCGGGGCGGTCACTTCCGCCGGGCGCTCCATTCGGCGGTGGTCTCGCTGCCGTCCATCGTGGTGGTGACCTTGCCGGTGATCTTTCCGTCCTGAAGCGTGCCGGTCATGGTGTAAACCATCAGGCTGCCGTCCGGCCGGTCGCGCTTGACCGTCCAGGAAAAGCTGTTGCCGTTGACCTGGCCGTTCTCGATCTCCAGCCAGCGGTCCGGGCCGCGGGCGAAGCGCCCGGTCACTCGCGTGCCTTCCTGCTTGAGCTCGAGGGGCGCCTCCACCGGATTGCCGTCCGGGCCGCGGATGGTCCAAATCCACGCTCCCGAGAGGTCGGCGGTGGCCGAGGCGGCTTTGACCGGCGTGTCGCCCAGGAGGTGCGCCAGCAGGCCCTCGATGGACTCGGCCCAGATGGCATAGCCCGCCGGGCTGAGGTGCAGGTAATCGGGCATCAGCTCGCGCGGGATCAGACCCTGGTCGTTGAGGAACTTGTAGCCGAAGTCCACGTAGAACACGTCGCGGTTGTCGCCCAGGCGCTGGAGGACCTGGTTGACCTGAAGCACCTTGCCGCGCTGGGGGCCGGGGTTTTCCGCGCGGGGGAAGATGCCCACCAAAATGACCTTGGTTCCGGGCAGGCGGGTGCGCAGCTTGCGCACGATGGCCCGCACGCCGTCGGCGATTTGCTCGACGGTGTTGTCCTCGCCGTTTGAGTTGTTGGTGCCGATCATCACCACGGCGGCCTTCGGGCGGAGGCCCTCGAGGTTGCCGTGGTCCAGGCGCCAGAGCACGTGCTGGGTGCGGTCTCCGCTGATGCCCAGATTCAACGCCTGGCGCGGGGCGTAGTACCGTTCCCACACCTCCTTGCCGGCACCCTCCCAGCCCTGGGTGATCGAGTCGCCGATGAAGATGACCTGCGCCCGGTCGCCGACCTCGGCCACGCGCTGGTTGATGGCCCGGTGGCGTTGCTGCCACCACTCCTCCCCGCGGGGAGCCGGCTCCACCGCCGAGTGGGCCAGCCCCGGACGCGGAATCGCCAGCCAGGCAGCCAAGAGACCAAGCCGCAGAAACAAGGTGTGTTGCATGGCCGCAGCCTAATTTCCCTCGCGCCCCCGCACCAGTCCCAAAACGCCGGCCGGGCGCCGCCCCGGCGCATTTCATTTTCTGACCGCGGGTCGCCAGGGGGCGATGCACGTGGCGCAGACTTCCAAGTCTGCCGTACCGCGGATTTCCAATCCGCAAAACGCGGCGAACTCCCGGACGGTAGTGACCGCGGTCTTGGCCGGCCGACTGGAAGTCGGCGATACGGCAGGTTGGGAAACCTGCGCTACGCCTGAGATACCCGCCTGCCATAAACTGAAATGCACCCGGCGCCGCCCCGGTCTCTTGCGTCGCTCCACCGGGCCGGGAACGGTGTCGGCAGCCGGAGCTGCTTTTTCCGGCTGGCCAGCAGCCGCGCGGCGCGGAAAATGTCCTTGCTCCCGGGCGCCGGTTGCCTCGTCCGGGTAAGGCCCATGCGAGAGTTGCTGTGTTTGTGCCCTGGCCCGTGGTCGCCGCACGCCCGGCCGCCATGCCCGGGGGTTGCCCGGCCAGCGGTCGAGTTGTCCGACGCACTCGGAGGCTTCGAGCGCCGCGCCCGGGGAACCGAGCCGTGAACCTTGACGCCCTCATCATCGGCGGCGGCCCCGGCGGCAGCACCGCCGCCGCCGTGCTGGCCGGCGCGGGCCGGCGGGTGGTTGTGCTCGAAAAAGAGCGCTTCCCGCGCTTCCACATCGGCGAGTCGCTCCTGCCTTACAACCGCCCGTTGTTCGTCGAACTGGGCCTCGAGCCGGCCCTGCAGGCCGCGGACTTTCCCCGCAAGACCGGCGCGCAATTCCTGCTGGCCAACGGGGCGAAGGCGCGCCGTTTCGTCTTCCGCAACGGCCGGTTCACCCGCGAATCCGAAACCATCCAGGTCGAGCGCGCACGCTTCGATGAACTGCTGCTGCGCCACGCCCAGAGCCGGGGCGCCGACGTGCGCGAAGGCTGGACCGCCGGCCGCGCCACCGCCGGGCCCGACCGCGTCGCGGTCGAAGCCACCGACCCGGACGGCCGGGCGCACCGCTTCGAGGCGGCCTTCGTCCTCGATGCCAGCGGCCGCGCCAATCTCACCGGCAACCAGCAAGGCCTGCGCGTGGTCCACCCCCGCCACCGCAAGCTCGCCGTCTTCGGCCACTTCGACGCCGTGTGGCGCGATCCGGGCGAGGCCGGTGGCGACACGGTGATCGTGCGGTTCGCCGACCGCTGGGTCTGGTTGATCCCCATCTCCGCCACGCGCACCAGCGTGGGCCTGGTGCTGGACCCGCAGGACTTCGCCGCCGGAGGCGGGGACGCCGCGACGGTGTTTTGGGCCGCGGTCCGCCACAGCCCGGTGCTGCGGGCGCGGCTGGACGGCGCCCGGTTGGCGGGCGCGTTGCAGGTCACCAGCGACTTCTCGTACTTCAACCGCCGCCTGGTCGGGCCGCGCCTCTTGCGCGTGGGCGACGCCGCCGGGTTCATGGACCCGATCTTCTCCGCGGGCGTGTACCTGGCCATGTGGTCGGGCCGGTTCGCCGCCCGGGCGGTGCTCGACGCGTTGGCCGCGGGCACGGACGGCCGCCGCCCCCTGGCCGCTTACGAACGGCGCCTGCGCCGCGCCATGCGGATGTACTGGCGGCTGGTCGAGCACTATTACACCACGCCCTTCATGGAATTGTTCCTCGAACCCCGCCACGGCCTGGACCTGCCGGCGGCCGTGCTCGCCGTGCTGGCCGGAGACTTCGAGCCCGCCTGGCCGGTGCGCTGGCGGCTCGAATTTTTCTACCTGCTGGTGCGCCTCCAACGCTTCCACGCGCTGGTCCCGCGGCTGGACTTCGCCCTGCCCGCGCCCGCGCCCGCTTGAACGCATGGCCGCCCGCGCCCCACTCCGGCGTTGCGCCCCGCGGGCGGCGGCTCTGCTGACCTTGCTCGGCCTGCTCGGGGCCGGTTGCGCCACACCGCCCGCACCGCCCTCCCCCGCGGGACCGGTTGCCTGGCCCACCCGCGCCGGCCAGGCCGTCTGGCAACCGCGCCGGGCCGCGCCCGCCATCGCCGGCGAGCTGGTGCTGGCCCGGGACGGCGCCGGGGACTTTGTGCTCCAGTTCAGCAAACCGCCCCTGCCGCTGGTCGAGGCGCGCCGCACGGGCGCGCACTGGGAGGTCGCGTTCCCCGCCGGGGGCCGCCGGGTGCGCGGTCGGGGGCCGGGTCCGACGCGTCTGCTCTGGTTGTGGTTGCCCGTGGCCCTCGAGGGCGGCGCGCTGCCGCGCGGCCTCGCCTTTACCCGGGAGGGCGAAAACTGGCGGCTAGCCAACCCCCGCACCGGCGAGAGCCTCGCGGGCTATCTCGCGCCGTGAACCTGCTGCGACGTTGGGCCTGGCTCGCGCTGCTGGCGCCGGTGTTCCTCGGCCTGGCGCGACTGCGCTTCGACGCCGACGTGCTGAACCTCCTGCCGGCTGACCTGCCGGCGGTGCGCGGTCTGCGGCTCCAGCAACAACACTTCGCCCGCGACGCGGAGCTGATCGTCACCGTGGCGGCCGCCGACCCGGAGGCGGCCGAGACCGCGGCGCGGCGGGTGGCGGAAACCCTGCGAGCCGAGCCCCGCCTCGTGGCTGCCGCGCACTGGCGCCCGCCCGGGTGGGAACGCCCGGCGGCCCCGGCGGAGTTCCTGGCCTGGCTCTGGCTGAACCAACCCCCCGCCGCGCTGCGCGACCTGGCCGCGCGCCTGGCGCCGGCGGCACTCGAGGCGCGCTTGCGCGCCGTGCGCGAGTCGCTGGCCACGACCCTCACGCCCGCCGCGCTTGGACGTCTGGCCTACGACCCGCTCGGGTTGACCGAATTGCCCGAGGCGGCCGCGCCGGGCCTCTCGGCCGGTTCCGGGCAGGGCGAGGAATTGTTTGCCGCGCCGGACGGCACGTTTCGCCTGGTGCTGGTAGAGCCGGGGCCGGCCGGGCAGGGGTTCGCCACGGCGCCGGAGTGGATCGCGCAGCTCCGCGCCTGCCTCGCGCGCGCGCGGGCCCGCAGCGACTGGCCCGCCGGGGTCACGCTCGGGTGGACCGGCAAACCGGCGTTCGTGGCCGAGGCCGCCGCCGGGATGCGCCGCGACATCCGCCGCTCCGTGACGAGCACGCTGGCGGGCATCCTGGTTCTGTTCTGGCTGGCGCACCGCCGGTGGGCGCCGTTGCTCTGGCTGGCGGGGATGTTGCAGGTGATCTTGCTCGGCGCCGCCGCGCTGGGCGGGTTGCTGCTGGGCACGCTGAACCTGGTCAGCCTTGGGTTCGCCGCCATCCTGCTGGGGCTGGCCGTGGATTACGGCTTGGTGCTCTACCAGGAGGTGCGCGACCAGCCGCGGGCCGGGGCCGGGGAAATCCGGCGGCAGCTCGGCCCGGCGGTACGCGGGTCGGCCTTTACCACGGCGGCGGCGTTTGGGTTGCTGTGGTTCGGCGGGCTGCCCGGGCTGGGGCAACTGGGCCTGTTGGTCGCGCTGGGCGTGTTGATCGCGGCGGAAGTGATGTTGCGCGCCTATTTGCCGCTGGTCTGCCGCGCCCGCCCGGAGGCCGGCACCATTTCGAGCCCGGACGCGCCGGGCGTCGGCACCGCGCCGGGCCGGGGGTTTGCCGAGCTTTGGTTTTCCCGCCTGGCGCTGCCCGGCACGGCGGTGTTGGGCGTGTTGGGGCTGGCTTTGCTGGCGCGGGGGTTGCCCCCGGTGGATTCCAGCACACGGTCGCTGGGTCCGCGGCACAGCCCGGCCGCGGAGGCGATGGCGGAACTGGAACGCCGCTTCGCGCGCGGCGGCGAGCCGGTCTTTGTGCTGGTCCGCGGGCGCGAGCCCGGCGAGGTGCGCGCGCGTCTTGAGCGGTTGCAAACCCGGCTCGAGGCGGCCCGGCAACGTGGCGCCATCACCGGCTATGAGCTGCCGCTGGCGCTGTGGCCCGCGCCGTCATGGCAGGCGGAGAACCTGCCCGTGGCGGCGGCGCTGGCCGCGCGGAGCAACGATTTTTTTGCCGCGCTCGACCGCGCCGGTTTTGCCGAATCGGCCCGCGACCTGGCCGCCGGGGTGTGCGGCGCGTGGGCGCGACTGGCCGGGGCGAATCCGCCGGTCTGGCCCGCGGGCGAGGCCGCCCGTTGGCTGGTGGCGCGCGCGGCGGCGCGGGTGCCGGAAGGCTGGCTGGCCGCGGGGCTGGTGCGCGGGGCGAAAGCGGCCGAGTGGGCTGCGCCGGGCGAAGAACTCGAGGGGGTCACGTTCTGCGGCTGGCAACTGTTGGGCGAAGCGTTGCTGCGGCACATCGAGCCGCGCGTGGCGGGCTTGGCGGTCGCGGTGACGCTGGCGCTGGCGGGGTGTCTGCGCCTGACGCTGGGAGGCTGGCGCGCGGTGGGGTGGAGTTTTGCCGCGCTGGCTTTCGGCTTGTTCCTGCTGCTGGCCGGGATGGCCGCGGCGGGCGGGTCGTGGCACTTGATGAACCTGCCGGCCCTGCCGCTGCTGCTGGGCGCGGGCGTGGATTACACCATCCACGTGCAACTGGCGCTGCGCCGGCACGCGGGCGACGTGGCGGCCGTGCTCCGCACCACCGGCCGGGCGCTGCGGCTGTGCGCCGCGACCACCGCCGTGGCCTTTGGCTCGCTGGTGGGCGCGGGCCACGCCGGTCTGGCCGGCCTGGGCGCGGTGTGCGCCGCGGGCGTGGTCTGCCTGTGGGTTTCGGCCCTTTATTTTTTGCCGGCCTGGACGCAAGCTGGCCGGCGTCACCCGCCTGCCGGGCATTGAACCGTGGCCCACGGCAACGCCATCCCGCTGAACTCCGAACCGCGCGCCGCCGTCGCGGGGCCGTCCGCCTTTTATCGGGCGGGGTTGTGGCGGGCCGGTCTGGCCGCGGCGCGCGCCCTGCCACTGCCGGCCGCGCTGGCGTTGGGCCGCCTGGCGGGGGGGCTTTACGGCGTCCTGCGGCCCGGGCGACGGCGGGTGGTGGCGGAGAACCTGGTGCCGCTCCTGGGCGGCGACCGCGCCGCGGCGGCGCGCGCGGCAAGGCGGTTGTTTCGGAACTTCGGCGCCAAGCTGGCGGACCTGATGCGGTTCGAGGGCGGGGCGCCGGTCGAGCGCCGGTTTGTGGCGCTCAACGACTGGGAGCGGTTCGAGACCGCCCGCGCGCGCGGCCGGGGCATCCTCTTGCTCACGCCGCACCTGGGCAACTGGGAGATTGGCGCGCCGTTGCTGGTGAATCGCGGCGTGCCGCTGCTGGTGATCACGCAGGCAGAGCCGGAAGAGGACTTGACGGACCTGCGGCGCCGGGCGCGCGCGCGTTTCGGGGTGCAGACGCTGGTGATCGGGCGGGACGCTTTTGCCTTTGTCGAGATCATCCGGCGCCTCCAGGACGGGGCCACCGTGGCCATGCTGGTGGACCGGCCGCCGGGGCCGAGCGGAGTGGAGGTCGAGTTTTGCGGGCGGCCGTTTCTGGCGTCGGTGGCGCCGGCCGAACTGGCCCGGGCGACGGGGTGCGCGCTGCTGGGGGTGTACGTGGTGGCGCGCGGCGGCGGCTATGCCGCGAGGGTGTTGCCGGAATTTACCTACGACCGCCGCGCGCTGGGGGACCGCGCGGCGCGGCGCGAACTGGCCGGCCGGGTTGTGCGAGCGTTCGAGCCGGTCATCCGCGCCCACGCCGACCAGTGGTATCACTTCGTGCCGATCTGGCCGGCCGGAAACACCCGGGAGGGCGGGGTATGAGAGGGCTGTTACGGGTGCTCGAGTGGGCACAGGCGGCGGGGTCGGCCCTGGCGCGGGGCCTCGGGGCGCTGCGGGCGCGGGGCGGCGCGGCGGGGTGGCTCGTGGCCGGCGCGGCGGCCTTGCAGGCCGCGGACACCAACGCCTTTTTGACCGCGTGGCTGGACGCGCAGCGCGGACTGCGGACGTGGTCGGCGTCGTTCACGCAGACCCGCGCCCTGGCGGCGCTGCGCGAGCCGCTGCGCACGCCCGGGCGGTTGTGGTTCGCGGCGCCGGACCGGTTCCGTTGGGAACTGGGCGAACCGCCGCAAACGATCGCGCTGCGCCGCACCAACGAACTGTGGGTGATTTACCCGAGGCTCAAGCGCGCCGAGCGTTACCCGCTGTCCGCCGCGGGCGGCGAGGCGTGGCGGGACGCGCTGGCGTTGCTCGACGCGGGGTTTCCCGGCAGCCGCACCGAGTTCGAGGCGCGGTTCCGCCTGCTGGGGCTGGCCGAGACCAACGGTTTGACGACCGTGCGCCTGGAGCCGCGTCGCGCCCCGGCCCGCAAGTTCATGCGCGAAATCCGGCTCACGCTGCGCGCGTCCGACCTGGGGCTGGTCGCGAACGAGCTGCACTTCGCCGATGGTTCGCGCCTGCGGAACGATTTCACCAACGCCGTGGCCAACGCGCCCATCCCGCCCGAGCGTTTCGAGCCCGCGCTGCCGGCGGACGCGCGGGTGGTCGAGCCCGCCCAGCCATGACGCCCGAACTGGCCCGCGCGCTGGCCGCCCTGCCCCACGGCCCGGAGTTCCGGTTTCTGGACCGGCTGGTGGAGCTGGAGCCGGGCCGGCGGGGCGTGGCCGAGTACACCTTGCGTGGAGACGAAGCGTTCCTGCGTGGGCATTTCCCCGGCGAGCCGTTGATGCCCGGGGTGCTGCTCCTGGAGGCGGCCGCCCAGCTCGCCGGTGTGGTGGCGCAGAGCGACCCGGCCCGGCCGCCCCTGCCCGGCCTCAAGCTCACGGCCGTGCGCCAGGCCAAGATCACCGGCACGGCGCGGCCGGGCGAAACGCTGACGGTGCGGGCCGAGGTGGTGGGGCGGCTGGGCCGTCTGGTGCAGGCGCGGGCCGGCGTGAGCGCGGGCGGGGTCGAAATTCTGGTGGGCGAACTGACGTTGAGCGGGGCGGCGGACGAGCCGGGTTGAGTCGGCCGGCAGACGCGCGCCCGGCGGAAGGTGCATGGCCTTGCCTCGACTTCCCGCCAGTTTGCGCGAGCGCGCAAAAAAAAAGCGCCGGACCGAAGTCCGGCGCTGGATCGAGAGGTGGGGTTGGCGACCTCCGGAGTGGACCCTACGGAGCACCGAGCTGGCCGCGGATTTCTCCACCACCGTGGATGGTGGTGTGCAGATTGAAGTAGGCGCGCCCTTGGGCCAGGGCGTCTTTCACGGACTGGTTCACCGTGGCCGACCCGCTGATCACCCCGCTGGTCGCGCCGGTGGGCGGGTTGAGGTTTACGATCACCCCGGCCGCTTCGTCCACGCCCGCCGGTCCGTGGATGTGGGCCATGGTGAGCGGTCCCTTGAGGTTCCGATACGCGATGTACCATGTGAGGGTGTCGCCTTCGAGGGCGGCCCAACCTTCGGCAGTGGCAGGGGTGTCCACCGGTGCGGGGCGCTCAGCCGCTCCGGTAAGGTTGGCCGCGTAGAGCACCACGTTCCGCGAGGTGGCATCCACCAGGCGGAACACCATGCTGTCGCCGGCCATGGGCAGGCGGAAACTCCGCGCATTGACCGTGAGCAGGTTCACCCAGTTGCCCGGCAGAGCGGTCGTGCCCTGCACCAAAAAGGGCAGGGTGCCGCCGCTGCAAGTCACCTCGAGCCGCTTGTCGGCCACCGGGGTAATGCGCTCGATGCGCAGCGGCGGGCTGACCAGCGGCCCGGCCGTGATGCGGATGTGGTCAATGCCCACGATCTCGTTCCACCAACTGGTGGTGGCGCGGATTTCGAGGACCAGGCTGGTGGCGCCGGCGGGCACGTCGTAGGTCACGTCCTGGAATTCGAGCCCCAAGCGGGGCGTGTTGCCGTGGTCAATGTCGGCAAAGTATTTCACGGCCCCGCTGGGCGCGCTGAACCGCGCCAGGCGCACCTCCGGTCCGCCCAGGCCCTGCGGGTAGGCGATGAGGTCGAGGAAGTCGCTGGTCTCGAAGTCCAGGAACGTGGCGGCCAGGGCCACGGTCACCTTCACGTTTTCCTTGCCGGCCACGTTCACCGGCCGCAGCCGCACCGTGCGGTAGCCGCCCAAATCGCCAATCGCCTCGGGCAGCCACTTGTTCAGCGCGGCTCCGGCAAAGAACCCGCTGCCCTCGTAGCCCGAGAAGGGGCCGCCGCCGAAGACCGAGCCCCGGGGTGTATCGGTGGGCCCGTTCAAGAGCACCAGCAACGGCACGGTGGCCTCTTCGTCCGGGCCGGTGGGCACGTACACGTCCACGGCGATGGCGCCGCTGAGCACCACGTTGCCCGAGGTCTGGCCCAGCAATTCCCAGGAGCCCGAGTTGACCGGGGTGTTGTCGGTTCCGCCGGGCTGCAGCGACACGGACATTTCGAGACTGCCCGCGCCGCCGGAGTTGAAGGCCACGACCTCGAAGTCATACAGCCCGGGCGTGGCGAACGTCACATCGCCATACCGGGCGCGGTGGCCGCCGGCGGCGTCCTCGACGATCACGTTGTCCTCCGGCCCCAGGCCGTTGCGGTTGGCGTCCACGCGCAGCCGGGCGCCGTCGTCCATGCCCAGCGCGAAGCTGTACCGGCCGGCGGCCTTGACATTCAACTTGCCCTTGGCGACCAGCCCCCACAGGCCGGTGGCCCCGCCGGGCAGCGGGTAATCCGAAATCCAGTCGCCCGGTGAGGCGTCCGAGAAGTCCAGTTCGGTGAAGGTGTCCGAGGATTTATTGGCCTGCTTGGTCCCGGCGGCCATGGCCTCGACATCCGCCAGGCTCGCCACCGTGGGCGGGATGCGGCGGATCATGGTGGCCACGGTGATGGCGCCACCGGGCAGGATGTCGCCCATCAGGTTCCAGTTGTAAGCCATATCCGCCACCGGGAAGGTGGCCGGCATGCCCGCGGCCACGGGATGCTCGGGCGCGGTAATTTTGCCGTCGCCGGGCAGAAACGAGGCCGTGGTGCCGATGCTCGAGGTGAGCATGTCGTCATGGTCCGACGCCGAAAAGACCAGCACCCCCTGTGGCGCCTGGGCAAAGCGGGACGGGCTGCCGCCCGGGGCCTTGATGACCACGTCAGCCGGGTAGGCGGTGTCGGAGGTCACGCCGTCGTCGTCGCTCACCACGTAGCCGCGCAAGCTCAGGTAATCAGCCAGGCCCTGGGCCGCGGCGGCGTTGGGCGTGAAGACGACGCTGGCGCCGGCCTTGTCTTTGGCCAGCCACTTGACCGCGTTTTCCACCAGCCGAAACAACTCGGGCGAACCGCCCAGGGTGTCCGCTGAGCCCGGGATGATGGTGCCATCCCAGGCCAGCAACGCCCGGCGGCCCTTCGTGGGCGCGGGCACGCCCACGTAGGACACCTCCGTGTTGCGGGCCCAGTATACCGGGCCGAGTTGGTCCGCGGCGTTGCCGACGTTGGCCGGGTCGTGGGGCGGCTCGGATTTGAAGCCGCCGATGACCGTGTAGCGCGGGTTGGGGCCCACCGAGCCGTCGGTGTTGAAGTCCTCGACGTAAAGGACCTCGGCCGAAGCGCTCGCCAGGCCGGCGCAGACCAGCCCCAGCGACAAGAGGGCCCGGGTTTCGTAACGGGTAGGATTTGAGTCGGTGCGTTGCATGGTTCTTTTGGGTTCAGGTTTTTCGCGCGGAGCCTTTCCGGCCGGGCACACGCGCCCGCACGGCGGACTCCATCACGCATGGGTTCATGCGAGGGATTAACCGGCTTGCCCGGAGAGTCAAGCGCGGAAGTGGCCCCGGCCAAACCGCGCCGGCCCGGGTCGCGCGGCCCCGCCCCTCAATCCGCCGGCCCCGCCAACGGCTCGGGGTCGTCCCGGCGCTCCGGCAACAAGAGCGCCACGCCCGCTGCAGGCAGGAACAAACACCCCGCCAGCAACAGCGTAAGCCGGTAATCCCCCACCTGCCCGAACAACCCGAAGAACACCACGCCCACCGCCGAGACCAGCCGGCCGATGTTGTAACAAAACCCCGCCCCGGTGGTGCGCAGCAGCGTGGGAAACAGCGGCGGCAGATACATCGTGTACAGGGCGAACAGCCCTTGGAAAAACCCCGGCACCGCCAGCAGGTAATACAGTTGCCGGTGCGGCCACTCGATCGCGTAGCAGCCGGTCAGCGCCAGGAAGTAGCCCAGCGACATCCCCACAATCACCCGCCGGTACCCAAAACGCCGCGCCAGCGCGGCCGCCACGAAATTGCCCGCGATGGACGCCACGATGATCAGGTACAGCAACCTCCGCCCCCATTCGCCCTTCGCGTGCGCGTCCAGCCCGATCACGTCCGGCAGGTTCTTGAAGTGAATCTGGTTCCAAAACATGAACGCCCAGTGCCCGCTCAAGCCCAGCGCGCACACCGCGATCACCAGCAGCGTCGTGCGCCGCAGGCCGGGTTGGAACAGGTCCCGAATCCGCGCTTGCACCCGGCTCACGCCCGCCCGGGCCTGACTCCATTCCTCGGTCTCCGGCACCGCCCGCCGAATCCAGAGCACCAAAAGCGCCGGCAACACCCCCACCAGAAACAACCACCGCGGCTGCTCGGCCACGAGCCCGGCCATCAGGTAATGCGCCAGCACCGCCAGCAAAATCCCCACGTTCACCCCCGTCTGCAGCACCGCGGCAATCCACGGCCGCCAGTGCCGCGGCCAGGTCTCGGCCAGCAAGGACGCCCCCACCGCCCACTCGCCGCCGATGCCCAGCGCGGCCAGAAAACGAAACAACGCCAGTTGCCACCACGTCTGCGCCGCCGCCGCCAGCCCGGTGAACCCCGCGTAGGTCAGAATGGTCAGGCACAGCGTGCGGCTGCGCCCCAAGCGGTCCCCGATGCGCCCGAAAAAGCCCCCGCCCAGCGCCCAGCCCAGCAGAAACGCGCCCTGGATGATCGAGCCGTACCGGCCCACCGCCGGGTCGCGCGTATCAGTGACCCCCAGCAACTCCGCCACGAACTGCACATACACCAACGTGTACAAGTGCATGTCCAGCCCGTCGAACGTCCACCCCAGCCACGCGGCGATGCCCGAGCGCCATTGCTGCGGCGACAAATCGCGCAACCGGCGCACCGGCGGCGGAGCGGGGGCGGTGTTGGTCACGGCGCGCTAGCAGAAACCGCCGCCCCCGCCCTGTCCAGAACGGGATGCGCGCGCGACGCCGGCTTTAACCCCGGGCCGGCTTCAACCCGGCGGCTCGTCCGCGGCCCGGGCCCCGGCCAGCCGACCTAGGAGCCTGTCGGACTTTTTTCGAGGGAAGATTGCTGTGAATTGAACCACCG